>JALHMN010000033.1:11831-34557 GCA_022844005.1 bacterium | reverse complement strand
GGCCGCGGATGAAGCCGGCGCCGCCCAAGATCTGCACCGCCTCGCTGGCGCAGAAGGCCATGGTCTGGCTCGCCTGGTTCTTCAGCATGCACAGATCGGCGACCGGGCTCTCGCCCTGGTCGACCCGCCAGGTGGTTTGTTCCAGGAAGGCCTGGCTTGCCTGGATCCGCATCGCCATGTCGACCAGCTTGTGGCGGATCACCTGGTGGTCGGCGAGGCGTTTGCCGAAGGTGGTGCGCTCACGGGCGTAGTTCGCCGCCTCCTCGAAGCAGACCCTGGCGAAACCGGTGGCGCCCGAGGCCATGGAGAGCCGCTCGTCGTTGAAGTTGAGCATGATCCCCTTGAAGCCTTCGTTCTCGGCGCCGATCAGGTTCTCGACCGGCACCTCGACATCGTCGAAATAGAGCGCCGCGGTATCGGATGCCCACCAGCCCATCTTGTCGAGCTTGGTTCGGGTGAAGCCCTTCCTGTCGCGCTCGATCATCAGGAGCGACAGCCCGTGCCGCCCTTCGCCGCCGGTACGGACGGCCACGGTATAGAAATCGGCCCGCATGCCGGAGGTGATGAACATCTTCGAACCGTTGACGACGTAGCGATCGCCAACCCGCTTTGCCGTGGTGCGGATGCCGGCGACGTCCGACCCGCCCGACGCCTCGGTAATGGCCAGCGCCGCGATCTTCTCGCCGGCCAGCACGGGGGTGAGCACGCGCCGCTTCAGCTCGTCGGTGCCGAGCCGGTTGATCGGCGGGCAGCCGATCGTATGGCTCATCAGGCTGGCGGATACGCCGCCCGATCCGGCCCGGCACAGCTCCTGGCTCATCACCAGCCGATAGAAGCGGTCGACCTGCGGCGTGCCGCCGTATTCCTCCGGGTAGCCGAGGCCGAGCAGGCCGGTGGCGGCGGCTTTCCTGTAGAGTTCGCGCGGGAACTCGCCCGCCTCGTCCCATTCGTTGACGAAGGGCGCGATTTCGCGTTCCACGAAGCGCCGCACGGTATCGCGGAACGCTTCGTGGTCGGCGGTGTAGTAGAGCGACCTGGTGTTCGATTGCATGCGGCTCAGGAGGCCTTCCGCATGCGCGTCACGTCGGGAACGAAAGGCTTGGAGGTGAAGTGCTCGCCGCCGTCGCCCTTGGCGAAGCGCAGGCCCGCTTCCTTCAGGGCCGCGTCCGGCACGATGTCGAGCGGCACGAAATAGCGGTCGTCCTCGCGCTTGAACGTGTCGTTCCAGACGGCGTTGTAGCAGATGATGAGCGTCCAGCGCCGGTTGGCGGAGCGGTTCTGGTCCGAGCGGTGCAGCGTGTTGCAGTGGAAGAAGAGGGCATCGCCCGGCTCCAGCTCGGCATGGATCAGCTCATGCCGCTCCAGGATCACCTTCATCCGCTCCGGATCGGCTTCGTTCTGGCCCGCCGTCAGCGGCACATGATCGACCCGGCCGAGCTTGTGCGAACCCTTCACCAGCTGCAGGCAGCCGTTCTCCCTGGTGGTCTTGTCGAGCGCGATCATGCAACTCGTCATCGCCGGGGCGAGGCAGCCGTTATAGTACCAGTAGCCGTAGTCCTGGTGCCACTCCCAGGCGCCGCCCTCATAGGGCATCTTTGCGGTCAGCTTGGACTGGAAGTGATAGACCGGCGAGCCGATCAGGGCGGCGGAGGTGTCGGCCATCCGCTCCGACCGCGCGGCGATGCCGTAGACGCTGTCCCCGGCGCGGTTCCACAGCGCGATGCGGGTGCGGCCGCCTTCGCCGTCCATGCGGTCGATCATGTGGTCCCGCACCTCGGGGTCTTCCTCCATGGCGCGGCGCAGCAGGTCGGTTTCGGCCGGGTCGAACATGCCCCGCACGATGGTGAGGCCGTCCTCCTCGTATTCTTTCATCTGGGCCGGCGTCAGGCGGTTTGCCATCGTTTTTCCTCCCGTCAATGGCGTTGGGCAAAGGCTAGCGGGGCGGGGGCGTTCGGGGAAGCACCTCAGAAGGAGGCGGTGGTGCCCCCGTCGACCACCAAAAGATGACCCGTAACGAAAGAGGCGTTGGGGGAGGCGAGGTAGACCGCGGCACCCGCGATCTCCTCCGGCCGGGCCCAGCGGCCGACCATCGTGCGGGCGGCCATGGCGGCCCCCGCGATGGGGTCTGCGGCGCGCTCGGCATTGGTCTCGGTGGCGAAGAAGCCCGGGGCGATGCCGTTCACCGTGACCCCGAAGGGCCCGAGTTCCGCGGCGAAACCCCGCATGGCGCCGACGATGCCGGCCTTGGCGGCCGGATAGACCGCGTCCCCGGGCCGGGCGACCAGCGGCCCGGCGATGGAGGAGACGAAGATGATCCGGCCCCAGCGGGCCGCCTTCATCACCCGGCCCGCGGCCCGGGCCAGGAGGAACGGCCCGGTCAGGTCGGCCTCGATCAGCTCGGCGACCTCGGCGGCGGTGAGTTCGAACAGACCCTTCCTGTTCCGCTGGCCGACATTGGCGACCAGGATGTCGAGGCGGCCATGCCGCTCGACCAGCCCGCCGATCGCCGCGTCGATCGCGGTGGGCGCGGAGGCGTCGAAGGCTTCGGCTTCGGCGATTCCTCCGGCGGCGCGGATGCCGGTGATCGCCGGTTGCAGCGTGGCGGGGTTCCGGCCGTTGATCAGGACCTTGGCGCCGCTGGCGGCAAGGCCCTTGGCCATCTCGAGGCCCAGGCCGCGGCCGGAACCGGTGATCAGGGCGACGCGGCCCGACAGGTCGAACAGGGACATGATGCGATTGAGACTAGCGCTCGCATGCGCCTTGACGCTAGGGCCGCCGCGCCGAAGAATGCGCCCCCTTCGCACTAGGGGGAGGAATCCAGATGCGACTTCCGCTGCTCGCCGCCGTCGCGGCCCTTGCGCTGGCCCTGCCGGCCGCCGCCCAGACCGTCACCATGCGCATCAGCCATCAGGTGCCGACCGCACATCACCTCCACAAGATGCTGGAGGGTTTCAAGGCCGATGTGGAGGCGCGCACCAAGGGCGAGGTGCAGATCCAGATCTTCCCGGCCGAGCAGCTGCACAAGGCGGCCGAGAATCACGCCGCCGTCGCGCGCGGTTCGATCGAGGCCGCGCTGGTGGTCAATTTCCAGTGGGGCAACACCCTGCCCGAGATGAACGTGGTGGTGATTCCCTACTTCTTCTCCAGCCTGGACCGGATCAAGAAGTTCCCGGGTTCCGAGGCTGCCAAGATGCTGGAAGACAAGATGGCGCAGAAGGGAGTGAAGAACCTCGCCTGGTTCTACATCACCCGGCAGGCGATCTTCACCTCGGGCAAGAAGCCGCTGGTGAACCTCGAGGACTTCAAGGGGGTCAAGATCCGCGGCTTCAACAAGCTGGCGGACGAGGCGCTGCTGGCGGTGGGCGCCTCCACCTCGGCGATGTCCGGGGCGGAGGTCTACAATGCACTGTCGACCGGCGTGCTCGATGCCGGCCTCACGGACGTCTCGGCAGCCTTCAGCCGGCGCTACTACGAGGTGCAGAAATACGGCACCGTCACCCCGGCGCTGACCGTCTATTTCCACATGTTCGTCAATCCGGCCTGGTGGGCGAAGCTGACGCCGGCGCATCGCGAGGCGCTGGAAGCGGCGGCGAAGAAGGCCGAGCAGGACTCGGTCGCCATCACCGAGAAGACCGCGACCGATGCCGTGGAGCAGTTGAAGGCCAAGGGCATGCAGCTCACCATCCACACCCCCGAGCAGGAAGAGGTCTGGAAGAAGGCCATGCAGCCGCCCGTCATCAAGGCGTTCATCGACAGCACCGGCGATGAAGGCAAGAAGCTGATCGAGCTGATGAACAAGCTCTGATCGGCCGGAGCGGCCCATGCTGGTCGCTCTATCGCTCCGCGTGACGGCGGTGGCGTCCTGGGTTTCCCGGGTCGCCGCCGCCCTGGCGGGGATCGTGACGCTCGGCTGCCTCGCACTGGTCTGCGGGGCGGTCGTTGCACGCTATTTCTTCGGCCTCTTGCCCTCCTGGTCGGACGAGGTGGGCGGATGGCTGATCGTGATCCTGGTCATGCTGGCGGTGGGCGAGGCGCAGCGCCGCGGCGAGCACGTCGGCGTCGATCTGCTGCTCGAGCGCGCGCGCGGACGCACCCGGCGGTTGCTTCAGGCGTTCGGTATCACCTGTCTCGCCGCGACGGCGGCCATCCTCGTCTGGCAGGGATGGGAGGCGGCCGCCTTCAGCCGCATGATCGGCGCGATGCCGATGTCGATAGATCACCTGCCGCTCTGGCTGATCCAGGTGTTTGTCCCGATCGGTGCGGGCCTGATGCTGCTGGTGGCGCTGGCCCAGCTTCTCGCCGTCGCCGCCGGTCTCGAGCCCCTGCCGGAAGAACCGGCTGATGACGGATCTCCCCGGGCCACCGAATGACCTTTCTGCTGGTCCTGGCGGGCCTCATTCTGCTGCTCTACACCGGCATGCCCATGATGGCGGGCCTGGTGCTGTTCTCCCTCGGCGGGCTCCTGATCGTCGAGGGCGGCATCTCCTCCATCGGCGAGGTGGTCTACGGCAACATCAACTCCTACCTGCTGGTCGCCATCCCGCTGTTCATGCTGATGGCGCATTTCATGGTGAAGGGGAGGGTCGTCGACGACCTCTACACCACGCTCCATACCCTGGTGCGGCACCTGCCCGGCGGGCTCGGTGTCGCCACCGTCTTCGCCTGCGGGATCTTCGCCGCCATCTCCGGCTCCTCGGTGGCGACCGCGCTCACCATCGGCAAGGTGGCGATCCCGCAGATGGTCAGGTTCGGCTATTCCCTGCGTGGCGCTTACGGTGTGGTGGCCGGCGGCGGCACGCTCGGCATCCTGATCCCGCCCTCCGCGCCGATGATCCTCTACGGATTCGTCTCCGACACCTCGATCGGCGCCTTGTTTCTCGCCGGCGTGCTTCCCGGCATGATGGTCGCCGGCCTCTTCGCCTCCTGGTGCATGCTGACCGAAGGCATCCGCGAGCGCCGGGCCGTGCCGCCCAGGCCGCGCCTGCCGGCCCCCTCGCTGAGCGAGGCCGCGGTCGCGATCAAGCGCTCGTTCTGGGCGCTGACGCTGCCGCCTTTCGTCCTCGGGGGCATCTATTTCGGTGTCTTCACGCCGACCGAGGCGGCCGGCACCGGCGCTCTCTGGGCGCTCCTGATCGCGGTCTTCGTCTACCGCACCTTCGGCTGGCGCGACCTATGGGAGGGCGGCATGGACGCCGCCCGTACCTCGGCCGTCCTCTTCATGATCATCGTCGGCGCGGCGCTCTTCGGCTACATGCTGACCAAGCTCAATATTCCCAAGCAGGCGGTCGAACTGGCGTTGCGCTGGAACGTCTCCGAGGTCCAGTTCCTGATCGCCGTCATGATTCTGATCTTCATCCTCGGGCTGATCCTGGAATCGATCTCGATCATCCTGATCACGACGCCCGTCGTCCTCCCTGTGCTGGATGCCCTCGGCATCGACAAGGTCTGGTACGGGATATTGCTCACCATCAATCTCGAACTGGCCCTGATCTCACCGCCGGTCGGCATGAACCTGATCGTCATCAAGTCGATCACCAAGGCGCCGCTCTCGGAGATCGACAAGGCGGCGGTCCCTTACATCGCGATGCTGATCCTGGCGCTCGCCATCCTCATCGTCTTTCCCGGGATCGCCACCTGGCTTCCCTCCACCATGAAGTTGGGACAATGACCGACCTGAAATCGAAGGCCGCCGAGTTCCGGGCGCGCCGCGAGACCATCCGCACCGCCATGGGCGGCAATGCCAAGATCGCCCGGGTGCATGCCAAGGGCCGTCTCACCATCCGCGAGCGGATCGAGCGGCTGCTCGATCCCGGCAGCTTCCAGGAGATCGGTACTTTCGCGCATTCCGAATGGCCAGGCGCGGCGGCGGCGACACCCGGCGACGGCAAGGTGGGCGGCCTCGGCAAGGTTGCCGGACGTCCGGTCGCGGTGGCGGGCGACGACGTCACGGTGTTGCATGGATCGAGTTCGGTGATCGGTACGAAGCGCCTGGGACGGATCTACGAACAGGCCTTCCGTGACGGAACCCCTTACGTCTATTTCGGCGAGACCGGTGGCGCCCGCCTGCCCGACACGCTGGGATCGGCCGGCTTCGCCAAGGTTTCGCCCGATACCGTCTTCGCCGCTCGGGCGCGCGCCGTGCCCACGGTGACGGTGATCGCCGGCGAGAGCTTCGGTGGCTCTTCCTTCAAGTCGGCCCTCTCCGACGTCGTGATCCAGGTGCGCGGCACTACGCTCGCCGTCACCAGTCCGCGGGTCATCGAGATCGCCACCGGCGAGAAGGTCGGCTTCGAGGAGTTGGGTGGCGCCGATGTGCACGACCGCATCACCGGCCAGATCGATCGGGTCGCGGAATCGGAAGACGAAGCGATCGGGATGGTGAAGGAACTGCTCGACTACCTGCCCCAGAACGCCTGGGAGGAACCGGCCCGCAAGCCCTGGGACGGCAGCATGGAGCGGGACGAGCACATCTACGACCTGGTGCCGCTGCAGCGAACCCGTGGCTACGACGTCCGGCGGGTGATCAAGCGGCTGACCGACGACGGCAGGCAGTTCGAGCTGAAGCCCAATTTCGGCCGGGGCCTCGTTACGTCGCTCGGTCGCGTGGCGGGGCGCACGGTGGGCTTCCTCGCTTCCCAGCCCATGCACGGCGCCGGCGCCTTGACGCCGCAGGCCTGCGACAAGGCGACGTCCTTCACCTGCCTCTGTGATGCCTTCAACATTCCGCTGATCTTCCTGCAGGACGTGCCGGGCTTCATGGTCGGCAAGCAGGTGGAGCATGAACGTATCCTCTCGCGGGCCATCATGTTCCTGGAGGCGCTCGCCCTCTGCCGGGTGCCGCGCCTCAGCATCGTGATGCGCAAAGCATTCGGGCTGGCTTATTTCTCGCTGTCGGGCAACGACACCGGCGCGGTCCAGGTGGCGTCTTGGCCCAATGCCGAGATCAGCTTCATGGACCCGGCCGTGGGCGTGAACGTCGTGCATGCCGAGAAGCTGCGGCAATCTGTCGATCCGGAAGCCGAGCGGGCAAGGCTGATCGAAGAATGGTCGCATGACACCGGTCCGGACGGGGCCGCCGGCAGCATGGCGGTCGACGAAATCATCGATCCGGCTGAGACGCGCGCCTGGCTGCGCGCCCATGTCGACCGCTTCCGCCTCGAACCCGGCACGCGCGAGCATCCGAAGCCGCTTGCCTATTGGCCGACCTGCTATTGATCGGCGCTCCGGCGCCCGGACGGAGGAGAACGCGCAATGTGGCCTGATCGGCGCGTCCAGGATCTCTTCGGTATCGACCTGCCGATCATCCAGGCCCCGATGGCGGGGCCGGTGCTATCGGAGATGGTGATCGCCGTGTCGGAAGCCGGCGGGCTCGGCTCGCTGCCCTGCGCCATGCTGAGCGGGGAGCAGCTGCGCACCGAACTCGGCATCATCCGCCAACGGACGTCGCGCCCGATCAACGTCAATTTCTTCTGCCATGCGCCGCCCGAGCCCGACACCGCGCGCGAGGCAGGCTGGCGGCGGCGCCTCGAAAGCTACTACATCGAACTCGGGTTCGATCCCCGGGCGCCGGTCCCGGCATCGAACCGCATGCCCTTCGATGCGGCATCCTGTGATTTGGTGGAGGAGTTCAGGCCGGAAGTGGTGAGCTTCCATTTCGGCCTGCCGGAGAAGGGCCTGCTGGCGCGGGTCAAGGCCACCGGGGCCAAGGTGATCTCCTCGGCGACCACGGTGGACGAGGCGCGGTGGCTGCAGGATGCCGGCTGCGATGCGATCATCGCCCAGGGCTTCGAGGCCGGCGGGCATCGCGGCATTTTCCTGGGCGAGGACATCTCGACCCAGGTCGGGACGATGGCGTTGGTGCCGCAGGTGGTGGACGCGGTCCGGGTGCCGGTGATCGCGGCCGGCGGCATCGGCGATGCACGCGGCATTGTCGCCGCCTTCGCCCTGGGCGCAGCCGCCGCGCAGATCGGCACCGCCTACCTGTTCTGCCCGGAAGCCAAGGTTCCCGCCGTTCATCGCCGCGCGCTCAAGGCCGCAAAGGACAATGCCACCGCCTTGACGAACGTCTTTACCGGTCGGCCGGCGCGCGGCATCGTCAATCGTATCGTCCGGGAAGTGGGACCAATGTCGGACGAGGCCCCAGCCTTCCCGCTTGCCGGCGGTGCCCTGGCGCCGCTGCGGGCGGCGACCGAACCGGCGGGGTCGGGCGACTTCATGTCGCTGTGGTCCGGACAGGCGGCCCCTCTCGGTCGCGATCTCCCCGCCGGTGAACTCACGCGGCGTCTCGCAGTCGAAACTCTGGAACGACTGGCTCGGTGAAAGGCGGGGTGGCCGCCGGCGCGCCACACCCCAATCCGTGCGCCAAGGTGAATATTAATGGTAAATACACTGTTAATATTTACATAATATTAATGTCATGTTTTCTTACGATCTGATTTCTCATCGCCTCCAAATGCAAGTGAAATCATGGACTTGTGACGTTGGCCCGGTTCCTGCTCTTGATGTTCCACCATCATGATAGGAGCCAAAAGATGCGTTTCGTTGTGAAGATTGCCGCCGTCGGATTGGTGTTGGGCTTCGCCGCGGGAGCACAAGGGGCGGTCGTCGCCAACGAGTCCTTCAATACGCTGAACAACGGCAATCTCGGCGGGCAGGGAAGCGGAACGGGCTGGGCGGGAGCCTGGGTCGATGGGTCCGCCAGCGCCTCGGACGTCGTGGTCCCGACCTCGCCCTCGCTCACCTACGCCGTCCCGGGCGGGGGCGTCGTGTCTGGAGGCGCCAAAGCGCTCCAACATACGGGGAACGCCACGAACGCCGTCAACCGCACCCTGTCCTCTGCGTTCGGCGACGATGCGGGCGAGACGGCGATCTACATCAGCTTTCTGATGAAGTTCACCGGTAGCATCACCGGCAATGACTTCGCCGCGATCTGGTTCGACAATAACGCGTCCGGAGACCACACCAACCGCCCCAATATCGGGCTGAAGGCCAACCAGGGCTCGGGCAGCACGGGAATGGATTTCTTCAGCCGGCTGGCGCTCGGCGATGAGTCCTATTCCGGCAACCTCGTGTCCGGCGAGACCTACCTGATTGTCGGCAGGCTGGCGAAGTCCGATCCCGGCAACTTCGATACCTTCGACCTCTGGGTCAATCCGGAGTCCAATGATTTCGATACCCCCGACGTGACCGCGACCAATGTCGGTACCATCGCTGAGTTCAACATGATCGGAATCCGGTCGGCCAACCTCGGCGCATCGGACGGCGTCACCATCGACGAACTGGTGCTGGGCACCAGGTGGTCCGACGTTGTCCCCACGGCTTCCACCAGCGTGCCGGAACCGGCGACGTTGGGGCTGCTGGGCCTCGGCCTTCTCGGTCTCGTCTGGGGACGCCGCCGGCACACCTGATCGGCCTCCTCCTGGCGTAGGATCGCGGCGCGGTGGCGGAAACGCCCCGCGCCGCGCTCATGTCCGGCACCGGTTCGGCAAGCTCCTTGCCCCGCGCCCGACAAACCGAGGAGGGTACCGATGATCGAGAATGCGCCCTGTGACCTTCTGATCGAAGACGCCGTCGTCCTGCAGGGCGCCGGTGCCGCCTTGCGCGGTTCGGTGGCGGTGGTGGGCGACCGGATCGCCGGGATCGGTCCGGCCGCGTCCTGGACACCCCGGCGGCGCCTCTCGGCCGGCGGGGGCATCGTCATGCCGGGTTTCGTCAATACCCATAACCACACGCCCTTGATGATCGTGCGCGGCATGGTCGAGGACCGGGGCTTTGCGCCGGCCTATACCAAGGGCATTCCGCAAGGACATTGGCTGTCGGCGGAGGAGGCTTATCACCTGGCTCTCCTTGGGCATTTCGAGATGCTGCGGGCGGGCTGCACCACCGTGGTCGACTTCTATCTCCACCCTGACGCCTTGGCCCGTGCCGCAGCGGCGACGGGACTGCGGGCCTTCATCGGCGGACGGATCGCCGATGTGGATACCGCCGAACTGGCGGAAGGGCGCTGGCGCTTCGATCAGGCGGCGGGCGAGCGCTTGCTGGAGGAAAGCCTCGCCCTGTTCGATCGCTGGGATGGCGCCGAGGATGGACGAATCCACGCCATCCTGGCCCCGCATGCGCCGGATACCTGCTCGCGTGCGCTGCTCGCCGCCTGCGGCCGCGAGGCCAGGGCACGCGGCATTCCGCTGCATACCCATCTGGCGCAGTCCAAGGGCGAGGTCGACGCCGTGCGTTCGCGCGAGGGTATGGCCCCGCATGAACTGCTGGACGACCTGGGTCTGCTCGGCCCCGACCTGATCGCCGCCCATTGCATCTGGCTCGATCCGGGCGAGATCGCCCGTGTCGGCGCGGCGGGCGTGCGGGTGGCGCATGCGCCGATCGGTAACGCCGCGCATGGCGGCATCGCTCCGATCATCGCATTGCGTGACGCTGGAGCGTCGATCACGCTCTGCACCGATACGAAGTCGGCCGACATGTTCGAAAGCATGCGGCTCGCCATCGCCGTCGCCCGCATGAAGGGGGCAGGCTACGGCATCAAGGCGGAGGAGGTGCTGGGCTGGGCCACGCGCAACGGTGCGGCCGCGCTCGGCCTCGAGGGAGAGGTCGGTGTCATCCGGCCAGGTGCGAAGGCCGATCTCGTCCTGTTGGATCCCGCCGCGCCCAGCCTTCGGCCGATCGTCGACGGGGCCGGCATCGTCGTCCATTCCGGCAGCGGCAACACCGTGAAGACCGTGATCGTCGACGGCCGCATCGTGCTGGAGGACGGCCGCCCAACCCTGTTCGATGCCGAGGAGGTCGTTCGCCGGGCCCAGGCGGTCGCCGACGGGCTATGGCGCCGGGCCGGCCACGCCCCGATCGCTACTGCTGCATGATCATGTAGCGCGGCAGCATGGTCACGATCTCCGGCCAGATGACGATCAGTATGATGCCGACGATCATCAGCAGGAAGAAGGGAAGGGATGCGACCGTGACGGTCCACAGGTTCTTGCCGGTCAGTCCCTGCAGGACGAAGAGATTGAATCCCACCGGGGGCGTGATCTGCGCCATCTCGACCACCAGCACGATGTAGATCCCGAACCACAGCAGGTCGATGTGGTGCGCCTCGACCATCGGCAGGACGACCGGCGCGGTGAGCACGATCATCGATACGCCGTCCAGGAAGCAGCCGAGGGCGATGTAAAGCAAGGTCAGGAGAAGGATGAGGCCGTAGGTGTCGAGCCCCAGTTCCTGTACCCAGCCGGCGAGAATGCGCGGCAGTCCGGTGAAGCCCATCGCCATGGTGACGAAAGCCGCGCCGGCCAGGATCAGACCGATCATGCAACTGGTCTTGACCGCCCCTTCCAGGCTTTCGCGGAAGGTGTGCCAGTTGAGTGTCCTGGTCGCGACTGCCAGCGCCAAGGCCCCGATGACGCCCATCACCGCGGCTTCTGTCGGCGTCGCGACACCGCCGTAGATCGACCCCAGCACGGTGACGATCAGCAGGATCACGGGGATGAGCCGGCGCGATGCCCACATCTTCTCGGCAAAGCTCATGCGCAGGTCGTTGGCGGGAACCTTGGTGGGGTTCAGCACGGCCCAGATCGCCACATAGGTCATGAACAGGCCGATCAGCATTAGTCCCGGCAGGACGCCGGCGATGAACAGCCTGCCGATCGAAACCTGCGCGGTGATGCCGTAGACGATCATCATGATCGAGGGCGGGATCAGCAGCCCGAGGGTGCCGGACCCGGCCAGCGTCCCGATGGACATGCCTTCGTCGTAGTTGCGCTTCTTCAGTTCCGGCATCGACATCCGGCCGATGGTCGCGCAGGTGACCGAAGAGGAGCCGGAAACCGCCGCCATCACCGCGCAGCCCAGCACATTCACGTGTAGAAGCCGTCCGGGCAGCCAGCCGAGCCAGGGGGCCAGGCCCTTGAACATGTCTTCCGACAATCTGGTGCGGAACAGGATCTCGCCCATCCAGATGAACAGCGGCAGCGCCGTCAGGGCCCAGTTCCAGCTGGCGTCCCAGACGGTGGTGGCGAGCAGCGATCCGGCCGGGGCGGGCGTGAACACTGCCAGCGCCACGAAACCCACGACCAGTAGCGAGATGCCGATCCACACGCCGCTCGCCAGCAGGAAGAACAGCACGCCGAGGAACGTCCCCGCGACCACCAATTCGTTCATCGGACGGCTCCCGCCATGTCGCGGCTCTTGGCGTTCTCGGCCGGCACCTCGACGAGTTCGATCTCTCCGATCGCCTGCGCCTCGGCATCGGTGAAGTCCGGCTGCTTGCCACGAAGAACGGCAACCATTTCATCCAGAAAGGCGATCGCCATGATGCTGATCCCGACAGCCATGCCGATCTGCGGAATCCAGAAGGGAACCGCCATCAGCCCGGGGCTGGTGTCACCGAACTCGCGTGATTCCAGCACGATCATCCAGACGTTGACGGCGAAGTAGATGCACCCGAAGCCGCCCAGCGCGCAGCACAGGATCTGGACCCATCGCCGGCCGCCGAGACCGAGCCTCGTGATCAGGAGGCTCACCCGGATATGGGCGCCGGCACGGAAGGTATAGGCCAGCCCCAGGAACATCGAGGCGGCCATGCAGAAGCCTGAAATTTCGGTCGCATCGAAGGCGACATTGATGAAGCGGCCGGCGATCTGCCCGACGATCGAAACGCCGATCATCATAAGGAAGAAAGCGGAGAGAGCACCACTCAAGCGGTAAAGGGTGTCGAGGGCTGACCGCATCGGAACTCCGTAAAAAAAGACACCGGGCCGCCGCGCGGGCGGCCCGGTTGGGATCGGCGATCAGTTCGTCTTTGCTTGCGAAGCCATGTAGAGGTTCAGAACGGCGATCGCGTCGGCATTGGCCGTGCTCTTCCATTCCTGTGCCATCTGCACGCCGACCTTCTTCATCGCGTCGACGACGGCGGGCGGGCCTTCGCTGACGGACATCCCGTTCTTCTTCAGGATGGCCGACTTCTCCTCATGCGCGCCCTTGCTGAGTGCCCAGGAGCGCTTGGAGTAGGCGTCCGAGGCGTCGGTCACCACCTTCTGCTCGGCGGGCGACAATCTGGTGAAGGCGCGCTTGTTGAAGATCAGGGCGTTCTTCGAGAGAATCGCGCCGACATTGGTGAAGTGCTTGGTGTTGTCCCAGGCCTGGATGTCGGTCCCGGTCTGCGCGCTGGTGAACAGCGCTTCGATCAGCCCGGTGGAGAAGGCCTGCGGAATTTCAGCGAAAGGAAGGATCGTGGCGTTGAAGCCGAGCAGGCTCGCCATCCGCTGGGTCGCGGTCGAGTAGATGCGGATCTTCTTGCCCTTGAAGTCGTCGACCGTGTTGACCGGGGTCTTGGTGTAGAAGCCCTGGCTCGGCCACACCTGATAGCCGGCGATCACCATGCCGGCCTTGTCGAAGACGGCCTGGAAGTAAGGATGCTGATACTCCATCAGCTTCCAGGCATCGTCATAGGTCGAGGCCAGGAACGGCACGCCGTCGAGGATGTACATCGGATCCTCGTTGCCATAGACGCCGAGACGGATCTCACCGCCCTGCACCTGGCCGCGCTGTACCGCCGACTTGATGCTGTCGAGCTTGATCAGGGAGTCGTTCGTGTGGAGCGTGATCTTGAGCTTGCCGGCGGTGCCCTTCTCCACGTCCTTCACCCACTCGCGCAGGTTCTGGGTCATGAAGTTGTTCTCGGGATAGCCGGAGGCCATGATCCACTGGGTTTGGGCGATCGCGGCCGTGCTCATCGCCAAGGTTGCGCCGGCGGCGAACAGCGCCGCCTTCAGCGTGGTGGTGGGGAACGTGAAGCTCATGGGTCGTCTCTCCTGTTTGGGGCCGGCCATTTAGGCAGCAACATCCATGCCATGGAAGCAGCCCGGCCAGCCGTGCCGCTCACATCCCTACTGTGCCTCAATCGGCCAGTGTTTGCCTAATTGTTGAGCGCCGTTCGATCTGCTTTCTGGCCTATCGCTTGCACTGGATCACCAGTTCCATGAAGAGGCCCAAGATGTCGACTTTCGAATTTCCTATCGTCGATCTCGCCCCCTGGTACGGAGCAGACGCCACGGCAAAGCAAAGAATTGCAGATTTGATCAGAATTGCGTGCGAAGGCGCCGGCTTCTTTGCGATCCGCGGTCATCGCGTGCCCGAAAAGACCATCGCGGGACTGCGCCTTGCCGCTCGGGGCTTCTTCGCCTTGCCGGCCGAAGAGAAGCTGCGCGTCGCCCGCCCGAAGCCTGAGCAGAATCGTGCCTATCATCCAGACGGCACCGAGACGCTTGCCCGTCTGGCGGGCAACGAATCCCCGCCCGACTACAAGGAAGTCTTCGCCATGGGCCCGCCCGATGTGCCGGCGGACGATCCCTGGTACCACACCGCGGCCGGCGCCTACCCGAACTACGCGCCTAACCTCTGGCCGGCCGCGCCGGCCGGCTTCGAGGCCGCTTGGCGCGCCTATTGGAGCGCGATGGAAGACCTGCAGGACACCATCTGCCGCATCTTCGCCCTCGCTCTCGACCTGCCGGAGGATTGGTTTCTGCGGCATATCGACCGGCATTGCAGCATGCTGCGCGCGTTGTACTACCCGGCCCAGCGACAGCCACCCAGGCCCGGCCAGTTGCGCGCCGGCGCGCATACCGATCTCGGCATGCTGACCATCCTGAAGAACGAGCGGGCCGAAGGCGGCCTCGAAGTGCGCGACCTCGCCGGGCGCTGGCATGCCGCGCCTGTCGTCGACGACGGCTTCATCGTCAATATCGGCGATCTCCTGATGCGCTGGACCAACGACCGCTTCATCTCCACCCTGCACCGGGTGGCGAACCCGGCGGATGGTCGAACCGGTACCGACCGGCTCTCGATCGCCTATTTCGTCGCCCCCAACTACGACGCGGTGATCGAATGCGTGCCGACCTGCCAGGGCCCCGACCGGCCACCGAAATATCCGCCCGTCACGGTGGCCGGGTATCGCAATGCGCGTTTCGCCGCCACGGCAGCGCCCAATCCGGCGGCGGCCTGAGGGAACGCGCGTGAGCGGCGCGGTCCTGGTCACCGGCGCTTGCGGCCTGGTGGGCGCGGCGCTGACCGAAGCCCTGGTGCGGGCCGGGCGCACCGTCGTTGCGGTCGATCGCAACCCGCCGCCCGCCTTCTGCAACCACGCCTGGTCGCGCGGTCCGGGCACGGCTGTACCGCTCGCCGCGGATATCCGCGACACGGCCGTCCTGGTCGAGGCCATGCGCCGGCATGCGGTCACCGAAGTGGTGCACGGCGCCACCATCACCGCCGGTCGCGACCGCGACCTTTCCGATCCGGAAGGTGTCGTCGAGACCAATCTGCTCGGCACCATCGCCGTGCTGCGGGCAGCGCGCGAGGTGAAGGCGGCACGCGTCATCGTGGTCAGCTCGAACGCGGTATACGGCCCGAACGCCTTCCTGGGCGATGTGCTGGACGAAGTCCTGACCCAGCCCAATCCGCAGACCATGTATGCGATTACCAAGTTCGCCGCCGAGCGCACCGCGCTCAGGCTGGCCGAACTCTGGGGGCTCCACCTGCATATCGCGCGGCTCACCTCCATCTACGGACGGTTCGAGCGCGACACGGGTGCGCGCGATACCTTGAGCCCGATCTTCCAGGTAACGCTCGCCGCGCGCGCTGGCCGGGCGGTCACCCTGCCCGGAGCGGGTCTGCGCGATTGGATGTACGGCGCCGATGTCGGCAACGCGCTGCGGTCGCTGCTGCAGGCCCCGAAGCTCCGCGAGCCCGTCTATCACGTCAGCGCCGGCAGGACCTTCTCGGTCGCCGACTGGTGCGCCGCCCTCACGCATCTCTATCCCGCGTTCCGCTGGCGGCTGGCGGAGGCAGGCGAGGCCGCGAGCATCGACTATTTCGGTTTCGGCGAACGCAAGCCCATGAGTGTGGAGCGCTTCACCCGCGACACCGGCTTCCAGTCGGCCTGGCCCTTCGAAAAGGCGCTGGCCGACTGGGTGGCCTGGCTGGACCAGAACCCGATCTAGCCCGGCCGTGTCATCGCTTCCGGGCGCAACCAGCGATCGAAGTCGTCCGCCGAGACCAAGCCGAGCTTTGTAGCCGCTTCCTTCAGCGTGCTGCCGTCGCGATGCGCGGTCTGGGCAATCTTGGCGGCCTTCTCGTAGCCGATATGGGCATTGAGCGCCGTCACCAGCATCAGCGAACGCTCCAGGTTCTGCGCGATTCGCTCGCGGTTCGGCTCCATCCCCTCCAGGCAGTTGTCGGCGAAGCTGACCGATGCGTCCGCCAGCAGGCGGATGGACTGCAGCAGGTTCTGGATCAGCACCGGTTTGAACACGTTCAACTCCAGGTGACCGCTGGCGCCGGCGAAGGTTATGGCGGTGTGGTTGCCCATCACCTGCGCCGCCACCATCGTCACCGCTTCGGCCTGCGTCGGGTTCACCTTGCCGGGCATGATGGAACTGCCGGGCTCGTTCTCGGGCAGGTCCAGCTCGCCCAGGCCCGAGCGCGGGCCGGAGGCGAGAAGGCGCACGTCGTTGGCGATCTTGTTGAGGCTCACCGCCAGCACGTTCAACTGGCCGGACGCTTCGACGATGGCATCATGCGCGGCCAGCGCCTCGAAGAAGTTCTCCGCCGGCCGGAAGGGTTGTCCGGTAAGGGAGGCGAGGTGGCGGGCGAAGGCCTCGGCGAAACCCGGCCTGGCGTTCAGTCCCGTGCCCACCGCGGTGCCGCCCTGCGCCACTTCCAACAGGCGGGGGAGCGTGCTTCGCAGCCGCTCGATGCCGTTCGCCACCTGCCGGGCCCAGCCGGAGATTTCCTGTCCCAGCGTCAAGGGTGTCGCGTCCTGCAGATGGGTCCGGCCGATCTTCACGAGATCGGCGTAGGCCGCCGCTTTCATGTCCAGGATCGCCTGCAGGTGCCGCAGCGCCGGCATCAGCCGGCCGGTGATTTCGTCCACCGCCGCCACATGCATGGCCGTGGGAAAGCTGTCGTTCGACGACTGCCCCATGTTGACGTGATCGTTCGGGTGGATCGGCGATTTCGTGCCGCGCGGTGAGCCGAGCGCCTCGTTCGCCCGGTTGGCGATCACTTCGTTCACGTTCATGTTGGTCTGGGTGCCCGACCCGGTCTGCCAGACGACCAGCGGAAAATGCTCGGACAGGCTGCCCTCGGCCACCTCGCCCGCAGCCGTGGCGATCGCTTCCCCCAGCATCCGCTCCAGCGCGCCCAGTTCCATGTTGGCGAGGGCCGCCGCCTTCTTCACCAGGCCGAGCGCGCGGATGAGGGGCTCCGGCATCCGCTCGGTGCCGATCTTGAAATTGCGGCGCGAGCGCTCGGTCTGCGCGCCCCAGTACCGGTCGGCTGCTACCTCGACGGGGCCGAGCGAATCGGTTTCGATGCGAAGGTCGGTGCTGTGCGCCATGGCTGCACTCACTCCCACAAAATGCCACAGCCGAGGATATAGGGCGCCATGTTCGAAATGTCGGCTTTCGCGAATGGGGTGCTCGCCGCGGCCATCGCGGGTAGCGGGGCGACCGCCCTCGGCGCGCTCCCGGTCTTCCTGCTGCGCGGCATGAGCGCCAAGGCGAACAACCTCCTGCTCGCCTTCGCCGCCGGAGTGATGCTGGCGGCGACGGTCTTCTCGCTGCTGATACCCGCGCTGGACGCGGCGCGGCACAGCCTGCCCGATGGCCCCTGGGCCGGCCTCTCGGTGATCGCGGCCCTTTTTGCCGGCGGCGGCGCCATCGCCCTGATCCACGCCCTCCTGCCGCACGAGCATTTCGAGAAGGGCCCGGAAGGGGTCGATCCGGGTCGCGTGTCGCGCATCTGGCTGTTCGTCATCGCCATCGCCATCCACAATTTTCCCGAAGGGCTCTCGGTCGGCGTCGGTGCCGCATCGCAGGATCCGCAGGCGGCACTCGGCATCATGCTGGGCATCGGCCTGCAGAACCTGCCCGAGGGGTTGTCGGTGGCGGTGGCGCTGACCGGGCTCGGCTATTCGCGCCTCTTCGGCTTTCTCGTCGCCGCGGGTACGGGCTTGCTCGAACTCCTCGGCGGCATCGCCGGGGCGGGCGCCGTTGCCGTCGGGCCGGCCATCCTGCCCTGGGCGCTCGCCTTCGCCGCCGGGGCCATGCTGTTCGTGGTTTCGGACGAGATCATCCCGGAAACCCACCGGCCGGGCTTCGCCGAAGGCGCGACCGCCGCCCTCTTCGCCGGCTTCGGCGTCATGATGCTCTTGGATACGATGTAGCCCAGACGATGGCCTGCTCCAGCCGGTCGTTGCCCCAGAACAGTTCCTCCCCGACCAGGAAGCTCGGCGTGCCGAACAGGCCGCGCCGCTCCGCTTCCGCGACCGCATCCTTGAGCCGCTGTTTCACCGGCTCGCTGCCCGCCTCGGCGATCAGGGCCTCGGCGGGCAGGCCGAGCCGCGTCAGGATCTCCGAGACGACCGGCTCGGCCGCGATGTCGCGGTCTGCCGCGAAATTCGCCTCGAACACCGCGCGGGCGAAGACCGGGCACCAGCCCTGGCCGGTGCCAATGATGGCGACCCGGGTGGCGAGCAGGCTGCCGCGCGGATAGGTCGATGGCCAGACGAGCGGCAGGCCCTCGTCCAGGCACAGCCGCTCCACGTCCCGCCGGCGGTAGCGCGCCTGCGCGGACGGCGCGTTCTGGAAGGGGGAGGCCTGGCCTGGCCGCTTCGCCAGCAGCGGCCCGATCAGGAAGGGCCGCCAGCTGAGCGTGAGTGGCTTCCCGCGGGTCAGCCCTTCGATCCTGGCGGCGCTGATACGTGCATAAGGGCTGGCGAAATCGAACCAGAACTCGATCGCGACCGACATCCATTCTCCCATTTCCGCAGGCGGCGGTTAGTATCCCCGCCCCATTGGCGACTTTACTGGAAGGTAGCACCCCGATGACCAGCCGCCCGCGCCGCCTGATTGCAGGCAACTGGAAGATGAACGGCCTGCTCGCCGCCGGCCTCGCCGAATTGAAGGCGCTCTCGGGTCATGTCGAGGCCGCCGCCCCGGCCTGCGAGGTGGTAGTCTGTCCGCCCGCGACGCTGATCGCCGCCTTCGTGCGCGGCGGGATCGGTCTCGGCGGCCAGGACTGCCATCCCAAGGCCTCCGGCGCGCATACCGGCGACATTTCGGCCGAGATGCTGCGCGATGCGGGTGCCACCCATGTGATCGTCGGCCATTCCGAGCGCCGCGCTCACCACGGCGAGACCGACGCCCTGGTCCGTGCCAAGGCGGAGGCCGCCCACCGCGCCGGCCTCGTCGCCATCGTCTGCGTGGGCGAGACGCTGGCCGAGCGCGATGCCGGCCGGGCCCTCGACATCGTGAGCGGGCAGCTTGCCGGATCGGTCCCCGATGCCGCCACCGCGGCCGCGACCGTGATCGCCTACGAGCCCGTCTGGGCCATCGGTACCGGGCGGACGCCCACCAATGACGACATCGCCGCCATTCACGCCCGCATCCGCGCCGACCTGACTGCCCGGTTCGCCGATGCCGGCGCCTTCCGGATCCTCTATGGGGGCTCGGTAAAGTCTTCCAATGCCAAGGAAATCCTGGCGGTGGCAAATGTCGACGGCGCGCTGGTCGGCGGCGCCAGCTTGAAGGCGGCGGATTTCTGGCCGATCGTCGAGGCCGCGGGATGACCGGCTCATACCGTCCTCCATTGATCCTTGCCCCTCGGCGTTGTGCTAACCATCTGAAATAACGATCGGATTTCAGCGGACCATCGAGCGCTGGCGATCCGCCGGCCGATCGTGTAGAAGCCGCCGGTTCGCGAGGTTTCCCATGATTACCGTTCTCCTGGTCGTCCACATCCTGATCGCCGTCGCGATGGTCGGCGTCGTTCTCATGCAGAAGTCCGAAGGCGGCGCGCTCGGCATCGGCGGGGGCGGCGGCGGCGGTGGGTTCATGTCGATCCGTGGCACGGCAAATCTGCTCACCCGGACGACCGGGATCCTGGCGGGCTGTTTCTTCGCCACTTCGATCATCCTGGCGCTGATGGCCGGCACGCACAGGAAGCCTGCCTCGATCGTCGATACCCCGGTCCGGACCGAAGCACCGGCGGTCCCGGCGGCGCCCGCCGTTCCGAAGTCGCAGTAACCGGCCGGCATTCTCCGCACGGCTGCCGCGCAAGCGGGCGGCCTTCTGTTTCCCTTGCGAATCGGATAGGGTGAAAGCCCATGACGCGGTTCATCTTCATAACCGGCGGCGTGGTTTCCTCACTCGGCAAGGGGTTGGCTGCGGCCGCACTCGGCGCGCTCCTGCAGGCGCGCGGCTACAAGGTGCGTTTGCGCAAGCTCGACCCCTATATCAATGTCGATCCGGGCACCATGTCGCCGTATCAGCACGGCGAAGTCTTCGTCACCGATGACGGTGCGGAGACCGACCTCGACCTCGGCCATTACGAACGCTTCACCGGCGTTCCGGGCAAGCGCTCCGACAATGTGACGACGGGGCGCATCTACCAGCAGGTGATCGCGCGCGAGCGCCGCGGCGACTATCTCGGCGCCACCGTCCAGGTGATCCCCCATATCACCGACGCCATCAAGGAGTTCGTGCTCTCGGAAACGGAGGGCCATGATTTCGTCATGGTCGAGGTGGGCGGCACGGTGGGCGATATCGAAAGCCTGCCCTTCCTGGAGGCGGTGCGCCAGCTCGGGATCGAACTCGGCGACGAGCGGGCGATGTTCGCCCACGTCACCCTGATTCCCTATATCGCCGCCGCGGGCGAACTCAAGACCAAACCCACCCAGCATTCGGTGAAGGAACTGCAGGCGCTCGGCATCCAGCCCGACATGCTGCTCTGCCGGTGCGACCGGCCGATCCCCGAGGGCGACCGGCGCAAGATCGCGCTGTTCTGCAACGTGCCGATCGCCGCCGTGGTGCCGGCACTCGACGTGGAAACGATCTACGAGGCCCCGATCCGCTATCACGAGGCGGGAATGGATGCGCAGGTGCTCGAGCACTTCGGCATGCCCGACGGTGGGGAGCCCGACCTGTCGCGCTGGGAGACGATCGTCCAGCGCGTGGTGGCGCCGGAAGGCCAGGTGAAGATCGCCATCGTCGGCAAGTACACCGTCCTGAAGGACGCCTACAAGTCGCTGGCCGAGGCGCTGGCGCATGGCGGCATCGCCAACAACGTGCGCGTCGAACTCGAATGGGTCGAATCCGAGATCTTCGAGCGCAGCGAGGAGATGGTGAACTACCACCTCGAAGGCGTGCACGGCATCCTGGTGCCGGGAGGTTTCGGCGAACGCGGCTCGGAGGGGAAGATCCGCGCCGTCACCTTCGCCCGCGAGCAGAACATTCCCTATTTCGGTATCTGCTTCGGCATGCAGATGGCGGTGATCGAGGCGGTGCGCAACTTGGTCGGCATCAAGACGGCATCCTCGACCGAATTCGGCCCGACCGAGGAACCGGTGGTCGGCCTGATGACCGAATGGATGCAGGGCAACCAGCTCGAGCAGCGCAACTTGACGGGCGACCTCGGCGGCACCATGCGCCTCGGCGCCTATCCGGCGAAGCTGACGCCGGGCAGCCGGGCGGCGGCGATCTACAACGCGAACTGGATCGAGGAACGGCACCGCCACCGCTACGAGGTGAACACCGCCTATCGTTCCGACTTGGAGAGGAAGGGCATGGTCTTCTCCGGCATGTCGCCCGACGACCTGCTGCCGGAAATCGTCGAACTGCCCGCGCACCCGTGGTTCGTCGGCGTGCAATACCATCCCGAACTGAAGTCGAAGCCCTTCGAGCCGCACCCGCTCTTCGCCTCCTTCATCGCGGCGGCGGTGACCCAGTCGCGGCTGGTCTGATGGGCGCTCCCGTCATCCCGCGTCACGTGAAGGCGGGTTCCGTCACCTTCGGCAACGACCTGCCCTTCGTGCTGATCGCCGGCCCCTGCGCCATGGAAAGCCGCCAGCACGCGCTCGACATGGCCGGGGCGCTGAAGGAGATGACGGCGAAACTCGGATTGGACCTCGTCTACAAGACCTCCTTCGACAAGGCGAACCGTTCCTCGATCCGCTCGAACCGGGGCATCGGCCTCGATGCCGCGCTGCCGGTCTTCCAGGCGGTGAAGGACGCGACCGGCCTGCCCGTGCTGACCGATGTCCACACCGCCGAGCAATGCGCCCCGGTGGCCGAAGTGGTCGACATCCTGCAGATCCCGGCCTTCCTCTCGCGGCAGACCGACCTCCTGGTCGCGGCGGCGGAAACCGGCCGGACGGTGAACGTGAAGAAGGGCCAGTTCATGGCCCCCTGGGATGCGAAGAACATCGTCGACAAGTTCGACGCCTGCGGGAACGCGAACGTGCTGCTCTGCGAGCGCGGCGTCTCCTTCGGCTACAACACGCTGGTCTCCGACATGCGGGCCCTTCCGATCCTGGCCGAAACCGGCTGCCCGGTGGTCTTCGATGCCACCCATTCGGTGCAGCAGCCGGGCGGGCAGGGCACCACCTCCGGCGGCGAGCGCCGGTTCGTCCCCGTCCTGGCGAGAGCGGCCGTGGCGATCGGCGTGGCGGCGGTCTTCATCGAAACCCACCAGGACCCGATGACCGCCCCCTCCGACGGCCCCAACATGGTGCCGCTGAAGGAGATGCCGGAACTGCTGGAGCGGCTGGTCGCCTTCGACAGGCTGGCGAAGCGGAACTGAAACTCCCTCCCTCGCGCTGCGCAGCAGCGCGGGGGAGGGTCGGGGTGGGGGCGGTTAACCCATGCCACCCTCGGGAAAATCCTAA
>JALHMN010000033.1:0-11821 GCA_022844005.1 bacterium | reverse complement strand
ACGGTTTCGAACCGACACCCAGCGGCAGCTACTTCGATGCTGTCAGCTTGGAAATCGATGAGCCAGTTCGCGAGAAGTACTATTGGCGCCGCTGAAAGAATTGCCGGAACTGCTCGAGCGGCTGGTCGCCTTCGGCTGACGAAGGGGAACTGACTCCCTCCCTCGTGCGTGAGCGCGGGGGAGGGTTGGGGTGGGGGCGGTGACGCATTGCCAGCGTCGGTAAATGCGTCACCGCCCCCACCCAGCCTCCCCCAGCAAAGCTGAGGGAGGAGTCAGGTTCTTCGCCGCGCGTAATGCGCACGGGCCTTGGCGCGATTGCCGCAGCCTTCCATCGAACACCACACCCGCGTCTGCCGTGGCGTCTCGTCGAGGAAGACCCAGCCGCATCGGGTGTCGCCGCAGCTCTTCGCCTGCGCGCGCTCCTTCGCCACCAGCAGGCTCGCGGCGCTGATCGCGATCGGGACCAGCGGCAGCCGCAGGTCGGGGGAGCGGCCGGTGGTCCAGATCGTGCGGCCTTGGCGATGGGCGAGGTGCCCGATGGCCGGCGCGTCGCGCAACAGATCATCCAGCAGCGGCAGCCGCCGCGACGGTTTCGCGGCGAAGCCGAAGGCGGCATCCAGTTCCGCGCGCAGGGCCAGGGCGAGCCCGAGCGCCTGCGCAGCCCCTTCGGCATCGCGCCGTGCCTGCGCTGAGAGTGCCTTCGCCGTCGCGGCATCGATGGTCCCGGCGGCCAGGCTCCACAGCACCAGCTCTCCGTAGTTCAGCAGCCGTTCACCGGCCTCCGTCCGATCGCCGCGCCATTCGACCGTGTTGAGGAAGTCGAGGACGAGCGAACCGGCGATCAGCTTCGGTGGGCGTTCGGCATAGGAGGGATAGAGCATCGCGGGAGCCCAGCGTTGACAGCGCATGCGGAACCTTCAGTATACTAACCGGTCCAGAGGTTAGATAGTCAGCATGCGTCCCGCTCCGCCCTTCACCCTCGCCGGTATCCGCCGCGGCTTCCTGATGGCCCAGCCGCTGGCGCCGGGGATCATCGTCTATGCGCTCGTCTTCGGCGTGCTGGCGGCGGAGGCGAAGCTCAGCACGCTCGAGGCGGTGCTGATGAGCGCCGGCATCTATTCCGGCTCGGCGCAGATCGCCGCCCTGCAGTCCTGGTCGGGTGCGGCCCACATCGCGCCGGTGGTCGCGGCGATCATCATGATGAATGCCCGCTACATCCTCTATGGCGCCGCCCTCAGGCCCTGGATGGGCGAGCTCAGCCCGGCGCAGACCTGGCCGTCGCTGTTCTTCCTGGGCGATGCCAACTGGGCGATGTCGCTGAAGGAAGAGGCGGCGGGCAACGACGATGCCGGCTTCGTGCTGGGTTCGGGTCTCGCCATGTTCATTCCCTGGTGCCTCGGCACCCTTGCCGGTCACCTGGGCGGGCGGCTCATCGGCGATCCGGCCGCGCTTGGCCTCGACTTCATGCTGGTCGCCTTCTGCGCCGCCATGGCGCTCGCCATGTGGAAGGGGCGAAGCGACCTCCTGCCCGCCATCGTTGCCGCGGCCGTCGCCATCGGCCTCGGCCTCGTTCTTTCCGGTGGCTGGGTCATCGTCGCCGCCGGCCTCGCTTCCGCAGCAGTCGGGTATGCGCTCCATGTCGATCGCGCCTGAATTCCTGGGCGCGCTGCTCGCCATGGCGGCGGCCTCGTTCTTCTGCCGGGCCGGGGGCTTCGTCCTCATGCGCTTCGTCACCGTGACACCGCGGCTGGAGGCCGGTCTCCGGGCCATTCCCATCGGGGTGATGATCGGCATCGTCGCGCCCGCGGCGATTTCCGGCCGGGTGCCGGAACTGCTCGGTCTGGGGGCCATCCTGGGCGTGATGACGGTGCTTCGGAACGATGTGCTGGCCGCTCTTTCGGGCGTCGCCGTCGTGGCGGTCGCTCGCCACGTGCTCGCCTGACTTGCCACTCCGGCCCGCCCCGGCTATCCCTCCGGGCGCCGACAAGCAGGAGTCTTCCGTCCCATGAGCGCCATCATCGACATCAAGGCCCGCGAGATTCTGGACAGCCGGGGCAACCCCACCGTGGAGGTGGACGTGATCCTGGAAAGCGGGGCGGTGGGCCGGGCGGCGGTGCCCTCGGGCGCTTCCACAGGCGCGCATGAGGCGGTGGAAAAGCGCGACGGCGACAAGAAGCGCTATCTCGGCAAGGGCGTCCGCGCCGCCGTCGAGGCGGTGAACGGCGAGATCTTCGACGCGCTCTCGGGCCGCGAGGCGAGCGAGCAGCTGGCCCTCGACAGGGCTCTGATCGACCTCGACGGCACGCCGAACAAGGGCCGCCTCGGCGCCAATGCCATCCTCGGCGTCTCGATGGCGACCGCCAAGGCGGCGGCGATCGAACTCGACCAGCCGCTCTGGCGCTATGTCGGCGGGGCCAATGCGCATGTGCTGCCCGTGCCGATGATGAACATCGTCAACGGCGGCGCCCATGCCGACAACCCGATCGACGTGCAGGAATTCATGATCATGCCGGTGGCCGCGCCGACGCTGGCGGATGCCGTGCGCATGGGCTCGGAAGTCTTCCACACGCTGAAGAAGCGCCTGTCGGATGCCGGGCACAGCACCAACGTGGGCGACGAGGGCGGCTTCGCCCCGAACCTGAAGTCGACCACCGAGGCGCTCGATTTCGTCATGAAGTCGATCGAGGCGGCGGGCTACCGCCCGGGCGAGGAGATCGCGCTCGCGCTCGACACGGCGTCGACCGAACTCTACCGCGACGGCAAGTATCATTTCGAAGGCGAGGGCGTGGTGCGCGACGCCGCCGCCATGGTGAAGTTCTATGCCGACCTCACCTCGAAATTCCCCATCCTGTCGATCGAGGACGGTATGGCCGAGGATGACTGGGACGGCTGGAAGGCGTTGACCGACGCGATCGGCGGCAAGGTCCAACTCGTCGGCGACGACCTCTTCGTTACCAACCCGAAGCGCCTCGCCGACGGCATCGCCCGGGGCACGGCCAACGCCATCCTGGTCAAGGTCAACCAGATCGGCACGCTGTCGGAGACGCTGGAAGCGGTGGAGCTGGCGCACCGCAGCGGCTATCGCGCGGTGATGTCGCACCGTTCGGGCGAGACCGAGGATGCGACCATCGCCGACCTCGCGGTGGCGACCAATTGCGGGCAGATCAAGACCGGCTCGCTCGCCCGCGCCGACCGCACGGCGAAATACAACCAGTTGATCCGGATCGAAGAAGCGCTGGGCTCGATGGCCGCCTATGGCGGCCGCAAGGCGCTGGCGCGTTAGCGGATGCTCAGAAGCCGGCGCCGGTCATGACCGCGCCGGGCGCATAGGCGCAGGAGAGGTCGGCCAGCGGGCAATCGATCGCTTGGCTGGCCGTCTTCAGCGCCTGGGCCTCGCGCACCGGCGTCGGCTTGGCGATGCCGACCGACACGGCGGCCAGCACGGCGAGGCCGGTCAGCCCGCCCAGCAGCAGGTCATAGAAGCCGATATGGCTCCGCTCCAGCGCGTCCCCGATCGGGGACGGCAGGGCGGAGGACTCGTGGTGGGTGGGGTCGAAGCTGCGCATGACGGTCAGAAAGCGCCCGCTGCGTTAACGGCGCCTTAAGCCAGCCATGCGCAGTGCGCCGCGCTGGGCAGCCGCAGTGTCATGACGACGGTGCGGAGAGCGGCTGCGCGTCCTCTCGGGCCGGGTCCCAGGCACATTCGAATTCGGCCAGCGAGCAGGCGCGCTCCTGCGAGGGCAAGGTCACCGCCGGGGCGGAGGAGCGCGGCGCCGGATCGACGATGCGCGCCAGCACGGCGCCCATCGTGGCGAGGCCGATCAGCGCCGCCATGGTGACGACGAGGGCGCCGGGGCGGGCGCGGCCGAGGGCGCGGTTCACATAGGAGGGGGTATCGTTCATCGACATGACATTTCCTTCCGGCGGCGAACTGCCGCGCGGTGTGTGCTGCAACATTGGATGCGGGGTTTACGTTCCCGGCGGCGTCCCGGATGCGCGGGCACGCCTTCGTGATCGATCAGGAAAGGCCGGCCACCGGCCGTCCCCGTTCTTCATCTAGGGCGAAATTCATCGCGATCGAGATGCGCGTGCCGTCGCCCAGGTAGGGGTTCACCGCATGGGTCAGATAGGCCGGGAAGACGATGAAGCTCCCCGCCGCAGGCGCGATCTTCACCGAGGCGCCGGCCGCCTCCCCGTCCGGTGTCGTCGTTGCGACCAGTGGGTTGTACATCGCCGGTGCCGGACCGCGCGGGTCGAAGAACTCGATCTCCCCACCGAGTTCCGGCCGTCCGGCACAGCCGCCGTCGTCGACATAGTAGACGGCCGACCAGAAGTTCCCCGGATGCGCATGCGCGTGGTTGAAATGTCCGCGGCGGATCACATTGGCCCAGGCATAGAGCCGCCATGAGGGCGTGACCTCGACGCCGCGCCGCGCCTTGGTCAGGCGCTTCACCACGTCCAGCATCGCCCGCAGCATCTGCCGCCCGGCGGGACCCGCCCAGTCGCCGAAATCGAGATCCGACTGCCATCCGCCGGCGATGGAAACGCGCATCGGCGGGCGGCGGGTTTCCTCGGCCAGGATCAGCTCACGCAGCGCGCCGTTCAGCATCTCGGCCTGCGGCAGGCTGCCCTGGACGAGCGGGGTGGCGAACAGGCCGAAACGCTGCAGGCCGGTTGCCGCCAAAGGCGGCACGATCGCGTTCATGGCCCCGGCTCCGCTCATCCGGCCGGCGTGGTGCGGCCCGACAGCAATCCCTCGGGCAGCTTGCCCGAGGATCCGCTGTGGGCCGGCGGCAGCAGGTAGTCCGGCTCGCAGAAGGTGCCATCCGGCTCGCAAAGGGCGCTCTCCGGCACGTGGCCCGGCGCGGGCATCACCTGGATCGGAACGCGCTGGTCCGAGGGTTCGGCAAGGGCGAGCACGGCCAGCGTCGCCACCACCGCCACCACGGCGATCACGGTGCCGAGGACACCGTGATGGGCGCGGCCGGCGGCCTCGGCCGCATGCTGGGGGAGTTCAGGCAGGATCATCACCAATACCTCCTTCTCGACGGCGCCCCCCGGCCACCACTACGCCTACTCTTGACGACGGGCGGTCATCTCGCGTGACCGCTTTACTGGACTGCCGCTATTCCGCCGGCATCGGCGACAGTCCCGCGGCATGCAGCGGCTCCGCGGCCGGCACCTTTCCCGGCCGCTTCACCCGGAACCAGGCCGCATAGAGCGCCGGCAGGAACATCAGCGTCAGCAGCGTGGCGATGGCGAGGCCGCCCATGATCGCGACCGCCATCGGACCCCAGAACACGTCGCGCGACAGCGGGATCATGGCGAGGATCGCCGCGGCCGCGGTCAGCGCGATGGGACGCGCGCGGCGCACGGTGGCGCCGATGATGGCGTCCCACGGCGCTTGGCCGGCCCCGATGTCCTGGTCGATCTGGTCCACCAGGATGACGGAGTTGCGCATGATCATCCCGGCCAGCGCGATGATGCCGAGCGTGGCGACGAAGCCGATCGGCTGGTTGAATGCGAGCAGCGCCGCGGCCACGCCGATGAGGCCGAGCGGCGCCGTCACCACCACCATGAACAGGCGCTGGAAGCTCTGCAGCTGGATCATCAGGAAGACCAGCATCAGGAGCACCATCACCGGCATCATGGCGTTGATGGAACTCTGGCCCTTCTTCGATTCCTCGGCCGCGCCGCCGACATCGACGCGATAGCCGTCGGGCAGCTTGGCGCGCACGGGACCCAGCGCCGCATCGATGGCCGCGCTGACCGGCGGCGCCTGCACGCCGTCGCGGATGTCGGCGCGCACCGTCATCTGCGTCTCGCGGTTGCGCCGCCACAGGATCGGTTCCTCGAGCCCGTAATTGATGTGCGCGACCTGGTCGAGCGGGACGTTGCCGCCGGTCGCGGTGCGGATGTTGATCGAGGCGAGGTCGACGAGGCTCAGGCGCTCCTCCGGCACGGCGCGCGCGATAACGTCGATCAGCTCGGTGCCCTCGCGATACTGCGTCACCACCAGCCCGCTCAGGATCGTGTTCAGCGTCTGCGCCAGGTCGGAGGGGGTGAGGCCGAGCGCGCGCGCCTTCGCATGATCGATCTCGAGGCTGACCGACTTCGAAAGCTCGTTCCATTCCAGGTTGACGTTGCGCGCGTCCGGGTTGGCCCGCATCACCGTGCGCACCTCGTCGGCGATGCGGCGGATCTCCGCCGGGTCCTTGCCCACCACGCGGAACTGCAGCGGATAGCCGACGGGCGGGCCGTTCTCCAGCCGGGTCACGCGCCCGCGCAGTTCGACGAAGGCGTCGTCGTTGGCCAGCACGTGGTTCAGCCGCTCCAGCACGCGCTCGCGCGGCTCCAGCCCCTTGGTCATGACCACGGCCTGGGCGAAGTTCGGCAGCGGGTTGTCCGGGTTCATCGGCAGATAGAAGCGGGGCGAGTTGCCGCCCACATAGGTGGCGAAATGCGCCACGTCGTCATCGCCGGCGAGAACCTTCTCCAGCCGCTGCATGGCCGCGTTGGTCGCCTGGATGGACGAGCCTTCGGCCAGCCGCAGGTCGACGAACAGTTCCGGCCGGGTCGAGGTCGGGAAGAACTGGTTGGGGATGAAGCGGAAGCCCGCCATGGCGGCGACGAAGATCATCACCGTGGCGAGGATCACGCTCTTGCGCCAGGTGACGCACCAGGTCACCACTGCGCGCACGATGCGGTAGACCCGGCCCGAATGCGCCTCGTGGTGGCCCTGGCCCTTCTTGAACTCCGGCAACAGCTTGTAGCCGAGATAGGGCGTGAAGATCACCGCCACGATCCAGGACACCATCAGCGCGATGCCGACCACCCAGAAGATGGCGTTGGTGTATTCGCCGGCGGCCGACTTGGCGAAGCCCACGGGCACGAAGCCCGCGGCCGTCACCAGCGTCCCGGTCAGCATCGGGAAGGCGGTCGAGGTATAGGCGAAGGAGGCGGCTTCCATGCGGCTGAAGCCTTCCTCCAGCTTCAGCACCATCATCTCGATGGCGATGATGGCGTCGTCCACCAGCAGTCCCAGCGCGATGATCAGCGCGCCGAGCGAGATGCGGTGCAGGTTGATGCCGATGATGTCCATCGCCATGAAGGTGATGGCGAGGACGAGCGGCACCGACAGCGCGACCACGATGCCGGTGCGGAATCCGAGGCTGATGAAACTCACGATCAGAACGATGCCGAGCGCCTCGGCCAGCACCTTGACGAAGCCGGAGATGGAGTGTTCCACCACCTGCGGCTGGTCGGCGACCTGCTCCACCTCGATGCCGATCGGCAGCTCCGCCTTGACCTTCGCCATCTCGGCGGCCAGCGCCTGGCCCAGTTCCAGGTTGTTGCCGTCCCGGCGCATGGAGACGGCGAGGCCGATCACGGGCTTGCCGTTGAAGCGCATCAGGAAGGTGGCGGGATCCTCGTAGCCGCGGCGGATGTCGGCCACGTCGCCGATCCCGATGGTCTTGCCGTCCACCACCAGCGGCAGCGCACGGATCTGCTCGGCACGGTCGAGGTCGGTCTCGATGCGCAGCGGAATGCGGGCCGAGGGCGTCTCCACCGTGCCCGCCGCCGACATGGCGTTCTGGCGCTGCAGGATCTCGAAGATCTGCTGGGCGGTGAGGCCCATGGCGGCGAGCTTCCTGTGGCTGAACTCGACCCAGACGCGCTCCTTCTGCGCGCCCACGAGGTCGACCTTGGACACATGCTTGACCGACAGCAGCCGCTGGCGCGCATCCTCGACATAGGTCTTCAGCTGCGCCGGGCTGAAGCCCTCGCCGGAGAAGGCATAGATGCTGCCGTAGACGTCGCCGAACTCGTCGTTGAAGAATGGCCCGATCGCGCCTTGCGGCAGCGTGCCGCGGATGTCGCCGATCTTCTTCCGCACCTGATACCAGGCGTCCGGCACCGCGCGGGGCGGCGTGGTGTCCTGCAGCACCAGCTTGATCACGCTTTCGCCGGGCCGCGAATAGCTGGTGGAAAAGTCGTAATAGGGCACCTGCTGGAGCACCTTCTCCAGCTTGTCGGTCACCTGCTGCTCCACCTCGCGCGCCGTCGCTCCCGGCCACTGGGTCGAGATCACCATCACCTTGATGGTGAAGGGCGGATCCTCGGCCCGGCCGAGCTTCAGGTACGACCAGGTGCCCGCCACCCCGAACAGCAGGATGAAGAACAGCACCAGCGTCTGATGCTGCAGCGCCAGGCGCGAGAGGTTGAGGTTCTTCACGACCGCGCCGCCCCGAGGATGCGCACGCGGAGCGCCTCGTCGAGCTTGTGCACCCCGGCGGTGACCACCATCTCGCCCGCCTCGACGCCGCTCGCGATCAGGACGGCGCTCTCGTGATAGGCGGCGACGACGACCGGCTTCAGGGTCAGCACGCCGGTCTGCGGATCGACCACCCACAGCGCCGGCCCGCCGTCCTTCTGGAACAGCGCCGACAGCGGCAGCGCGGCCACCGGCTGCGGGCTGCCGGCGGCGAGTTGGAGCGTCGCCGTCATGCCGAGTTGCACGGCATCGTCGGCATTCTCGATGGCGAACCGCGCGGTGAAGGTGCGCAACGCCGGATCGGCGGTGGGCGACAGTTCGCGCAGCTTCGCCTCGTAGCGCTTGTCCGGCACGGCCCAGAGCGAGACCGAGACCGTTCCGGCCGCGCGGAGGTCGGGGATGCGCTGCTCCGGCACCGCCACCACCACTTCCTTGTCGGCCGTCCGCGCCACCTTGACGATGGTCTGCCCGGCGGCGACGGTCTGGCCGGCCTCCACCGGCGCCTGGGTCACCACGCCGGCCACCTCGGCGCGGAGCGCGGCATAGCCCAGCTGGTTCTGCGCCAGCTGCAGCTGGTTGCGCAGCTGGGACAGGCGAGCCGAGGCCATATCGGCCGACATCCGCCGCTGGTCGTAGGTGGCGGCGTTGAAGGCCGGACTCTGCTTGATGCCCTCATAGCGCATCAGGTCGGACCGGGCCTTGGCGAGGTCGGCCTCGGCGGCCAGCACCTGCGACTGCACCGAACGCAGCTGAAGCCGGTAGTCCTCGGCGTCCAGTTCGGCGATGATCTGCCCCGCGACGACGCGCTGGCCGACGTCCACGCCACGAGACACCACCTTGCCGGCCACCCGGAAGGCGAGGGCGGTTTCCTGGCGTGTGGCGACGGTGCCGGCGAGCGTCAGGGCTTGCGGGGGGATCTGGTAACGGATGGTTTCGGCGCGCACGGGGCGGATCGGCTCCTGCACCGGTGTATCGGCGGCGGTCTCGATGCAGCCCGTCAGCGCCAGCGCGATCGGTCCAGCAATTATAACGGTCCGGAATATATCAAGGCCACGAAGACCGAAAAAAAGCGGCGATACCAGCATCGACGCACCCCCAGGCAAAGCCCGCTGCGGAAGCCGAGAACCGGAAGGGTTTCCGGCACTTCATCCCGCGCTTGAACGTAATGTAGATTACATTACATTGGGAGGCAAGCGAGAAAAATGAAAATGAGCGATCTCCTCGACCATCCCCCCCTCAAGGCCACCCGGCGCGACCAGCGCCGGCAGGCGATCATGGAAGCCGCGGCCGAGCTTTTCCTGACCAAGGGATATGCCGCCACTTCGCTCTCCGACGTGGTGAAGCGCTCCGGCGGCTCGCTCCAGACCCTCTATGAACTGTTCGGTTCCAAGGCGGGCCTGTTCCGCGAGTTGGTGAAGCAGCATTGCGAGCAGGCGACCGGCACCCTCGACCGCCCCGGCATCGACGACCTGCCGACCGAACAGGCGCTGAACACCTTCGGCCAGGCGCTTCTGCGCCTCGTCATGAGCCCGGACGCGATCTCCGCCGTCCGCCTCGTCATCGCCGAAGGCGGCCAAGCGCCGGAACTGGTGGAAGAATTCTTCGCCAATACCCAGCACCTGGGCCAGGCCCGCATGGCCGGTTATCTCTCGAGCCAGGCCGCCCGCGGCCGCCTCGCCGTCGTCGACCCCATGCGCGCCGCCAACCACTATTGCGATCTGGTGAAGAGCCATTTCCACTACAAGGCCGTCTGCGGCATCCCGGTGCAGATGACCGAGGCCGAGATGGACGAACACGTGGCCGAGGCGGTGCGGGTGTTCTTGCGGGCCTACAGGGCCTGAACCCTCTTTCTGATCGCTCCGGGAGCAGGTGCCCGAAGGGCGAATGAGGGCCGGCGCTACGCCCTCCATGCGCTCCGGCCCCGGAAATCCCAATCTCCCGCCATGACCGCCCTGCTGTCCCGCTTCGCAATCAACGCCGAGAGGATGCTGGGGTTTCAGGTCAGCCAGTCATCGATACGAAGCGAAGGGACGCGCCCGAACTCACGGGTGTTGTGGGTCACCAGGATCAGGTTCCGGGCTCGCGCCTGCCCGGCGATCAGCACGTCGAAGGGGCCGATGGGCGTTCCCAGCGCCGCCAACACTGCTCTGATTTCGCCGGATTGCTTCGCGTCGTCCTCATCGAACGGAACGACGGGAAAGCGAAGGCTGTCGACCAGCGCGACGTTGTGCTCGACGCGATTGCTCTTGAATGCGCCAAAATACAGCTCGTGCGCGACAATGGACGAGATGCCAACGTCGCCGGGATTGGTCTGGCGGATACGGCGCCCGATCGGTGTCTGGGCTGCCTTCAAAAGCGCGATGATCGCGTTGGTGTCGAGCAGATAGCGCATTACTCGAACAGGGCGTCCAGTTCGGGGCGATCTTGCTCCACCGGCTTCTCTTGCACGGCTTCGATCATGTCGCTGTCGAATTCACCGGCGACTTTGTCGAGCCAGGACCAATCCTCTGCCATCGGCTCCAGAATAATCGCACTGCCGCGCCTGCGGATGCGCACGCGATCACCGTCGAAACGGAAGGCCTTGGGTAGGCGGACAGCTTGAGATCGACCGGACCAGAAAAGGCGAGCCGTATCCATGGGTGCTCTCATCGAAGCAAACGCTATGCACCGTTGATATATAGCACCGTCGGAATCTTGGCCAGCGGCAGCGAGCACCACTTCACCCCCAGCTCCCACCCCACCGCAACGTCATCAGCGCCTCCTTCACCACGGCGAGGGGCCGGGTCAGCACCTTGTCGCGGCGCATGACGAGGCCGAGCTTGCGTTCCAGCGGCGGGTCGAGGGCGCGGAAGGTGGTGCGGCCCATCAACAGCGGGTCGTCGGGCCGCTCGATCGGCAGGATGGCGACGCCGAGGCCCGCCGCCACGAAGGCCTTGATCGCCTCCGAATTGCCGAGCTGCATGACCGGCTTCGGCTGCAGGTCGTGGGCGGCGAACCAGTCCATGGTGATGCGGTGCATCTGCGTCTCCGGTGCGTTGAAGATGAGTTGCTGGCGGCTGAGAAACGCGGCCGTCACCTTCTCCGGCCAGTCGTCCGCACCGCCGCGCGCCACCACCGCCATCATCGGATCGGCGCGGATCTGCTCCACCTCCAGCACGTAGGAGGGGCTGAGCGGCAGCGTGATCAGGCCGATGTCGAGCTGGTTCTCGGCGATCCTCGGCACCACGGCATGCGCGGTGCCGACATCGACATCGACCTCCAGCCCCGGATGCGTGCGCCGCAGGTTCCCGAGTACGCGCGGAAGTAAGTAAACGCTCACTGCGGTGGACGTGCCCACGCGCACGAGCCCGAGCGAACCGTCCTTGTGCCGGCGCATGGCGGTCATGGCGAGATCCGCTTCGGCCATCAGTCGCCGGGCATGCTCCAGAAGCTCCGATCCCGCCGGCGTGGCGAAGGCACGTTTACCAAGTCTTTCCACCAGGGGGACGCCCAGGCGGCCTTCCAGCTCCTTCACCTGCTGGCTGACCGCCGGTTGCGACAGGTTCA
>JALHMN010000032.1 GCA_022844005.1 bacterium | reverse complement strand
CCAGAGCTTCAACCGGAACAAGAAGAGCCTGGCGCTCGACCTGTCGCGGGAGGCGGGACGAGAGGTGCTGCGCGAATTGGCGAAGGGCTGCGATGCCTTGATGGGCAACCTGCGGGGCGACGTGCCCGCGCGGCTCGGCCTCAACTATGCCGCGATGGCGCCGGCCAATCCCCGCATCGTCTGCGCGCATCTGACCGGCTATGGGCGGGAGGGCCCGCGCGCCACCTGGCCGGGCTATGACTATCTGATGCAGGCGGAAGCCGGCTTCTTCGCCCTGACCGGAGAGCCCGACGGGCCGCCCAGCCGGATGGGACTGTCGATCATCGACATGATGGCGGGGACGATCACCGCACTCGGCGTGTTGGCCGGCGTGATCGATGCGCGGCGGACGGGCGTGGGGCGGGATGTCGATGTCAGCCTGTTCGATGTCGCGGCGTTCCACCTGAGCTACGTCGGCGCCTGGTACCTGGGCGCGGGCGCCAACCAGCGCCGCGTCGCGCGGTCGGCGCATCCGTCGATGACGCCCTGCCAGACCTATGCGACGGCCGACGGCTGGATCTATCTCATGTGCAACAAGGAGAAGTTCTGGCGCCGGCTTTGCGTCGAGGTGGAGCGGCCGGAATGGATCGAGGACGAGCGGTTCCGCGGTTTCCCCGAGCGCCTCGCCCACCGCGACCTGTTGACCTGTCTGATCGACGAGGCCCTGTCGAGCCGCGGCACGGGCGAATGGATGGCCCGCTTCGGCGGCAGGATACCGGCTTCGCCGATCCTGGACGTCGCGGAGGCGCTGGAGAATCCCTTCCTGCGCGAGCGCGGACTGGTGCGCGAGGCGCGGAGCGAGGAGGGCGCGTCGGTCGGCCTGATGGCCAATCCGATCCGCACCGAGGGCTTGGCCGCCACCGACCGGGCGGCGCCCGGCCTCGGCCAGCACACGGACGCCCTGCTCAGGGCCGCCGGATTCTCGGATGAGGCGATCGCCGCGCTCCGGGCCGAGGGCCTCGTCGGCTGAAGCCGCTTCAGTCCGCCGCCGCGGCGGCCTTCCGGCCGGCCGGGCCGGAAACGGGGCCGAGGGGATGCAGCCGCACACCGGGGCGGAGCTTGCGGAAGGGATAGAGTGCGGGATCGGACAGGTATCCGCCGGGCGCGGTCACCATCAGCACCTTCTCGGCGATCGGTTCGAAATCGGCGCGGAAATGACACGTGCTCTTCAGCACCAGGATGCGCTGCAGGGCGGGATCGACGCCCAGGTGATGGAACGGTGCGGGGTCGTAGGCCTGCATCCGCTTCGAGGTCACGACCACCGACACGCCGCCGACCGAGAGCAGCGCCATCGGGCCGAGATCGGCGTCCATGTTGCCGGCGACCGAGCCGGTGGTGCGGAAGCCTCCGGCGCCGAGACGGTCGACTTTCCAGTCGGCGCGGAAGGGCATCACCCCCTGCGGGCCGTGCCTGCCGCCGACATCCAGGGTGATCGTCGCGCCCTGGCCGGCGGCATGCGCGGCGGCGGCCGCGTCGGGATCGCAGAGGAAGCCGACCACGGCACCTTCCGCACCGGCACTGACCAGCGCCTCCAGCAGCCCCGTCGTGTCGCTGCTGCTGCCGGCGCCCGGATTGTCCTGGGTGTCGGCGATGACGACGGGCCGGGAGGCGCCGCGGGCGAGATCGATCGCCTGGCGCACGCCCTCGTCGGGCGACAGCAGGTCGGCGACGAAATCGGGTTCGGCCGCCGCGATCCGCGCCGCCAGGGCATCGGCGGCACGGTCGGCCGCCGCCTGGGTCCAGGCATGCACGGCGACCGAGGGGCCGCACCAGTAGGTGTCCGCGGCCGGAAAGCCCGCCAGATAGGAGAGGCTGACGATGTCGCCGTCCAGCACCTTCGAGCGCGCCACGATGCCCCGGCTGGGTTCGACCAGCGTGCATTGGGCTTCCGCCGGGATGAGGAACTGCAGGTTGCGGAGCGCCCGGCCCGCCGGCCGCCCGCGCACCAGCAACTCGCGCAGGACGCTGGCGGCGTTCGCTCCCGTTTCCGGGCGATCGACATGCGGATAGGTGCGGAAGCCGACCAGCCCATCGGTGAAGGCGACCATCTCGGGTGAGACATTGGCGTGATAGTCGAGGCTGATGACGATGGGGACTTCGGTTCCCACCATGGCGCGGATGCGGCGCAGCATCTCGCCTTCGGCATCCTCGAAGCCGGCGGAGACCATGGCGCCGTGCAGGTCCAGATAGACCGCGTCGACCGGCATGGCCGCCGACAGGGCGCCCTGCATCTCGCCGACGATGCGCTCGAAGGCGTCCTCGGTGACGATGCCGCCGGCGCCGCCGCTGGCCCAAACGAGCGGCAGGATCTCATGGCCGCTTCCGATCGCGCCGAGGAAGCCCGAGAGCGCATAGCTGCCGCCCGACAGCCATTCGATCACCTGTGGCCCGCGCACCAGGGGCGGGCGGTCGCGATGGCTGGCGAAATAAGCGAAATCCGCCCGATGCTCGACGAAGGAATTGGTCTCGTGCTGGAAACCGCCGACCGCGATGCGTGCCATGAAACGCCTGCCCCGAAGCGCCATGAGAGGCGCGGATGGGTGCCGATGCTACTCCCCCCGCGACGGGCGGCGAAAGCCGACCGCGGTTTGCCGGCGGGCGGGCGCGGGCCTATCGTCGCCTTTCTGACCCCGACGCGGAAGGATGCCCCATGACGCCCCCCGATCGCCTGCGGGCATTGCTGGCCGAGCCCGGTTTCGTCGTCATGCCGGCGGTGTGGGACGGGCTGAGCGCCAAGCTCGCCGCCGGTGCCGGGTTCCGGACCGCCTTCCTGTCGGGCTCCTGCGTGGCGGCGAGCCGGCTGGGCGGCCCTGATCTCGACCTGATCTCCTTCGGGGAGATGTTCGATTCCTTCACCATGGTGCGCGGCGCGGCGCCCGAGACCCTGGTGCTGGCCGATGGCGACCATGGCTATGGCAATGCCATGAACGTGCAGCGGACGGTGCGCGCCTATGGGCGCGCCGGCGCCGCCGCCATCCTGATCGAGGACAAGATCACGCCGCGTGCGCTCACCGCGGCCGGCAAGCCCTGCCTGCCGCGGGCCGAGGCGCGCATGAAGATCCGCGCGGCGGTGGAGGCGGCGAAGGATTCCGGCATCCTGATCCTCGCCCGCACCGACTGCCGCCCGACCCAGGGCATCGACGAGGCGGTGGCCCGGATCGAGATGTATGTGGAGGAGGGGGCCGACATCCTGTTCCTGGATTCGCCCGCCGACGAGGCGGAGATCCGCCGCGCCGTGGCCGCCGCCAAGGGGCGGCCGTCCTTCTCGGTGCTGTCGCCGGGGGCGCCCAGGGCCACGCCCAGCCGCGGCGAGGCGGCGGCGCTCGGCCTCAAGATCGGCACCTATCCGACCAGCCTCTTGTCGCCCTCGGTGGCGGGGATGAAGGCCGGGCTGGCGGCGCTGGCGGCGGGGGATGCGGCGGCGGCGAGCGCATTGCCGCCGGCCGAGCTGAGCGCCACGCTCGGCTATCCGGACTACGACGTCCAGGCCAGGAAGTTCATCGTTCCGGGATGAATGGTGGGCGGTACTGGACTCGAACCAGTGACCCCATCGATGTGAACGATGTGCTCTACCAACTGAGCTAACCGCCCGAAGCGAGGCGCAGGGTATAGGTGGCCGGTCCGAACCCTGTCAAGATGCCCGCAAGTCCATTCTCCGGCCGAGCCTCATGCCCCTGCCCACGCGCATCTCCATCTGCGGCATTCCCGAGATCGCGGGCTTCCGCGGCCAGGGGGTGACCCATGTGCTGTCGATGATCGATCCCGCGGCCGAGGAACCGCCGGTGGCCGAGCATCTTTCGCCGGCGCACTGGTCGCTGCTGCGCTTCCACGACGTCATCGGCGAATATCCGGGCTATCAGGCGCCGGTGGTGGAGAACGTCCGCGCGGTGCTGGATTTCGGCGATCGGGTGCTGGGCGACCGGCCGAAGCTCGGCAAGATCCTGGTGCATTGCCACATGGGCATTTCGCGCTCGACCGCCGCCGCCGTCATTCTGATGGCGCAGGCGGAGGCGGGCTCGGAAGTGCAGGCCTTCGCGGCGCTGCACCGCATCCGCCCGCGCTGCTGGCCGAATTCGCGGATGATCGGCTATGCCGACGACCTGCTGGGCCGCGGCGGCGGCCTGGTCGCGGCCCTGAAGGCGCATCAGCGCGAGATCCTGCGGAACCACCCCGACATCGCCGATCTGGTCCGCAACGTGGGCCGCGGCAACGAGATACCGGCCGACTAGTCGCGGAAACCGAGGGTATGCAGTGCGCCCGGCAACTCGTCGAAATGGTCGATCAGGACGTCGGCGCCGAGGTCCTTCGGTGGGATGGTGGTGTAGCCGAAGCTGACCACGATGGCGGGAATGCCGAGCGCCTTCGCCACCGCGACGTCGTTGCGGGAATCGCCCACCATGACGGCCGGGGCGCCGGTCCGCCCCATGCGCGCGATGGTGGCGGCGAGATGCGCCGGATCGGGCTTGCGGACGGGAAGCGCGTCGCCGCCGACGACCACCGGCAGGCGGCTGGAGAGGCCGAGCGCGTCGAGAAGGGCCTCCGACAGCGCCTGCGGCTTGTTGGTGCACACGGCGAGCGCGGCACCCGCGGCGGTAAGGCCGTCGAGCGCCCTTTCCACCCCGGGAAAGGTCCGGCTCAGCCGGGCCACGTTTGGATGGTAATAGGCGAGGAAGCGGTTGAAGGCGTCCTCCATCTCGGACCCCTGCAGCCGCCGGCCGACATTGGCATAGGCCTTTTCCAAAAGCGCCCGGGCTCCGTCGCCCACCATCAGGCGGACGTCCTCGAGGGTGGGCGGGGCGAAACCGGCTTCGGTGAGGACATGCACCAGCGCGCCGTGCAGGTCCGGCGCGGTTTCGACCAGGGTGCCGTCCAGGTCGAAGATGATGGCAGAATCGGATAACCGCTTGATCATCGTCACTTCTTAAACCATTAACCCTGTGCCGATAAGGATTCCTGCCAGCATTCCAGCGGTGTCCATGAAGCCTCAAGCCTTTGCCGCCGTCATCCTCGCCGCCGGGCGCGGAACGCGCATGAAGTCCGACCTGCCCAAGGTGCTGCACCCCTTGGCGGGACGGCCGATGCTGGCCCATCTGGCCGGCACCGTCGCCGGCCTGCAGCCGGCCCGCTATGTCGTGGTGACGGCCAAGGGCATGGACAAGGTCGCCGCCGCCGTTCCCGGTGCCGTCGCCGCAGTGCAGGATCCCCCGCTCGGCACAGGCCATGCCGTCCTGGCCGCGAAGGGGGTACTCGAAGGCTTCAAGGGAGACATCCTGGTCCTGTTCGGCGACTGCCCGCTGCTCAGGAAGGAGACCATCGAGGCCATGTTGTCCGCCCGTGCCGCCGGCCCGGCGGTGGTGGTGATGGGCTTCCGCCCTGCCGATCCGGCCGCCTATGGCCGGCTGATCGTCGGGCCGGAAGGGCTGGAGCGGATCGTCGAGTTCAAGGATGCGAGCCCGGAGCAGCGCGCCATCGGCCTCTGCAACGGCGGCGTCATGGCGCTGGACGGCGCCGTCGCCTTCGAGCTTCTCGCCGGCATCGGGAACGACAACGCCCAGGGCGAATACTACCTGACCGATATCGTCGCCGCGGCGCGGGCCCGGGGTCTTTCCTGCGCGGTGGTCGAGGCCGATCCCGAGGAGGTACTGGGCATCGACAGCCGCGCCGGGCTCGCCGTCGCCGAGGCCATCGTCCAGCGCCGGATGCGTCGCGCCGCGATGGACGGCGGCGCCACCCTGATCGACCCCGAGACCGTCTGGTTCTCCCATGACACCTGCATCGGGAGGGACGTGGTGGTCGAGCCCAACGTCTTCTTCGGTCCCGGTGTCAGCATCGGCGACCGCGTTCTGATCCGCGCCTTCTCGCATCTGGAGGGGACCTCGATCGAGGCCGGCGCCAGCATCGGCCCCTTCGCGCGCCTGCGGCCCGGCGCGAAGCTCGGTCCCGACGTGCATGTGGGCAATTTCGTCGAGGTGAAGGCGGCGAGCCTCGAGGCCGGCGCCAAGGTCAACCACCTCACCTATATCGGCGACGCGCGGGTCGGCGCCAAAGCGAATGTCGGGGCCGGCACCATCACCTGCAATTACGACGGCTTCGGCAAGTACCACACCGATATCGGCGCCGGCGCCTTCATCGGCTCCAACTCGTCCCTGGTCGCGCCGGTGTCGATCGGAGACAACGCCATCGTCGGCGCCGGCAGCACGGTGACGCAGGATGTGCCGGCCGGCGCGGTGACGGTGGTGCGCGGGCCGCTCTCCCAGCGGGACGGGGCGGCGGAGAAGTTCCGGGACAAGGCGCGGGCGCGCAAAGCCGCCCAGCAGGCAAAGAAGGGCTGAACCCATGTGCGGCATCGTCGGCGTCATCGGGCGGGATCAGGCGGTGCCCCGCCTGATCGAGGGACTGCGCAGGCTCGAATACCGCGGCTATGACAGCGCCGGGGTGGCGACCCTGGTCGACGGCCGCATCGACCGCCGCCGGGCCGAGGGCAAGATCGCCAATCTCGCCGCCCGCATCCAGGCCGAGCCGCTCACCGGCAATACCGGCATCGGCCACACGCGCTGGGCGACCCACGGGGCGCCGACGGAGCGCAACGCCCATCCGCTGGCGACGAAGAAGGTGGCGGTCGTCCACAACGGCATCATCGAGAACTACCGCGAGCTCCGCGACGAGCTGAACAAGGCCGGCTACGTCTTCCAGTCGGAGACCGATACCGAGGTGGTGGCTCAGCTCATCACCCGCTACATCGACGACGGGCTGGAGCCGATCAAGGCCACCTCCACGGCGCTGAAGCGGCTGGAAGGCGCCTTCGCGCTCGGCATCCTGTTCGACGGCCATCCGGATCTCCTGATCGGGGCGCGGCGCGGCAGCCCGCTCGCGGTCGGCTATGGCGACGGCGAGATGTTCCTCGGCTCGGACGCCATGGCGCTGGCGCCGATGACCGACAAGATCTCCTATCTCGACGAGGGCGACTGGGTCGTGCTCGACCGCCAGAAGGCCGTCTTCCACGACGAGAACGACAGGGAAGTGAAGCGCGAGGTCCGCCTCACCGCGCTGTCGGGTGCGCTGATCGGCAAGGGCAACCACCGCCACTTCATGCTGAAGGAGATCTTCGAGCAGCCGGCGGTGATCGGCGACACGCTGAACACCATGTTCAACCCGGCCTCGCGCCGCATCCAGCTTCCCGACCTTCCCTTCGACATCGCCACGGTGCCGAAGATCACCATCGTCGCCTGCGGCACGTCCTTCTATTCGGGCCTGGTGGCGAAGTACTGGTTCGAACGCGTCGCCCGCGTCGGCGTCGAGATCGATATCGCCTCCGAGTTCCGCTACCGCGAGGCGCCGATGGTGCCGGGCGGCCTCGCCATCTTCATCTCCCAGTCGGGCGAGACCACCGACACGCTGGCCGCCCTCCGCTACGCCAAGGCGAACGGCCAGCACATCATGGTGGTGGTGAACCAGCCCGAGAGCGCCATGGCGCGCGAGGCGCATGTGGTGCTGCCGACCCATGCGGGGCCCGAGATCGGCGTCGCCTCGACCAAGGCCTTCACCTGCCAGCTCACCGTGCTCGCCTGCCTCGTCATCGCGACGGCCCGGGCCCGGGGTGCCATCGACGCAGGTGAAGAGGCGAGGCTGTCGGCCGCCATAGCCGAGGTGCCGGCCCGCGCGGCGGAGGTGATGAGCCACGACGAGGCGCTACAGAAACTGGCCCATTCGGTGATGGAGGCGCGCGACGTGCTCTATATCGGCCGCGGCACCGGTTTCGCCATCGCCATGGAAGGGGCGCTGAAGCTGAAGGAGATCTCCTACATCCACGCCGAAGGCTATGCGGCGGGGGAGCTGAAGCACGGGCCGATCGCGCTGATCGACGAGACCGTGCCGGTGATCGTCATCGCCCCCACCGACCACCTGTTCGAGAAGACCTTTTCCAACATGCAGGAGGTGATGGCGCGCGGCGGCCGGGTCATCTTCATGAGCGACAGGAAGGGCCTGGAGCGCATCGGCGACGAAGCCGAGGCGACGGTGGAAATCCCCGAATGCGACCCCTTCGTCGCCCCCATCCTCTACGCCATCCCGGTCCAGCTTCTCGCCTATCACGTGGCGGTGCTGAAGGGGACGGACGTCGACCAGCCCCGCAACCTGGCGAAGTCGGTGACGGTGGAATAGGGCGGTCATTGACCGGGTCATGGGGGCGCCCTACGGTTCGGACCAAGCGGCTGGTGACGGTTGTCGAGACTCCGATCTTTCAACGGCGCGCCGCGGACTGATGGAGGAGGGCGAGGTTGCAGCGCTCGTCGAGTTCCTGGCGCAAAACCCGACAGCAGGAGACCTTGTGCCGGGAAGCGGCGGTGTGCGGAAACTGCGCTGGCGTCTGCCCGGGCAGGGGAAGCGTGGCGGCGCGAGGGTCATCCACTATTTTCGCGATGAAGAGTTTCCCCTCGTTCTGGTCGACATTTATTCCAAGTCGGAACGCGCCGATCTCTCACCTGCCGATCTCGATCGCATCGGCAAACTGGTCGCCGAATTGAAACAGGGAAAGCGCAGACGATGACCAAGGCGGGCGAGCGGTTGATCCAAAGTCTGGAAGAAGCCCTGGCCTGGACCCGCGGCGAACCCGTCGCGGTGAAGGTCCACAAGGTGCGCGTGCCCGTCGAGGTGGACGTCAAGGCGATCCGCCGGAGCATGAAGTTGACCCAGCGCGCTTTCGCAGATCGCTTCGGCTTCCCCGTCGAGACGGTGAGCAACTGGGAACGTGGGCACCGCCGGCCCGAGGGTGCCGCGCGGGTGCTGCTGACGGTGATTGCCCGCGAGCCCGAGGCCGTGCTGCGGGCGCTGGGCGAGTAGGCCGGCGGATGCGATGGCGTTCCGATCGGGCTGTCGTTGAAATCGCCACCAATGTCTGGAATTTTCCGCGCCGGAAGTCGCATGGTGCGGCGCTTTCCCGGTCGTGACATGGCTTGCAGATGGCTTCGAAGACGACACTCAACGCGAAGAATCTCGAAGCCCTCGGCGCGGCGCGGCTGGCCGAGCTGCTGATCGAAATCAGTACCGGTAACGCGGTCGCCAAGCGGCGGCTGCGGCTGGAACTGGCGGGGACCGAGGGTCCGGCGGCGATGGCCAAGGAAGTGCGCCGCCGCCTCACGACGATCGCGCAGTCGCGCTCCTTCGTCGAATGGCATCAGGTGAAGGCACTGGCGGCCGATCTGGAGGCACAGCACCGCGCCATCGTCGAACGGGTTGCGAAGGCCGATCCGGTGGAGGCGCATGACCTGCTTTGGCGCTTCCTTCATCTCGCCGATGACGTGCTGGGGCGCTGCGACGACAGTAACGGCAGGATCGCCGGGGTTTTCGACAATGCGGCGGGCGGGCTCCGCGCGCTGGCGGAAGCGGCGAAGGCCGACCCCAAGATGCTGGGCGCCCGCGTCTTCGATTTCCTGAATGCCGATCCCTACGAACGGGTCGAATTGATCGGCGTCCTGGCCCCCGTTCTCGGAAAGGAGGGACTGGCGCAGTTGCGGGCGCGGTTCCTCGATCTCGCGAAGACGCCCGTCACCCGGCCGCCACAGGATCAGCGCAAGGTCGTGATGTGGAGCTCCCAAGGAAAGATCTACGAAGACGATATCGAGGCGCGCCGGCGCGAGAGCACGACCCGGCTGGCGCTCGAGGCGATCGCCGATGCGGAAGGCGATGTCGACGCCTTCATCGCGCAGCAGGAGGGCAAGGCGAAAGGCGCCCCGCAGGTCGCGGTCGCCATCGCTCGCCGGCTCCTCGACGCCGGGCGGACGGAGGAAGCGCTGAAGGCGATCGAGGCGGTCGACATGGAGCGGCAGCGCTGGTTGCCGTACGAATGGCAGGACACGAAGATCGAGATTCTCGATGCGCTGGGACGGGCGCAGGAAGCGCAGGAATGCCGTCTCGCCTTCTTCAAGGAGGGGCTGCGAGCCGACCTGCTGCGCGACTATCTGAAGCGCTTGCCCGATTTCGAGGATGAGGAGGCCGAACGCCGCGCACTGGCTCACGTCGAATCTCAGCAGAGCCTATTGAAGGTGCTCGATTTCCTGACCAACTGGCCGGCGCTGGAGAGGGCGTCGGCCGTGATCCTTAAACGCGCGGCGGAGCTGGACGGGAATCAGTACGAACTTCTTGTATCGGCGGCGAAAGCCCTGGAGGAGAAGCATCCGCTGGCGGCGACGCTGCTGCTCCGGTCCATGATCGACCATGCGCTCGACAGGGCAAAGAGCGCGCGCTACCCGCATGCCGCGCGGCACTTGAAAACCTGCGAGGAACTGGCGGCGCGCATCCACGACTACGCCGGGTTTCCCTCGCACGACGCCTTCAGTGCCCGCCTCAAGGGCCTGCATGCCCGCAAGCACGGTTTCTGGAGCTACGCCTCCTGATCCAGGGTTCGTCAATGCGCGAAGTAGTGCATCCCGCCGTCCACCGGAATGACGGCGCCGGTGATATAGCCGGCCAGCGGTGAGGCGAGGAAGGCGACCAGCGGCGCCAGTTCGTCCGGGTCGCCGAAGCGCCCCGCCGGGATGTTGCGGGCGATGAAGGCGGCGCGCGCTTCCTCGGTCGGATGCAGGCGGTTCAGGATCTGGACCGAGTTGATGCGGCCGGGCGCGATGCAGTTCACCGTCACGCCTTCGGCCGCCACGTCGCAGGAGAGGCCCTTCGACCAGACGTGCAGCGCGCCCTTGGCCGCGCTGGCCGCGTTCAGGCTGCGCGGCTCGACCGAGCCGGAGATGCTGATGACCCGGCCCCATTTCGCCGCCCGCATGTCCGGCAGCAGCGCGCGGGTGAGGCGGCGGGCGGCATCGAAGTTGAGGGCGAAGGCCTCTTCCCACACGTCCTCGCCCGCCTCGGGCGTGGTCGGGCGGGAGCCGCCGGCGCAGTTGGCGAGGATCGCGATCGGGCCGAGCGCGGCCTTCGCCTCGGCGGCGAGGCGGCTGACCTCGGCGGCTTCGGTGAGTTCGGCCGGCAGCAGCACCGGAGCGGCGTGGCCGGCGGCGGCAATCGTCTCCGCCACCGCCTGCAGGGCCGTGCGGTCGCGGGCGGTGATGGCGAGGCGAACGCCTTCCGCCGCCAGCGCCCGGGCCACGCCGGCGCCGATCCCCGTGCTCGCCCCCGTCACCAGGGCGGCCCGGCCCTTCAGCATCAGATCCATGATCGTCTCGTCCCCCGCTGCCCGAAGGCGCGGATCATACCCGGCCTGGGCTAGGATGGCCGCAGTTCTCGGGGGCGTATCGCCGCCGGGGTCCAGAAAGCCGGGGTGGAAACGCGTGAGCGACGACGACCTGCCGCTGAGCGGTATCCGCGTACTGGATGTTAGTTCCTTCATCGCCGCCCCGGCCGCCGCCGTGGCGCTGGGCGACTACGGCGCCGATGTGATCAAGGTGGAGCCGCCCGGCGTGGGCGATCCGCACCGGGGGAGCTGGAAGAACGCCACCTATCCCCAGGCCGCGGTCAATTTTCCCTGGGCGCTCGACGCCCGCAACAAGCGCTCGCTGGCGCTCGACCTGAAGGCGCCCGAGGGCCGCGCCGCGCTCGAGCGGCTGATCGCGACGGCCGATGTCATGATCATCAACTTCCCGCCGCCGGTGCGGGAGCGGCTGAAGCTGACCTGGGCGGATGTGGAGCCGATCAATCCGCGACTGATCTATGCCTCGCTTACCGGCTATGGCGAGACGGGTCCGGATCGCGACCGACCGGGCTTCGACGTCACCGCCTTCTTCGCCCGTTCGGGCATTCTCGACGCGCTGCGATACGAGGGACAGCCGGCCGGCTTCTCGCTGCCCGGGCAGGGCGACCGCAGCACGGCGATGACGCTGGTGGCCGCGATCATGATGGCCTTGTTCCGCCGCGAGCGGACGGGCAAGGGCGGCTGGGTCGGCACCTCGCTCTATGCCAACGGCGTGTGGTCGACGGGCACGCTGGCGGCCGGCGCGCTGCTGGGGGCGGAAGCGCCGTCGCGGCCGCCGCGCGAGAAGGCGAGTTCGGCGCTCGCCCAGCAATATGCGGCGCGTGACGGACGCTGGTTCCTGCTTCTGGCGCATCCGGAAGAGAAACACTGGGAGAACGTCTGCCGGGGGCTCGGGCTCGAACGGTTGCTGGCCGACCCGCGCTTCGCCGACCGGGCGGGGCGGCGGCGGCATGCCGGCGTCCTGCTGGGCGAATTGGAGGCCCTGTTCGCGAGCGAGGACTGGGCCGTCTGGGAGCGGCGGTTGACCGAGATCGGCGTGCCGTTCAGTCCGATCGCGCGCGTGGCCGATGTCGCGGCGGACGAGCAGGCGCTGCACGCCGGCATCGTCGTGCCCTGTGAAAGCGAAGGCGTGCCGCGCACGCTGGCGACGCCGATCCGCCTCGGCTGGACCGCGATGCGGGCCGCAGGCGCGCCGCCCGCGCTCGGTGAGCACAGCGATCAGGTGCTGTCCGAGGCCGGTCTCGATGAAGCGGAGATCGCAGCACTCAGAGCCAAGGGCGTCGTCGGCTGAACCTCGGTCCCGACCGTTGCTTGCAAGAGAGCCGCAACGCGACGGCGGCAGGGAAAGAAGCGGCGCTCATGGCCGCCCGTTTCGGCCGGGGGCGGCCTATCTGCGCCGGCCCAGGAGAAAGACCGCGATGGCGAGGCCCTGGATCAGGGCGGTCGCGACGAAGAGTTGCGGCGCCGCCGGGTCGGCCGCGAGGTCGCGCAGGACGCCGAAGCCGGCGGGCGCGAAGGCATAGAAGGCCTGGGCCATCGCGACGATGAGGGCGACGACGCGGGCCACGTCCTCCTTCACGAATTCGCTCTGCGCGATCAGGGGCGGCATGGAGGTGGTGTTGCCGATGCCGGCCCCGAAGAGGACGACGCCGAGAAGGAGCAGGGGGACGTTCTGCCCGCCGGCGCAGAGGAAGGCGATGCCGCCCGCCATCTGCACGGCGAAGCTGGCCGAGGCGACGAGGCGGCGGTCGGCGCCCGGCGGCATCAGCCAGCCGACCAGCATGCGCCCGCCGATCGCCGCCACCGTAGCCCCACCCAGAGCGAAGCCGGCCATCTGCTGGCCGAGTGCGGGGACGAGAAGCGAATAGAGGTGCGCCAACAGGCCGATCTGGGCGAAGAGGCTCAAGGCCATCCCGGCGGCGAGGGTGAGGAAGGTGACGTCGCGCCAGAGCGCTCTTCCCGGGAGCGGCCGCGCCCGTGACGAGGCGACGGCCGTGGCGGTGGCGCCGGGCGCGTCGCCGTCGGGCGTCTGGCCCAACTGCTGCGGCGTCTTCCCGAAATAGAGGCCGGCCAGGACCCACATGGCAAGCAGCATGACGATGCCGATGCCGGCGGCCGCGGCCGGAAAGCCGAAGGCGGCGATGGCTGCGACCCAGAGCGGCGAGAAGACCACACCGCCGATGCTGGCGCCGTTGTAGGCGGCGGCGAGTGCCGCCGGCCGGCGGCGGTTGAACCAGGGCGAGACGATGGCGTTGACCGCGGCGGCGCCGAGCGTGACCCAGCCGCCGCCCGAAAGCGCCGTGGCGGCGAAGAGCTGCCAGGGCGCGTCGGCCAGCGCCCAGCCCGAGACACCGAGCGCCAGCGCCAGCGATCCGGCCTTGGTGACGGCGGGAATACCGACGCGGGCATAGAGGCGCGGCAGGTTGACGATGACCAGCGCGCCGAACAGGTAGTGGGTGGTGACGGCCGCCGAGACGAGGCTGACCGACCAGCCGCGCATCTCGCGTACGGTCTGCAGGTAGATGGGCGGGCCATAAAATCCCAGCCCCCAGCCGAACATGGCGAGGACGAAGGCGGCGGCGACGACGCGCCAGCCGTGGAACGGAGCGGATGTCATGGCCGCTTCATAGCGCAGCGCCGGGGCGGGACACTTCGGGCGGGGGCGAAGCGGGCGCAGCCTCCGCGGGGCGCGTCAACCTGCCGGCGGGACATGGCGGGTCTATCGCAGCAGTATCGGGCGGGGAGGTCCGCCTGATGACCGCAACGACATTCGCTTCGCTTCTGGGGGGCATCGGTCTCTTCGTGCTCGGCATGGGGATGATGACCGATGGACTGAAGCTGGCGGCCGGCGGGGCGCTCAGACGCATTCTGCATAGCTGGACCAGCTCAGCACTGCGCGGCTTTCTGACCGGAGCCCTGATAACGGCGGTCGTGCAGTCGTCCAGCGCGGTGACCGTCGCCACCGTGGGCTTCGTCAACGCGGGGCTGCTGACGCTGGCACAGGCGATTTGGGTCGTCATCGGAACCAATGTCGGCACCACCATGACCGCCTGGCTGGTGGCGCTTGTCGGCGTCAAGGTGCAGATCGGTTCGCTGGCCTTGCCGCTTCTCGGTGTCGGGATGCTGGTGCGGATCGGCTCCCGCCGGCAGGTCCGCCTCGCCGGTCTGGGACAGGCCGTCGCGGGCTTCGGCGCCTTCTTCCTGGGGATCGGGACTCTTCAGGGCGGCTTCGAGGCGCTGACTCCGCATTTGTCGGACCTGCGGTTCGACAGTTCCGGCTGGCCGGCTCTTGCGGCCTTCGTGGGTCTCGGCATTCTGCTGACGGTCCTGACGCAATCGTCGAGCGCGGCCATCGCGATCACGCTCACGGGCAGCGCCGGCGGCATCGTGCCGCTGGAACTGGCCGCGGCCGCCGTCGTGGGTACGAACATCGGAACCACCTCCACTGCGGCTCTCGCTGCGATCGGCGCGACGGCGGGTGCGAAGCGCGTTGCGATGGCTCATATCGGCTTCAATCTCCTGACCGGCGCGGTCGCGCTGGGCCTCTTGCCGGTTCTGGTGACGGTGAGCGGCGCGGTCGTTGCCGCAGCCGGAATGCGGGGCGATGTACCCACCACGCTGGCGGTGTTCCACACCGCCTTCAACTGCCTGGGCGCAGCACTCATCTGGCCGGTGGGCCCGCGTGTCGTGCGCCTTCTCTCAAAATGGTTCCTCACCCCCGACGAGGAGGCCGGCCGGCCCCGATATCTGGACGCCACGCTCGCGGCGGTGCCCGCCCTGGCGCTGCGGGGTCTTATCCTGGAGCTGATCCGGATGACCGACCTCGTCTTCCGCTCCGCCCGCGCGCGCATCAGGGCTGCCGCGGATGCGGAAGACGCTTTGCTGTCCCGGCAGGGTGTCCTGCGCCTCGGCCAGGCGGTCCGGGAGTTTATCGGCAGCTTCGGCAACGCCACGCTCACCGACGATGTGGTCGCGGCGCTGCCCGACCTGATCCGCACGGTGCAGCATCTGGAAGACGTCGCCACCGTCGTCACGACGATGTCGAACGCATCCTCGGCGGAGCGGGTCATCGCGGGGCCGCAGTGGGACAAACTCCGCGAGATCGTCCTGGACAGCCTGCGGATTCCGACGGGCAACGGTGAGGAGGGCGCGCGCAAAACCCTCGACGACCACGCGATCCGACTGGAAGCAGCCTATCAGGAAATCAAGGTGGCGCTGCTGCGCGTGACGGCGCAGGGACAGCTGTCGGTCGAGGCTATGGAGGAGGCACTCGCACAGGCGCAGCGGCTGCGCCGTTGCGCAGCTTCGGCGATCAAGGCGCAGCGCCGGTTCCTGCCGTGGATGGCGCAGGTCGGCGTGTCCGCATGATCATCGCGGCTATTCCCCCTGGTTCAGGAGCAGGCCGCGACGGCGGGCTTGGCGGAAGCAGTAGAGGAACATGAAGGTGCCCAGCGCGATATAGACGAGGTCGAGGCCCGCGGCCCAGGCGAGATGGTCCCAGCGCACGACCTGATGCGAGAGGATGGAGCGCATGCCCTCGAAGACATGCGCGGTGGGAAGCGCATAGGCGACCGGCTGCAGCCAGGGCGGCAGCACGCTGATCGGGTAGTAGACGCCCGATAGCGGCGTCAGCGCGAAGACGAGGCCCCAGGCGAGGCTCTCCATGCCCTGGCCATAGCGCATGATGAGACCGCAGATGGCGAAGCCGATGGCCCAGCCCATGATCAGCAGCAGCGCGAGGAAGAGGCCGAAGCTGAACCCGAGAGCGCCTGCCTGCCAGCCGAACAGGAAGGTCGCCAGAACCATGCAGGGCAGCACGCCGATGACGGTGCGCAAGAGGCTCATTGTGCCCAGCGCCGCGATCATCTCGTAGGGCCGCAAGGGGCTGACGAAGAGGTGGCCGAGGTTCCGCGACCAGATCTCCTCGAAGAAGCAGATGGAGACGCCGAGCTGGGAGCGGAACAGGATCTCCCAGAGCAGCACGCCCGAGAGCAGGATGCCGAAGGCATTGGCGATATAGCTGGTCTGCGTCGCCAGGAACTGGGTCATGAAGCCCCAGAGCAGCATATTGACCGTCGGCCAGTAGGCGAGCTCGATCATCCGCGGCACCGAGCTCTTCAGCAGGTACCAGTAGCGCAGCACGAGGGCGAAGATGCGCCCGGGGCTGAAGACGGGATTGGAGCGGGGGCCGGCGATCATGCCGCCTCCGCCGCGCGGCCCTGTCTGCGGGCGATGTCGAGGAAGACCTCTTCCAGCGTCTGGCGGCCGTATTTCTCGATCAGCGCGCGGGGGCTGCCCTGGTCGACGATCCGGCCGGCGCGCATCATCAGCACCTGATCGCAGAGGCGTTCCACCTCGCCCATGTTGTGGGAGGCGAGCAGGATGGTGGCGCCGTTATGCTTTCGGTAGGCGTCGAGATAGCCGCGCACCCAGTCGGCGGTGTCGGGGTCGAGCGAGGCGGTGGGCTCGTCGAGCAGCAGCAGCGTCGGTTCGTTCACCAGCGACTTCGCGAGCGCCACGCGGGTCTTCTGCCCGGCCGAGAGCTTGCCGTATGGGCGGTCGATGAAGGCCTCGATATCGAGGTCCTTCACCAGGGTGGCGATGCGCGCCTTTGCTTTCGGCACCGCGTAGAGCCGGGCATAGACGGTGAGGTTCTGCCGCACCGTGAGGCGTTGCGGCAGGTCGACGTAAGGAGAGGAGAAATTGAGATAGGGGAGGGCGCGGTGGCGCGAGCGCGCCATGTCGTGGCCGAGCACGCGCACGCTGCCCGAGGTGGGGAGCAGCAGGCCGAGCAGCATGGAGATGGTGGTGGTCTTGCCGGCGCCATTGCCGCCGAGAAGGGCAGTACAGCTTCCCGGGGCGACCTGGAAGCTGACGCCGTCCACGGCGGCGACCTCGCCGAAGCGCTTGGCGAGGTCGCGGACCTCGATCGCGGGGGATGACATGATGGGAAGATCGCGCGGCCGGCGGCGGCCGGCTAGTCGCGATACCCCTCGACGCCGTTCATGCCCACCTTGGCGCCCGCCTCGCCGATGTCGCGCCAGGTGGTCTTGTCGATCGGGACGCCGTTCTTCGCCCGGTGGACGCGCATCGCCCGTTCCGGATCGCCAGCGATCAGCACCTTTTCCTGCCCGATGTCCTTGGAGGGTTTCGAGGCGGTGACCCAGGCGAGCGAGCGCTCGATCTCGGCCAGGATGGCGTTGCGGTCGCCCAGCCGGCCGGGATCGATCACGATCGCGAACATGTTGTTGATACTGCCGTCGGTTTCCATCGTGCCGGGGCGGAGCGTGCCGCCGGAGGTGAGGGCGCCGGCCAGCAGTTCGCAGGCCATGGCCATGCCGTAGCCCTTGTGTTCGCCGAAGGTGAGGATGGCGCCGATCGGATTGGCGAACATCACGCCCGGATCGTTGGTGGGGTTGCCGTCACGGTCGATCAGGATACCGTCTCCCATCTTCACACCGCGGTTGTGGGCCACGCGCACCTTGCCCTGCGCGACGCGGCTGGTGGCGAAGTCGAGGATGAAAGGCGGCTTGTCGCCCCGGGGGATCGAGCAGCAATAGGGGTTGGTGCTGAAGCGCCCGTCGGAGCCGCCATAGGGGGCGACAAAGGGGTGGTGGCCGATGACGTTCACGTAGTGGGTGGAGACGAGGCCGGCGGCGGCGCACATCTCGCCCCAATGGCCGATGCGGCCGATATGCGAGCAGTTGCGCAATGCCAGCACGCAGACGCCATGCTGCTTGGCCCGTTCGATCGCCATCTGCGTGGCCTCGAAAGCGGCCACTTGGCCGATGCCGCGGTTGCCGTCGACCACCAGCAGCGCGCCGGCATCGAGTGCCACCGTCGGCTTCTGGTTGAGCGGCGTGAATCCCGACTTCACGTTCATGATATAGCGCGGGATCATGCCGACGCCGTGGCTGTCGTGCCCGCTCATATTGGCGAGGACTAGATGGTCGGCGATCAGCGTCGCCTCGCGCGTCTCGCTGCCGGCGTGCTTGAACAGGTCGACGGTCAGCGCATGCAGCTTCTTCTCCGCGACGATGATGTCGTCGGGATGGCGATCACTCTTTTCCGCCACTTTTTCTTCCTCCCCGCACGGTTCCACAAACGAAGCGCGCCGGGGCTGAACCCCGCGCGCCACACAAAGCCAGCGGCGAAGGAGCGAGGCGAGCGGTCAGTCCGCGCCGGCGATGGCCGCCGCCGGGGTTTCGCGCGGGCCGGGCGCGACCTGAGGCACGGCCTTCGGCTTCCTGAAGCTGCCGAAGGCATTCACCCCCGCCGTCAGCACCGCCGCGAAACAGGGCAGCGACTGCGCCCACATCACGAAGGACCACAGCTTGGCTTCCGGATCGTCATGTCCGTAGACGGTCCAGATGGCGGCGCCGGCGAGCCAGAGCAGGCCGCAGAGAAGCGCCTCTTCCCAGGCCATGGCGATCGCCTGCATGGCGGCGGGCTGGTTCTCGCATTTGGGCGTGCGCATGAACGGCAGCTTGGAGGTGAAGAGGCCGTAGAGCATCGCCTTGCCCACCGAATAGGTGAGCGACAGTCCGGCGATGCCCGCCCCGATGCGCTGGCGGAGCGTGCAGTCCACCCGGGCACGGTACAGCCACAGGAACTGCAGCACCTTGATGATGAAGACCGCGAGGGTGGGAACCACGAAAAGCGTGTTCGGGAACTCGAAATACTGCGGCAGCGCCAGCACGCCGATGGTCCACAGGATGCCGGCATAGGCGAAGACGAGACCCACGGCATCGGCGAACCACGGCGCCCAGCCGGCGACGAAATGGTACTTCTGCGCCCGGGTCAGCTTCTTGGCGCCGGGAAGCAGTTCGCGCCAGTGACCCTTGAGGATCTGGACGGCGCCATAGGCCCAGCGGAAGCGCTGCTTCTTGTAACCGGTGAAGTTGTCGGGGGTGAGGCCCCAGCCGAAGCGCTGGCGGATGTAGACGGAATGCCAGCCGGCCTCCATCAGCTTCAGCCCCAGCTCGCTGTCCTCGCAAATGCACCACTCCGACCAGTTGCCGACCTGGTTCAGCGCCGACCTCCTGATCAGCGTCATTGTGCCGTGCTGGATGATCGCGTTCTCTTCGTTGCGCTGGACCATGCCGATGTCGAAGAAGCCGGCATATTCCCAGTTGATCATCTCCTTGAACGGGCTTTCGCCGGCATCGCGATGATCCTGCGGGGCCTGCACGAAGCCAACCTCGGAGCGTTCGAAATAGGGGACGACGGACTTCAGCCAGTTGGGCGACACCATGTAGTCGGCATCGATCACGCCGACGACCTCGACATCGGGGGCGGTCCGGACGAGGGCGTAGTTCAAGGCACCGGCCTTGAAGCCCTTCATCACGTCTTCGTGGAAGAAGCGAAAGCGCGCGCCAAGGGCCTCGCAATGCGCCTTCACAGGCTCCCACACCGCGGGATCCTTGGTGTTGTTGTCGATGACGATGACTTCGAAGTCCGGATAGTCGAGCTCGGCCAGCGAGTTCAGCGTCAGCTTCACCATCTCCGGCGGCTCGTTGCAGATCGGCAGATGGATCGAGACCTTCGGCAGCGGCTTGGAGGTCGTGCCCACATAGGGAAGGAAGCGCCGCTTGGCCGGCATGCCGAAGATGACTTCGGTCGCCTCGATCCCCTCGGTGAGCAGCAGGACCAGCAGCATCAGGAGAAGCGGCAGCAGAACCGCCCACATCACCGCCATGCCCGGCGCCATGTACTGAGTAAGGGCGGAATAGGCCACCCAGACCAGTACCGAGGAGACGACCTGAATCGCGGTCAGATAGGTGATGCGGCCGGCAAAGTTGAGCCGGGCCCAGCGGCCGAGGAACCACAGCATCCCCGGAAGAGCCAGCAGGCTGGCGCCGAGTGCGAACCAGGGCGCGTTCGGCACGCTCGAAACCACACCGGTCAGCGGGAACTTCGCCTTCCGATCGGCGGTGAACATGCCCCAGTAGCCGCCGACCGAGCCCTCGATGTTGCGCTTCCAGGGCTGATCGAAGGCTTCCATGATGAAATAGTCGATGCCGCGCCGGTCGGCCTCGTTCAGGAAGGTGCGGGTAACCTCGCCCTGCTTGCCGACGGTGGGTTCGGCGCCACGGCGCATCCGGCCTTCCGAGGGCCAGCCGAATTCGGTGATGACGACCGGCTTGGTCGGAAAGGCGTTCTTCACCTGCTGATAGCGGCTCATCGCGTATTCGACCGCCTTGTCGGAAGGCAGGCCTTCCCAATAGGGCAGCGTGTGGATGGCGATGAAATCCACCTCCGCCGCCAGTTCCGGATGCTCGATCCAGACGTGCCAGGGTTCTGCGGTCGAGATCGGCTGCGTCACCTGGGTGCGGACGCGGCGGATATAGGACATCAACTGCTCGACCGAAATGTCGGCGCGCAACAGCACCTCGTTGCCGATCAGCACGCGGGTGACGGCCTTCGACTTCGCCATCTGAGCCACGCTCGCGATCTCGCGCTCGTTGCGGTCGAGATGGCCGTCGATCCAGGCGCCCGCCGTCACCTTGATACCGTGCTGGGCGGCGTAGTAGGGGATGACCTCGTGGCCGTCGATGGCGGTATAGGTGCGCACGCGCCGGGTCTTGTCGGCGAGGAAGGTCATGTCCTCGGCCACCTGGGCGGGGGTGATCTGGTCGCCCTTCTGCGGATCCTGGCCCTCGCGATAGGGACTGTAGGCAAGGCCGCTGAACGGCTTGTCGTATCCGGGCGGGGTGCGCGGGGGATTCAGCCCCACCCAGGCCACCACGTTCGCCGCCACCACCAGGAGAACCGCAATCACGCTCGAAGCGCGCATGGCTATCGTCGACCTTTCGCCGTCAGTCTGTAGCGGACAACCCGTTGCCGAACTCTTGCAAACGCCAGCGGTTCACCGACCGGTGCCGGGTGCGACACTTTGGCGGACAAACTCCACCCGTCGCGCACCGAGCCTCAGACAGCGGACGCCTCACTCAAACCGACCCGCCTTGGATGGGCGGACGATCCTCATCGATTTTGCTGGTCCCCGAACCGGCCGTCGCGTTGGACTGCTTCTGAAGGCAGTCCCCGCCCCGCGATGGCCGACATGAGCAGCATATACCGAGCATCTGCAGCATTTCCAGGGGCGAACATCGCTTTCGTTTGCGGCGGAATTGGGATCAGGCGAGGGCGAAGACGTGCCATTTCAGGTAGGCCGTCTCCGGCAGCAACGGGTGGACCGGGTGATCCGGCGCGGCGCCACCCGAATAGGCCAGCCGTGAAGTCCGCTTCGCCCCTGCGATTCCACTCGCACAGGCAGCCAGGAACTCGGGTCCCGGCACGTGATGGGAGCAGGTGGCGAGGAAGAGGAGGCCGCCTGCGTCAACTCGTCGCGCCGCCGCCTCGGCGAGCCGCCGGTGCGCCGCGAGGGCGGCCGGCAGGTCCTTCCTGTTCTTGGCGAAGGAGGGCGGGTCGGCGATGACGATGTCATAGCGGCTTCCCTCGCGTTCAAACCGCTCCAGAGCCTCCAGCGCATCGCGGCGCTCGAACCGGCAGCGCTCGGCGAGACCCGCCGCGGCGGCGGCCGCTTCCGCCAGGTCGAGGGCGGGCTTGGAGCGGTCGATGCCCAGGACCGAGGCGCCGGCCTTGGCGGCGGGCAGCGAAAACCCGCCCGTGTGGCAATAGACGTCCAGCACCCGCATCCCCGGCCGCACGAAGCCGGCGAGCAGCGACCGGGCATCGCGCAGGTCGAAGAACCAGCCGGTCTTCTGCCCGCCCATGGGGTCGGCGAGGAAGGGGAAGCCCGCCTCCTCGATCGGGATGCGGCCCGGCGCCTCGCCGGCCAGCATGCCGATCTCGATGGGCAGCCCCTCCTGGTGGCGGGCGGCGGCGTCGTTGCGGCCGATGATGGCGCGTGGCGAAAGCAGGTCCCGCAGAGCCGATGTGATCTCGGGCAGCAACCGGTCCGCGATGGCCGTGTTGGCCTGCACCACCAGCACCTCGCCACAGCGATCGACGATCAGGCCGGGCAGGCCATCGGCCTCGGCATGCACCAGCCGGTAGAACTGCCCGCCGACCAGGCGCTCTCGGTAGGAAAGCGCCGCCGCAAGCCTTGCCCGCACGAAGCCGGCATCGATCCGCTCCGCCGGATCGAGGGTCAGCACCCGGCCGGCGATCAGCGAATGGACATTGAAGCCGGCGAGGGCGAGCGGCTTGCCGCGCGGATCGGCCAAGCGCACCACCGATCCTGCAGGGATCCCACGGGCGGCCGCGTCGATCTCCATTTCATTGGCGAAAACCCAGGGAAAGCCTTCCAGGACGCGGCGGTCCTTGCCGGGGCGGAGGCGGACGAGCGGAAGATCGGTGGACATGAAGCGGACCGGGTTTCGTTGACGTGACGATGGGCGCCCTCTAGAACCACCCATTCTTACGCCGTGACGCAAGACGCTCGCGGTTGGAGGGGTGGCCGAGCGGCTGAAGGCGGCGGTTTGCTAAACCGTTGTACAGGGTAAACTTGTACCGGGGGTTCGAATCCCCCTCCCTCCGCCAATTCTCCCCTATTTCTCCGAAGGCCCGGGTCCTACCCGACACAGCCGCAGCCACCGGGATTCCGCACCGGGTAACGGCTTTCTTCACGATGCCGCCTGCTGAGCGGTCGCAAGGCGGGGCATTTTCTGCTGCCACTCGTCCGGTGACATTCGCTTCTACGAACGGCTACTGGAAGAGGCAGAAGTCTTCCGGAACCGCGACCGGCCGAACCGTATCGACTCTGTCACCCCTATTTAGCTAATATGACTTAGCTAATAAGGGTACATCATGGTCACGGTCACCATCCACGCCGCCAAGACAACCCTCTCTCAGTTGCTTGCGCGGGTCGAAGCAGGCGAGGAGATCGTGCTGGCGCGCGGCAAACAGCCGATCGCCAAACTGGTGCCGTTCCATCCGCCGACATCGAAGCGCCGCTTCGGGGCGCTCAAGGGCAGCGTCAGCCTCGACCCTGGTTTCTTCGATCCTCTGCCTGAGGATGAATTGGCCGGATGGGAATAAGCTGATGCGGCTCCTGCTGGATACGCATGCCTTATTGTGGTGGCTTGCCGGCGACAATTCGCTGTCAACCACCGCCCAGTCTGCGATCACCGATGAGGGCAACGACATCTTTGTCAGCGCGGCGTCGGCCTGGGAGATCACCACCAAGCATCGTGTCGGCAAGCTGCCCGGCGTGGGTACGATCGTGGCTGATCTGGAGGGCGCTGTCGCCGGCCAGGGCTTCGGCAGCCTGCCAATCAGCCTGCGGCACGGGCAGGTCGCAGGGGCCTTGCCGGGCGTGCACCGTGATCCTTTCGATCGGATGCTGATCGCCCAGGCCATGCTGGAGAACATGCTGCTGGTGTCGAACGAACGGGCCTTCGATGCCTATGGCGTCGGGAGGTTGTGGTGAGGGGAATATTGATTCGCTGAAGCCTGTCTCACTGGTCGAGGCGGCAACAGCGGAGCGTCTTGAAGGGGGCCGTCATCGCCGTCTCGGGTGGGGTATCCAGGATCTATTCGACCGTGCCTCACCACGCGGCTTCGAGCAGGCGGAGCGAGGCCTTGATCTGTTCCTCGTCCGAGCGGACGCCTGCATTGGCGTTGAAGTTCCTGACCGTCCCTTTGGCGATGCCGAGCAATCCGTCTTTCGGGATGTCGAGTTGCTGTAACCGGGTGGGCACGCCGATGCGGGTGTAGATGCCCTCGAGTGTCTCCGCCACGGCCAGCGCCGCTTCGCGGGCGGTCATGCCGTCGCGCCAGACCTCGAGCGATTCCGCGACGCCGCGGGCCGAGGGAAGGTCGATCGCCTCCGCGATCCTGATCGCGGGTGCATGCACGACCGAGGTCGACTCTCCCTGGCCGACATGCGGGTAGAGCACGTGCAGGGCGGTGGAGACGGCATAGTTGCCGGAGAAGGGACCGCCCCGGATGAGGGCGACGCCGTCGTCCTCGGCGCGGTTCTGCAGGAAGGCCGCCATGCAGAGATCGGTGCGCAGGGCCGGGTTGTCGAGCTCGTCCATCAGCCGCAGATAGGCGGCCCGAGCCAGCCGGAAGGCCTGGTTGCGGTCGCCGTCGGCAAGCGGGTTCAGGGTCACCTGGGCCATCGCCCCCACTGTCGAGGCGAAGACGGTGGTCGCGGTGGAACGGATGACATCGGGCGGTGCGCTGAGGAGGACGCCGTCGTCGACGAAGACCGCCTGCGGACGGGTCTTGGGGTCGAAATATTCCATCCGATGTTCGAGATCGGGGTTCTTCAGGCCGGTGCCGGCACGGTTCATCGAACTGGTCGGCGTGGTCGGGATGTTGATGATCGGCAGTTTCGGGGCCATCAGCCTCGGGCTGTAGGCGGGCCGGCCTTCCGGATACTGCGTCATCAGCGCGAAGGGATCGCCCGCCTCGCCGAGGAAGATGGCCACCGCCCGCACGGCGACGATGACGCTGCCCCCGCCGACGGCGATGAGCAGATCGGCTTTCGCCTCGCCGGCGGCCGCCTTCGCGGCCAGCACGGAGGCGTAGGTGGAATCCTTCTCGATCCCGTCGAACACACCTGCGAAGCGGGTCCCGAGCGTTGCCGCGATGCGCTTGACCGTGTCGGTGCGCCGGTTGACCGACGGCGAGCAGATCACGAAGGCTCGCCCGGCGCCGGCGCGCTGCACCGATTCCTGCAGGCCCTGCTCGATGACCTCGGCGCCGCAATAGAGCCGCCACGGATAGCCCGCCGCCCTGAATCCCTTCCGGTCCATCGCTTCCTCCATGCTCGTACTTTGCGACAGTCATAGCGGGCCGGAAAGGTCTCGTCGCCGCCCGGCTTTGGATGCGCAAGCAGCCACCGATGTGCTAGGACTGGGCCGACGCATTCCAGCCGGTCCGATCTCCGAACACGCATGCCGACCGGCCAGAAGAAATCTCCCGCCGCAGACCTCCCGCGCTTCCTCTGCCTGCTTGCCCTTCTGGCGGCGGCTTGTGCCCTGCCTTTCCTGGTCGGCAGTTTCCGCATCTATCAGTTCACCCTCGCCGGGACCTATGCGCTCGCAATTCTCGGGCTGAACCTGCTGGTCGGCTATTCCGGGCAGGTATCGCTGGGCCACGGGGCCTTCTATGCGCTGGGTGGCTATGTCACCGCCGGGCTGATGACCCATTATGGGATGAACGCCTACCTCACCCTGCCGGTCGCCGGGCTGGTCTGCTTCGGCATCGGCCTCCTGCTGGGTTGGCCCGCCGCCCGGCTGCCCTTCCTGGCGCTGGCCCTTGCCACCTACGCGCTCGCCGTCGCGCTGCCGCAGTTCCTCAAGTCCTGGATCGCCGCGCCTTGGACGCTCGGTGTGCAGGGCATCTATATCGACAAGCCGGCGATACCGTCCTTCCTGCCGATCACCCCGGACCAGTGGTGGTATTTCGTCACCCTCGCCGTTCTGGTGGCGGCGCTATGGAGCGCCGGCAACCTGACCCGCGGGCGCATCGGCCGTGCGATGGTCGCGCTGCGCGATCATCCGATCGCCGCCGAGGCGACTGGAATCGACGTGGCTTGGTACCGCACGCTCGCCTTCGGTGCCGCGGCGGCCTTTGCAGGCATGGGCGGTGCCTTGGCGGTGCTGGTGACGGACTTCGTCTCACCCGATCGCTACAACTTCTTCTTCTCCATCCAGCTGCTGGTCGGCGCGGTATTGGGCGGCGTGCATTCGGTGGCGGGGGCGGTGGTGGGTGGGCTGGTGATCCAGTTCCTGCCCGTGCTGGCGGATCTCATCACCAAGAACCTGACCTGGCCGGTCTATGGCGCTCTCCTCATCGCTTCGGTCTGGTTGGCGCCCAACGGAATCGTCGGGCTCTATCGCCGCTGGACCGGGCGCGGCCGCGAGTGAGCCGGCGAGGCCTTTGATCCTGGCGCAGGGCCGGGCGGTGTGCAGTAATCGGCGCATTGCGGCGAGAAGGCGCGAAACAGATGCAGGTCCCGTTCCCCTTCACCACCCGGCCCGAGATCAAGGGCAATTTCGGCGTCGTCTCCACCACGCATTGGATTGCCTCCTCGGCGGCGATGGGCGTGCTCGAACGCGGTGGCAACGCCTTCGACGCGGCGGTGACCGCGGGTTTCGTCCTGCACATGGCTGAGCCGCACCTGAACGGGCCCGGCGGTGACCTGCCGGCGCTGATCTGGAGCGCGAAGTCGCGCAAGATCGAAGTGCTGTGCGGGCAGGGGCCGGCACCGGCCAAGGCCAGCATCGCGCATTTCCGGAACCTCGGCCTGGACCTCATTCCCGGTTCGGGGCTGCTCGCGCCCTGCGTGCCGGGCTCGGTGGACGCCTGGCTTCTGATGCTGCGCGACTATGGGACCATCGGCCTGGACGAGGCCCTCGCCCCGGCCATCCACTACGCGCTGCAGGGCTGCCCCCTGGTGCCGCGGGTGATCGACACCATCGCCTCGGTGGCCGACCTGTTCCGCGGCGAGTGGAAAACCTCAGCGGCCATCTGGCTGCCGAAGGGCGACCTGCCGAAACCATTCGCGCTCTTTCGCCAGGAGAAGATGGGTGCCACCTATGCCCGCTTCGCCGCCATCGCCAAGGATGCCGGCGGGCGGGAGCGGGGCATCGAGGCGGTGCGCAGTGCCTGGCGCGAGGGTTTCGTCGCCGAGGCGATCGATCGCTTTTGCAAGCAGACCGAAGCGATGGATGCTTCGGGCCGGCGGCACAAGGGCTTGCTGTCCGGGGAGGACATGGCGCGGTGGCAGGCCCATGTCGAGGCGCCGGTCACCTACGACTATCGCGGTTGGACGGTGGCGAAGTGCGGCCCCTGGAGCCAGGGGCCGGCAATGTTGCAGCAACTGGCCCTGCTCGCCGGCTTCGACCTCGACGCCATGGACCCGGCCGGCCCGGACTTCGTCCATACGGTCGTCGAGGCATCGAAACTCGCCTTCGCCGATCGCGAAGCCTGGTACGGGGATCCGGACCATGTCGACGTGCCGATGCAGGCGCTGCTGTCGGAGGCCTACAACGTAGAGCGGCGGAAGCTGATCGGCACCACGGCATCGCTCGACCTGCGTCCCGGGGATCCGACCGGAGGCGGGGCAAAGCTCACCAGCATCAAGGCAGGGGCGGCGGGCGGCGCCGGCATTGGCGAACCGACCGTGGGCCGCCTGGCCGGTAGCGACGGCGCCGTCGGCCGGCGCGGCGCGGCGAGCGGCGATACCTGCCATATCGACGTGATCGACCGTTGGGGCAACATGGTGGCGGTGACGCCCTCGGGTGGCTGGCTGCAGAGTTCACCCACCATCCCCGAACTCGGCTTCTGCCTCGGCACCCGGGCGCAGATCTTCTGGCTGGAGGAGGGGCTGCCCAATTCGCTGAAGCCCGGCAAGCGCCCGCGCACGACGCTCTCGCCCTCGATGGCGCTAAAGGAGGGCAAGCCTGCGCTCGCCTTCGGCACGCCCGGCGGCGACCAGCAGGACCAGTGGTCGACCCAGTTCTTCCTGAAACTCGCCCATCACGGCATGAACCTGCAGGAAGCCATCGATTCACCCGCTTGGCACAGCGAGCACTTCCCGTCGTCCTTCTATCCCCGGCCCTCGAAGCCCGGGCACCTGGGGCTCGAGGGCCGCTTCCCGGCCGAGACGGTCGAGGCACTGAAGGGCCGCGGCCACAAGGTGGAGGTGGGCGGCAACTGGTCGGAAGGCCGCCTCTGCGCTGCCGGTACCGACGAAACGCCGGAAGGCACCATGCTGCGCGCGGGTGCCAACCCGCGCGGCATGCAGGGCTACGCAGTCGGGCGCTGAGGGGCTATTCCAGGAAGTCGAGCACCGCCCGCGCGAAGGCGACGGGGTTCTGCTCGTACATCGCATGCGTGGCGCCGGGGATCATCGTTACCTTGGCTCCCCGGACGTGTTTTGGCAGCGTCTCCATGTTGACGCGCAGCAGGCCGCCGGTCTTCTCGCCGCCGATGAAGAGCGTGGGAGTGCGGATCGCCTCCGCCTCGGCCCGGGTGAAGGGCGGGCGGTTCTCGTTGATCTGCCCGAGCAGCGTTCGGGCGTTGTCGCGCATTTGCTGCCGCCGGGCCTCGGGATGCCGCGCCCAGGCGCCGGGGCCCTCGATGCCGTCCAGGAAGACGGTCATGCCGCCTTCGATGTCGCCCGCCGCGATCTTTTCCGCAGCGGCGGCGAAGCGGGCGGTCTGCGAGAGCGCCGGCACGGGTCCCGGCTCGGCCAGCGAGGCGTCCATGTCGCCGCCGGGTTCGGCCAGGATCAGGCTGTGCAACAGGTCCGGGCGCTGTTGGGCGACGCGGAAGGCGATGTGGCCACCGCGGGAATGGCCAAGCAGGTCGATCGGGGCGGCGCCGAGCGCTTCTATGAGGGCGATCACGTCCTCCACGTGCTGTGCGATCGTGAAGCCGGGGCCCACCCCGTCCCAATACGCGGGAAAGAAATGCCGGAGGCTGGGAGCAATCACGCGGTGCCCACGCATGAGCGGCCCGAGCACCGGACCCCAGATGCGAAAATCGCCGAGCGAACCGTGGATCATGACGAGCACCGGACCCTGGCCCAGTTCAAGATAGGCCATGTCGTAGCCGTTGATTCTGATCTGCTTCATCGCGGTTCCGCTTCCCGGGCAGTCGTTCCGAATCACTGTAGCATCCAGGTGCCGCGCGTCGGCGGCGTGGAGAGAACCGTTATATCGTGATTGCTTCGATCCAGGCGCTCAGGGGCGTCGCTGCCCTGGCGGTCTTGCTCTACCACGCCGCCGTGACGGCCGGTCACAACGCGGGCTATGCCGCGGCGCCCTCCAATACGGGGGCGGCGGGGGTCGATCTCTTCTTCGTCATCAGCGGCTTCGTGCTGACCCTCGCGCATTACGACGATTTTGGACGTGCCGGAAAGCCGGTGGCGTTTCTGCGACGGCGGATCACCCGGGTCGTGCCGATGTACTGGACGGTGACCACGGTGCTGGTGGCGCTGCTGTTCTTCGCACCGGGGCTGTTCAACCAGACGACTTTTTCGCTGCGCGATACGCTCGCCTCCTATCTCTTCATCCAGAGCCGAATCAGCAACGGCGGCATCGGCGTCATACACGCCGCCGGTTGGACGCTGACATTCGAGGCGTTCTTCTACCTTCTATTCTTTGTCGCATTGTGCCTCGGCCGACGCTGGCTGTTGGTCGGGCTACCCATCCTGCTGCTTGCCGGGGTTGCGACAGGGTTCGAGCAGCCGGCCTTGCTGGTTTGGAGCAGTTCGCTCTCGCTCGAATTCGTCTTCGGGATCTGGATCGGCGCGGCGACGCGGGCGGGGTGGCGATTGCCCGCCATGCACGCGGCGGTGCTCGGTCTGCTGGCGGTCGGCGCGATCATCGTCTCGGGCGAGGGGGGACTGGTTGCCGGCCATCTCGATCCCTGGCGCTTCCTGATCTGGGGCGTGCCGGCGGCGGCGATCGTCGCCGCCGCGGTGGGGCTGGAGCATGCGGGTCTGCGAACGCCCCGGCTGCTGGTTGCCCTCGGGGCCAGTTCCTACAGCCTGTACCTGATCCATGCGCTGACGCTGCCCGCGGTCGCCAAGGGCTGGCGTCTGCTCGGTTGGCATGAGGCGGTTCCCGCGGGCGTGTTCGTCGCGACGGTCATCGCCCTCACCGTCGTGGTGGCGCATCTCTTCCACCTCATGGTGGAAGCCCCGCTGACCCGCCGGCTGAACGCGCGATGGTCCGGCACCGCCCTCAGGTGAACAGGGCGCGCACATCCTCTTCGGTAAGGCTGCCCAGGCCGGCCGCGTCCTCGTCCCACAGCGCCGCCGCCAGCGCGCGCTTGCGCGCCTGCAGGTCCAGCATCTTCTCTTCGACCGTGCCGCTGGCGATCAGCCGGTGGATGAAAACCGGCCGGGTCTGCCCGATGCGGTGCGCACGGTCTATCGCCTGCGCCTCGACGGCCGGGTTCCACCAGGGATCGTAGAGGATCACCGTGTCGGCGGCGGTCAGATTAAGGCCGAGCCCGCCCGCCTTCAGGCTGATCAGGAAAAGGTCCACGGCCCCCGACTGGAAGCGGCGGACGGGCGTCTTGCGGTCCTCGGTATCGCCGGTGAGCCAGGCGTAGTCGATGCCCCGCGCTTCCAGTTCGGCCCTTACCAGTTCCAGCATCGAGGTGAACTGCGAGAAGACGAGGGTGGATCGTCCCTCTGCGCGCAGTTCCTCGATGAGCGCCAGCAGACGGTCGAGCTTGGCCGAGATGCCGGCCCTGGCCCTTGCGCCGCCGGTCTTCACCAGTCGGGGATCGCAACACACCTGGCGCAGCTTGAGGAGCGCGTCGAGAATGAGGATCCGGCTCTTCGCCAAGCCCTGGGCGGCGAGAGCCTCGCGGACGCGCGTATCCATGGCAAGCCGGGTCGCGTCATACAGCTTCTGCTGTTCGGGGTGCAGTTCCACGCGGTCGAGCATCTCTGTCTTCTCGGGAAGATCCGTGACGACCTGGGCCTTGGTCCGTCGCAGCATGAAGGGCTTGATCCGGCTGGCCAGTCGCTGGCGGGCACGGGAATCGCTCTTCTTCTCTATTGGCGTTCGATAGGTCCGGGCGAACCCCTTGGCGTCACCCAGAAGACCCGGATTGAGGAAGCGCATCAGCGACCAGAGATCGCCCAGGTTGTTCTCGACCGGAGTGCCGGAAAGCGCCAGGCGCAGCCGCGCCTGCAGCGCGAAGGCCGCCTGGCTCCAGGCGGCGGCGGGATTGCGGATGGTCTGGGCCTCGTCCAGCACAACGGCCGACCAGGTGCGCGCGGTCAGGACGTCCCTGTCGCGATGCAGCAGCGGATAGGATGTGAGCACGAGGTCGTAGGAGCCGATGCGGTCGAAGTCGGACTGCCGGTCGAGGCCGCGCAGCACCAGGACCCTGAATGCGGGCGCGAAGGCTTCCGCTTCCGAGCGCCAGTTTTCCAGCACGCTGGTCGGCGCCACGATCAGCACCGGGAGGTCCAACCGACCGGCCGCCTTTTCGACGGCGAGGTGCGCGAGGGCCTGGATCGTCTTGCCGAGCCCCATGTCATCGGCCAGGAGGCCGCCGAAACCGGTACGCGAGAGCATCTGCAGCCAGTCGAGCCCGACCTGCTGGTAGGGACGCAGCATGGCTCGAAAGTCCTCGGCCGGCGGTGTCGGTTCCCGCGCCGGCCAGCCGCCGAGTTCGCGCGCCAAGGCCACCAGGTTCTCACCGCCGTGGAAGGTGATCGTGGGCAGAGCCTCGGACAGCGCCGCGAGGTCTCCGGCCGAGAACCGCGAGACCTTCGGCGTACCTTGTTCCAGCTGGGCCGGCGACCAGATCGCCAGCAATGCGCGCAGGAGCGCTGCGGCGCGCTGTATCGGGATCGGCAGCACGCGCCCGTCCACCAGTTTCACGGCCAGGCGGCGGCCGCTGTCACTGTCCTCGACCAGTGCCGTCAACGCGGCGGCTGGATCTTCCGAGGCGAGGCCCCGCAGCAGGTGCAGCAGGCTCGGCAGGATATCGACCTGTTCTCCGTCCACCTTCACGCCGATGTCGAGTTCGAACCAGTCGACCCCCGATCCGGGGCTGGCCCCGTCGCCGGCCTGAAGGTCGATGTCCCAGTCATCGCTGTCGGGAGACGCCAGATCGAGGTCGAAGGCTTCGTCGGACTCGAAATGCCAGCCTTCCGCCTCCAGCCGGGGGCGGTCGTCGAGCATGAAACCCACGAAGTCTTCCGGCGCGCTGTCGAAGCCGAAGGCGAACCACAGGCGCTCGGCGGGCTGGGTATAGAGACCGGGGATCGATTGCAGCCGCCTGAGACCACACGCCGTCAGCCGATCGGCCAGTCGCCGCTCGGCCTTGAGATCGCGATACACCCGGGTCAATCCGGCATCGCCCCGCACCAGGACTTCCCGGCGCATGTCCACCTCGGGGAAACGATGCACGCCGTACTCGAAATGCACCTGCAGCACCGCGAGTGGCGGAAGGCCATGCGTGTCGCGCGAGCGCGCGAAGCCATAGCCGTAGGAGCCGGCCGGCGGCGGCGTGCGCTCAATCCGGGTCAGGCGCGCCAGCGGGCGGGGCGGCACCTGCAGGTCCTGCGTCTGCGGCATGTCGGCCGGCTGCACGAAGCCCTCGGCCCAGGGCTGGAAGGCCCGGCGCAGTCGCTCCGCCACCTCCATCAGGGCATCGCCGGGCACCGGCGGGATTGCGATCAGCCGCGCGGCGGCGAGATCGGGCAGGCCGGTCTGCAACGGCCCCACGGCTCCGCTTTCCGGGTCCAGGTAGTGAGGCGGGGTGAATGCCAGTGCAATGGTCTCCGGCTCGCCCTCGATCTCGAAGCGGAACACATGCGCGCCGCCGGGCGCGGCGGCCCAGCGCCCCTCGGCGCGCCGCGGTCCGCCATGCGAGAGGAGGGGACCGGCAGGGCTCAGCCAATGCGCCCGCCCGGTCGCCAGCATCTGCTCCAGTACGAAGGCGCCGTCCTTGCCGTCCAGGATGTAGGTGAAGCCCGGGCGGGAATAGCTCCTTCGCGGCGCGATCGACTGCAGGATGGCGATGTCCGAAGCACGAAGGAACTTCGCCGGTGTCGCGGCGCGCGCGCCTTGTGCATCATAGTCCTTGGGTTCGTCGGTTACCGTCCCGTGCTTGTCCAGCCGCAGCACCTGCGGGATCACGGCCAGGTGCCCGCGCTCCTCCGGTGACACGACGTAGATCAGCCGCTGGCGCAGTTCCGGCGGATAGGCTTCGCCGGCGCGGAGCAGGTCCTTTTCAAGCTGCGCAAGCCAATCGGCGAGCTGCGTCGGCAGCACGCCGGTATCGGCCAGCATCGCCTCGCGCCGCCACAGGATCAGCGCCGCCACCACGTGCTTGCAGTTCACTTCGACGGGACAGGAACACGTTCCCTCGATCCGGATCGCCCCGCTGCGGCCTTCGCGCAGGTGGATGGTCTGGGTATAGGGCAGGTACTCGCTGCCCTGCACCTTTGATTGGATGCGCAGGCCGCCGGGTTCCTGTTCCAGCGCGACGAGGCCCGCCCGCTTCTGGCGGTCATACTCGACACCGCTGTCGAAGGCGCTCCTGGGATAGCTCTGGGCGCGTAGAACCGTATCCGTCAGCGATTCGGCCAGGGCACGCGGCGAGGTCATACGCGGACAGGCTCGATCCGCGTCACCGCGGCAACGAACTCGACCCCATCAGGAACTCGTCCACCGCCCGGGCGCATTGCCGTCCCTCGCGGATGGCCCAGACGACCAGCGACTGGCCGCGGCGCATGTCGCCGGCGGCAAACAGTTTCTCGACCGAGGTGCGGTAGTCCATTTCGGTCGCCCGCACATTGCCGCGCGGATCGAGGGCCACGGCCGACTGGTCCAGCATGCCGGCCTTGCGCGGGCTGACGAAGCCCATGGCCAGAAGCACGAGGTCCGCCTTCAGTCGGAAGGTGCTGCCTTCCACCTCCTGCATCGCCATGCGGCCATCGGCGCCCTTAACCCAGTCGATATACGTGCATTCCAACGCTTCGACCCTGCCCTCCGAACCCACCGCGCGCTTCGTCAGCACGGCGAAGTCCCGCTCGCAGCCTTCGTCGTGAGAGGAAGAGGTTCGCAGCTTCAGGGGCCAGTCCGGCCAGGTCAGGGCCTTGTTCTCTCGTTCCGGCGGCTTCGGCATCACCTCGAGCTGCGTCACCGAGGCGGCGCCCTGGCGGTTGGAGGTGCCGACGCAGTCGGAACCGGTGTCGCCGCCGCCGATCACGATCACATGCTTGCCCTTGGCCGAGATGGTGCCGCGGGGCGCGGCGCGCACCTCGTCGTCGCCGGCGTTGCGCTTGTTCTGCTGGGTAAGGAAGTCCATGGCGAAATGGATGCCGGCCAGTTCGCGCCCGGGGACTTCAAGGTCGCGCGGATGCTCGGCTCCGCCCGTCAGCGCCACGGCGTCGTAGCCCTCGATCAGGGACTTGATCGAGATGGTGGTGCCGACCTCGACGCCGGTGCGGAACTCAACGCCCTCCGCCTCCATCTGCCGGATGCGGCGGTCGATCAGGTGCTTCTCCATCTTGAAATCGGGGATGCCATAACGCAGCAAGCCGCCGATACGGTCGGCCTTCTCGAAAAGCGTCACCGCATGTCCGGCGCGAGCCAACTGTTGGGCGCAGGCCATGCCGGCGGGGCCGGAGCCGATCACGGCGACGCGCTTGCCGGTCTTGGCCGCCGGGGGCAGCGGCGCAATCCAGCCTTCCTCCCAGCCGCGGTCGACGATGGCGCATTCGATCGATTTGATCGTCACCGGGTTGTCGTCGATGTTGAGCGTGCAGGCGGCTTCGCAGGGGGCGGGGCAGATGCGGCCGGTGAATTCCGGGAAGTTGTTGGTGGAATGCAGCATCTCGAGCGCCTGCTGCCACTTGTCGCGCCGGACCAGATCGTTCCAGTCGGGGATCAGGTTGTTGACCGGACAGCCGTTGTGACAGAAGGGAATGCCGCAATCCATGCAGCGCGCGCCCTGGCGGCCGATCTCCGCCGGGGGCAGCGGCTTCACGAATTCGCGCCAGTTCTTCAGCCGCGTCTCGACCTTCTCGTAGGGACGGTCCTGGCGCTCGATCTCGAGGAATCCGGTGGGAAGACCCATGGGTATGACTCTGGAATGACGGATGTGGCGGGTTATTCGGCGGCGACCGCAGCGGACGCGGCGGCGCGCATGTCGATCAGCGCCCGGCGATAGTCCTTCGGCATCACCTTGATGAAGCGGCCACGGGCGTTCTCCCAGTCGTCGAGGAGCGCGCGCGCCTTGGCGCTGCCGGTATGCAGAGCGTGCCGTTCCACCAGGATGCGCAGGCGCTCGGCATCGAAGCCCAGGGGATCGCCCATGCCGTTGTCGGCAACGTCGATGGATCGTTGGCGCGGCCGCCCCGTCTCGTCGCCGCCGGCGGCCGGCGCCACCGGGACGAGGTCGACCATCGACAGGTTGCACAGCGTCTGGAAGCGGTCGTGCGGGTCATAGACATAGGCGATGCCGCCCGACATGCCGGCGGCGAAATTGCGCCCCGTATCCCCAAGCACGACCACCACGCCGCCGGTCATGTATTCGCACCCGTGGTCGCCCACGCCCTCGACGACGCAGACGGCGCCCGAGTTGCGAACGGCGAAGCGTTCGCCCGCGACACCCTCGAAATAGGCTTCGCCGGCGGTGGCGCCATACAGCACGGTATTGCCGACGATGATGTTGGCAGCCGGATCGCGCTTCGAAGCCTCGGGCAGGCGCACGACGATACGGCCGCCGGAAAGACCTTTGCCGACATAGTCGTTGCCGTCGCCGGTTAGTTCCAGCGACACCCCGCGCGCCAGGAAGGCCCCCAGGCTCTGCCCGGCGGTGCCGGTGAGCCGCAGCGAGATTGTGTCCTCGGGTAGGCCGGCATGGCCGTAGCGCCGGGCGACCTCGCCCGAAAGCATGGCGCCGACGGTACGGTTCACGTTCTGCACCTGCCGCTCGATCACCACCGGTTCGCCCTTCTCGAGGGCGGATGCGGCGGCGGCCAGCAGGTCCTGGTCCAGTGCCTTTTCCAGGCCGTGCTCCTGGCGCTCGCTGTTCCAGACGGCAATGCCGGGGCGGGCAGGGGCCTGGTAGAGGATCTTCGACAGGTCGACGCCCTTCGCCTTCCAATGGTCGACGGCGCGGCGCATGTCGAGCTTGTCGACCCT
>JALHMN010000031.1 GCA_022844005.1 bacterium | reverse complement strand
CGGAAGCCGCAGGCCTGCTGGAGGCGGCGCGCCGCTTCGCCGAACAGGGCGAGGCGGAGGGCGCGGCGGATCTTCACCGCCAGGTGGCGGCCCGCTTTCCCGACGACCGCGGCGCCCTTGCCGCGGCGCTGGCGCATCTGCAATCCCATCATACCCGCCGGCGGGAGCGCCCCGAGGCGCAGCACTACTACGCGCGCCGGGTGGCGATCGATCCCGGCGATGCCTGCGCCCATGCCGACTGGGCCCATGCGGTGCTGTTCACCTTCCACGACTTCGACGATGCCATTCCGGCGGCACGCAGGGCCCTGGCCCTTCAGGACGATGAGGCCGTGCGCCGGGACCTCGCCATGGCGCTCTATGCCAGAGGGGCCTATCTCCTGATCGCCCGGCGTGACGGGGCCGAGGCGCGGCTGCACCTGGACGAGGCGCGCCGCCTGATGCCGGATACCGATGCGGTGATCCGCGCGGCGCGCGGCCGGCCGGTGATGGACTTCGCCGTGCTCGCCCTCACCCGCCCGGACAGTCCGGTGGTCACCGGCCGGCTCGCCACCCAGCCGCCGCGCTGACGTCCTGCCGGTTTCGGCTATCCTGCCGCCGGGGACAGGGAGGGCGACAATGAAGATCACCGGCGTCGAGACGCTCAGGCTCGGCGAATTTCCGAACCTGATCTGGCTGCGGCTCAGGACCGACGAGGGACTGGTCGGTCTCGGCGAGACCTTCCTCGGCGCCGCCGCGGTCGAGGCCTATGTGCACGAGACCGTGGCGCCGAAGCTGATCGGCCGCGATCCCCTGCAGATCGAGGCGATCAACCGGGACCTGATCGGCTATCTGGGCTGGCGCGGGGCGGGGGTGGAGACGCGCGGCAATTCCGCCGTCGACATCGCGCTGTGGGATCTCTTCGGCAAGGCGCTCGGCGTGCCGGTTTCGGTGGCGCTCGGCGGGCGAAGCCGGGACGCCATCCGCACCTACAACACCTGTGCCGGCTATCGCTATGTACGCGACGCCCGCGCGCAGGCGGTCGCCAACTGGGGCACCGGCGGCGGCAATGGCCCCTACGAGGACCTGGACGCCTTCCTGAACGATGCCGGCACCCTCGCCCGCTCGCTCATGGAGCAGGGCATCACCGGCATGAAGATCTGGCCTTTCGACATCGCCGCCGAGCGGACCGGCGGCCTCGACATTTCGGCCGCCGAGTTGAAGACCGCGCTTCGCCCCTTCGAGCAGATCCGCGACGCGGTGGGCGACGGCATGGACATCATGGTGGAGTTCCATTCGCTGTGGCAGCTGCCCGCCGCCCAGCGCATCGCCCGCGCGCTCGCTCCCTTCGACACCTATTGGCACGAGGACCCGGTGCGGATGGATTCGCTGGAGACGCTGAAGGCCTATGCGGCGCAATCGCCGGCGATGATCTGCGCTTCGGAGACACTCGCCTATCCGCATGCCTTCCGCGACTATCTCGCCACCGGCGTCGCCGGGGTGGCGATGCTCGACCTCTCCTGGTGCGGCGGGCTGTCGGAGGCGCGCAAGATCGCCGGCATGGCCGAGGCGCATCACATCCCGGTGGCGCCGCACGACTGCACCGGGCCGGTGGTGTTCATGGCCTCCTGCCATTTCTCGCTGCATGCCCGGAACGCGCTGATCCAGGAATCGGTGCGGGCCTTCTACACCGGCTGGTACACCGAATTGGTGACCGCGCTGCCGGTGGTGCAGAGGGGCGAGATCAGCCTGGGCGAGGCGCCGGGCCTCGGGCTGGAGCTGTTGCCGGGCCTGGAGAAACGCAGGGATGCCATCTTGCGAGAGACGACCACAAATTAGCGCGGTCGCACGCGGACCAGCAGGCCGTTCCCGGTACCGAGGACGAGCCCGCCCGCGGCAACGGCGATGCGTGTGCTCACCGGCCCCGGCAGCGGCAGACGGTCGATCTCCACCAAGCCGCCTGGCCTCATGGAAATGACCCGGAGGATTCGACGCGACACATCCGGCAGAACGACGTCCGGCCGCCCGTCCAGATCCCAGTCCAGCACGGCATGCAACGCGAGTTCGGTGCTGCCGATCACGTGATTGCTGAAGCCGGCCAGCGCCGCCACTTCCCGCATCTGCCCGTCTTCCAGGCGCCAGACCCGCAGAGTCCCGCCGATGTGCGGGGTTTCCACCGCCAGGATCTCAGTCCGGCCGTCACCGTCGAGATCGGCGACGCCGATGGGGTTCAGCCAGCGGTTGGGCGTTCCGATCGGCGCCGTCGCCGCCTTCTCGACCAATGCATCGCCGGCCAGGGCATAGACGGCGAGCGCGGCGCCGTGATCGAACGTCGAACGCACGACGATGATTTCTTCCTGCCCGTCACCGTCCAGGTCGGCGAGCCGCGGTTCCAGGTCTTCGAACACCGCACTCGGCGGCAGCACGATCTCCGCCACGCCGAGGCCCTCGCGAAAGTAGCGAAGCGCCTCGGCTTCCAGCCCGTCGCCCAGCACGCCATGCCGATAGCGGCTCGTCGGCCGGGCGAGCCAGGCAGCGCCGGTGCCGAGGCGGTCCGTCGCGACCCGGCTCTGCGGCAGCTGATCCGGCGCCATGGGCTCGAGCGCCAGCCGGGCCTCGGCCGGCACGATGGCCAGGCGACCGCCGTTCACTTCGGGGCGATGCCAGGCCCCATCCGCCGTCACGACGGCGCCGTCCGCCTCGATCCTCGTCACGGAAAGCGGCAGCGTCTGGACGCGCGGTTCCGCTATCACATCGACGGCCGCGACGGCGGCCAGGACGAGCGGGAGGCAAAGGCGCGCGGTTATGGCGCCCAGCCTCGGCCCCGGACGCCGGGCTCGCCTCCTCATCGCCGTTCGAAATCGATCCGTTCGTCCACCGGCAGGCCCTGCAGGTGGCGACGGAGCGCGTCGAGCGCCATTTCGGTGGCCCCGATCCTGACCCAGTCGCGGCCACCCAGCATGCGCGCGGGGCGGGCGAGGAGGGTGCCGGGAGCGGCGAGGCCGATGCAGATGTTGCCGCCGAATTCGAGCCGGTCGGCACCCTGGTCGAGTTCGATCAAGACGGCCAGCGCATGGGTGGCGCCGCTGCGCTTCGCCAGCGCCGCGGCCACCGCCTTCGCCGCTTCCGGTTCGACCTTCTCGGCGACGACCCCGAGCGTGCGGCAGAGATGCTGCAGGTCGCGCGCCACCAGCCCCTCGCGGAAGACGCGCTCGGCCCCGTCGAGGGGGGCGATACGGGCGGCGACATTGCCGGCGGTGAACATCTCGGCCACGGCGAGCGAGCCGTTGTGGGCGCCGAGCGTCGACAGGATCACGCCTTCGAGCGTGCCGTCGTCCTCGGCGATGACGAAACTGCCGAGCCGGCGGCGCACTTCGGCCTCGACGGCGCCGAGCTTGCGGTCGAGATCGGCGGCATCGAGGCCGCGGGCGGCGAGCTTGGTCTCGAGCTGGGGGTAATGCGCCTGGAAGCCGAGCTTGACGGCGCCGTCGATGGCGAGGGTCTCGATGCCGGAGAGCATCTCGTCGGCGCGCGATTCGCCGATGCCGAAAGTGTGGAAGCGCTTCAGCCGGCTGACGCCCTTCAGGCCGCTCTGCGCCAGGAGCCGCGGGATCACCTGTTCGTCCAGCATCCGGCGCATCTCGCGCGGCACGCCCGGCGTGAAGAAGAAGCGCGCCTTGCCGATGGAGACGGCGAAGCCGCAGGCGGTGCCGATCGGATTGTCGATCATCTCGGCGGTCGAGGGCAGCATCGCCTGCTTGCGGTTGTTCGAGGGCATGGTGCGGCTTCGCCGCGTATAGAACTCCTGCATCCGCTCGAGCCATTCCTCGTGCAGCACGAGGTCGACCCCGGCCGCCTCGGCCGCCACTTCCTGGCTGAGGTCGTCGACCGTCGGCCCGAGGCCGCCGTTCACGATCACCGCGTCGGCGCGGGCCGAGGCCTCGCGGAAGGCCGCCAGCAGGGCCTCGCGGTCGTCGCCCACGGTGACGCCGCGCCCGACGGCGAAGCCGAGGTCGGCGAGGCGGCGCGCGATATGGCTGTAATTGGTGTTGACGGTCTTGCCGGTCAGGATCTCGTCGCCGGTGCACAGTATCTCGATCAGCATGTCGTCCCCATTCCACGGCGGCCGGCGACATCGGGCTTGACCGGCGGCGGCGCGATCACGGAGGATAGATGGCGCAGGGGGAACCTGCCACGGCCGCAAGTTGTGGCCACAGGATAAAGGACGACGGCAGCCGGCGTCGCTGATCCGTCGAGTGCGTAGAGCGTAAACGCTGCCGCATCTCGGGGAGGATCACTCATGCCGCGCATCCGCGCCTGCATTCCGCTTTCGCTCATCGCCGGTCTGCTCACATTCCTTCTGCTGCCCGCCGGCGCCGCCCATGCCCAGGGCAAGGACCTGAGCATGGGCAACGTCAATCCGCCCAAGCACGGCACCTCGCTCGCGTCCCAGGCCTTCATCGACAAGCTCGCCGAGGTATCGGGCGGCAAGCTGAAGGTGACGCATCATCATTCGGGGGCGCTGGGCGGCGAACGCGAGGTGGCCCAGCAGATCCAGCTGGGCGCCGTCGATTTCGGCCCGATCACCACGGCGCCGCTCTCGACGCTGGTACCGGAAGTGTCGGTGTTCCAGCTGCCCTACATCTTCCGCGACTACGAGCACGTGTTCAAAGCCCTCGACGGCTCGGACACGATCACCAAGTACTACGAGGGCGTGCTGGACAAGAAGGGGCTGAAGCTGGTCGGCTTCATCGCCGCCGGCTATCGCGGCATCTACGGCCATCACGCGATCAACGGCATCGCCGACGTGAAGGGCAAGAAGGTGCGGGTGCAGGAGGACAAGATCCTGGTCGCCACCTTCAAGGCGCTCGGCATGATCTCGACGCCCATCGCCTTCCCGGAAGTGGCGACGGCGCTGCAGACGAAGGTGATCGAATTCGCCGAGGGCGGGGTCAACACTTTCTATCACAACAAGTTCTACGACATCGTGAAGTTCGTGGCCGATGTTCGGCACACCCATCAGGCGGTGGCGCTGATCATGTCCAAGGCCTCCTGGGCGAAGCAGGACGCCGCCGGCCAGAAGGCGATCATGGACGCCTGGGCGCATGCGCGCGACTTCAACAGGAAGTTCATCCTGGACGAGGACAAGTCGATCCAGGACCAGGTGAAGGCGAAGGGCGTCACCATCACCAAGCCCGATGCCGGGCCGTTCCGCGATGCGACGATGAGCGTCTACGAGGATTTCTATGCCACCCCGGCCGGCAAGGACGCCAAGAAGATGGTCGACTTCATCCTGGCCGTGAAATAGCGGCATGGAGGGAAAGGACGGCGAGGCGTCGCGGCGCGGCGGATTCGCCCTCGCCTATGACGGCCTCGGCCATCTGGGCGGGCTGATCCTGGCGGTGATGGCCGGCGCCGTCTTCCTGCAGGTGATCGCGCGGTATCTCGGCTGGACCGGGATCGACGGGCTGGAGGAGGTGCCGCGCTATCTCTTCGTCTGGCTGATCATGATCGGCGCCGCCTCGGCCATGCAGCGGGGCGAGCATACGGTGCTCGACTATTTCATCAACCTCATGGGCCCGCGCCTGCGGGCGGCCACGGTCATCCTGACCACGCTCGCCGGGATCGGGCTCTTCGTCTGGCTGATCCGCCTCTCCTTCATCCTGGTCCCGAACGCCCAGATGCAGACCTCGGCCGGGCTCGACCTGCCGCTCGGCTACGTCTTCGCGGCCATTCCGGTCGGCGCGGTGCTGATCATCCTGCCCATGCTGGGCACATTGCGCCGCGCGCTGGGGGACCTGTGGCCGAAACGCTCCTGATCGTCTTCGTCGTCTTCATCCTGCTCGGCACGCCGATCAGCATCGCGCTCGGCATCGGCGCGCTCGCCGCCTCCTTCCTCTTCCCGGCGCTGAACCCGATCATCATCCCGACCCGCTTCGTCGGCCTGATCTCGGATTCCTACCTGCTGCTCTCGGCGCCGCTGTTCATCCTGGCCGGCAATATCGCGGCGCGCGGCGGCGTGGCGCGCATCATCATCGACCTCGCCACCGCCGTGGTGGGGCGTTTCCGCGGCGGGCTCGCCTATGTGAACGTGGCCGACAGCATGGTGTTCGGCGGCATCTCGGGTTCGGCGGTGGCCGACGTCTCGGCGCTCGGCACCTTCCTGATCCCGCAGATGGAGAGGAAGGGCTACGACCGCGACTTCGCCACCGCGCTCACCGTATCCACCGCCGTGGTGGCACCGATCATCCCGCCCTCGATCATCGCCGTCATCTATGCCTGGATGGCCGACCAGTCGGTGGCGGCGATGTTCGCCGCCGGCATCATCCCGGGCCTGCTGATCGGCCTCGGCATGGCGGTGCCGGTCTTCTTCATCGCCCGGGCGCGCAACTATCCGCGCGAGGAACCGCCGACCCTGCCGCAGTTCCTGCGCGTGCTCGGGCGCTCGCTGCCGGCGCTCATGATCCCGGTGATCATCATGGGCGGCATCATCTTCGGCCTGTTCACGCCCACCGAGGCCGCCGCCGTCGCCGTCGTCTATGCCCTGGTGGTGCCGCCGATCTTCTACCGCGAGCCGTCCTGGCGCGAACTGCCGCGGATCTTCGCCGATTCGGCGCGGCTGTCGGGCGTCATCGGGCTCATCATCGGCTTCGTCGGCGCCTTCGGCTGGGTGCTGACCTATTCGAAATTCCCCTTCGCGGTGGCCGAGGCGATCGCCGCCATCGCCCCGCACTGGACGCTGTTCATCCTCATGGTGATCGCGCTCTACGTCATGCTGGGGACCTTCCTCACCCCTTCCGAGATCATCCTGGTGACGGTGCCGGTCTTGCTGCCGGTGGCGCAGGCGGCCGGCGTCGACCCGATCCATTTCGGCCTCGTCTGCGTCATCGCCTCGGCGGTCGGGCACATCACGCCGCCGGTCGGCCTCTGCCTCTTCGTCGGCATGGCGATCAGCGGCCTGCCGATGGAAAAGCTGGTGAAGCCGCTCCTGCCGTTCCTGGCCGCGATCATCGTCACCCTGATCCTGGTGGCGATGGTGCCGGAGGTGACGCTGTTCCTGCCGCGCCTCCTCGGCTTCGCGCAGTGAGGAAAAGCCGGGCCGCGAAGAAGATTTGGTAAGGATTCGGCGCAAGGCTTCGGTGGCTTTCCACCGGGGGACGTGATGCGCGCTCGATTTCTTCTGCTTGCCGGCTTCGGCCTCGCCTTCGCGGGCAATGCCGAGGCGCAGGCGCAGACCACCTGGTCCGATGTCCGCTGCGAGCAGGCCGAGCTTTCCTTCGTGCCCGGCTTCCGCTGCCGGCAATCCTCGGTCTATCGCTACGGCGACAGTTCGGTCACGGGCCACAGCGCGGCCGTGGTGGGCGAGGTGAACGGCTTTCTCGTCAACATCACGATGCTGCAGAAGCAGGGCAATTTCAGCCTGTACAGCAAGACCGAGTCGGAAGCGCTGGTGCGCAAGTACATCGCCGGCTCGCAGCCGCCGGTCTCCCATGTCAGCGCCTATCGCGAGGCCGGCAACGGCGGCTATCTCACCTTCGCGAAGGACAACAAGGCTTGCGTGGGCTTCGACGCGCCGGTCGGCAAGTTCCACGACCCGCAGACCGGCCGCGCCGGCGTGTCCTTCATCATCCGCGGCTATTTCTGCGCCGACCGGGCCTTCGCCAACCCGCAGCAGGAAGCGGTGAACGTGATGGCCTCGCTCCGGATCGGCGGCGCCCGGCAGAACAAGAACGCCTTCGGCGAGCCGGTGCGCCCGCATCCGCGCTTTCCGCCGGCGCAGAACGCCACCGCGCCGAAGCATGCGACGCCCGCCGCGGCGGCCGGCGCCAGCAGGACCGAGGCCGATCTCGCCGCCGCGAAATCGCTCTACGAGAAGAACCTGATCACCAGGGAAGAGTACGATGCCAGGCGCAAGGCGATCCTGAGCCGGCTGTAGTGCTCAGCCGCGCGGGGCGAGGAAGGCCTCCATCCGCATCAGTTCCTCGTCCAGCGCGCGGCGGAAGTCGCGGCTGCGCGGCTGGCGCCCGATGAAGCCGGTCTCCACCCGCAGGCGCCCGCCCTCCTGCCCGACATTGGCCCAGCCGATCACGGCCTGCTTCCAGAGCAGCGGCAGCGCGTAGTAGCCGAAGCGCCGCTTCGCCGGCGGCGTATAGGCTTCGAGGCGGTAGTCCCAGCCCCAGAGATGTTCGAACCGCCGGCGCTCCCAGACGATGGGATCGAAGGGGGCGAGCAGGCGCACGCGCGGCGCGTCGTCCACGGGTTTCGCCTTCATCCCGGCGGGCCAGAGATAGGTCTCGCCGTCGATCCCGGCGCTTTCCACCTCGCCCGCCTTCAGCATCGCCGCCAGCACGGCACGGAAGGGGCCGAGGCCGGGCGCGCCGCGCCGCAGGAGGCCGAAGGTGCGCCCGAGGCCCACTTCGGAGGCCGGCGCCATGAGCGCCAGCACCAGCGCGACCAGCCGGCGCGCGCGCTCCGCCGGCTCCAGCGGATCGGGGCGGGGATGCGCCAGGGCGTAGACGCGAATGCCCTGCCGGCGGCTCGCCACGCGAAGCAGGCCGTGATGCTGCAGCAGGTGCAGCGCCCGGGTGGTGGCCTTCGACATCTGGCCCCAGCCGTTGGTGGTGCGCTCACGCCCGAAGCTGGCCTCGAGGTCGGCGGGATGGGCGATCCGCCGCTCGGCGACGAAGGCGAGAACCTCGGCCGCCAGTCCTTCCGGCACATGCCGCCCGCCCGGCGCGGCGGGATCATGGCGCGGATGCAGGAGATGCGCCGTCTCGCGCGGCAGGAAGCCGTAGGCGTAGAGATAGTCCTCCTCCAGCGCCAGCCGGCCGAAGGCGCGTTCGAGGTCGCCGGCGCGATAGTCCTTCACCCGCTGGCGCAGGATCAGGTCCTGGGCCCGGGCGGGGGCGCGGATGGGATCGGCCTGGACGAAGCCGAGGGCGGCGACGGCGCGGCCGAGGCCGGCTGGCGGCATCGCCGTGGCGGCGGTCGCGCGGGCGCGGAGGTGATCGAGGGTGAGGGAGGGCGGCATGTGGCGGCGGGACTCGGGCGGGGTCATGGGATACCCTAGCGTGAGACCGGTACGCTGCCGATGGGTCCGGCGCGATGCGCGCCAAAGCTTCAGGACATTCAGTGATGAGTGAAGCCGACAACAAGTCCGAGCCGGTCGGGGACCTGATGTCCACGCCGGACCTCGCCGACGCGCTCGAAAGTGAGCAGTTCAGGCGCTTCCTCGATCAGGTGCCGATCGCCATCGGCGTGTCGGAACTGCGCCCGGGCGAGCGCATCGTTTATACCAATCCGGAGTTCGAGCGGCTGTCCGGCCTAGCCGCCGAGGCGATCGAGGGCCAGGGCTGGACCGTCATTCCCGGCGAATCCGAAGGGGCGGATTCGTGCCTGCTGGGCGTCGCGGTGACCGAACGCACCGACCATGTCGGGACCTTCAGTATCGCCCGGGAGGATGGAACGGTGGTGGTCGATGCCTATTCGAACGTCATCGAGAACGACGACGGCACGCCGGTGTTCCGCCTGGTGGCCCTGGTGAAGACGAGCCCGCAGGACCTGGTGGAGCGCGAGGCGCTGGCCAGCCGGCTGCGCCAGAAGGACATGTTGCTTCGCGAGTTGCAGCATCGGGTGAAGAACAACCTGCAGATGATCACCGCGCTGATCCGGCTGGAGGCGCGAAACGCCCCGGAAGCCACCGCGCGCGCCTCCTTCAGCCGCCTGTCGGGCCGCATCGAGTCGCTGCAGCTGCTCTACCAGTCGCTGTCGGAAGGCGAGGGGAGCGAGGAGATCGACCTCGGCGTCTATCTCAGCCAGATCGCCGCGGCGGTGATGCGCACGCATGCCGTCGAGGGCGTGCGCCTCGACCTCAAGGTCGATTCCTATCCGGTCTCCCTGAATGTCGCGATGCCGACGGGCCTGGTGGTGAACGAGCTGCTGACCAATGCCCTGAAGCACGCCTTCAAGGGCCGCGACGGCGGTACCATCACGCTGCAGAGCCTCGCCGACGACAAGGGCTGTCGCGTCGTCATCGCCGATGACGGGGTCGGCCTGCCGGAAGGCGCCAGCTGGCCGCAGCGAGGCAAGCTCGGCGCGCTCATCGCGCAGAGCCTGCGCGACAACGCCAAGGCGCGGCTCGAGGTGACATCGAGCCCCGGGGCCGGCATGCGGGTCAACATCCTCTTCACCCGCGCCGCCTCGGCGCCGGAAGCGACGGCGGCCTGAGCGCGATGTTCGATCTCACCCTCAGTTTCGACAACGGGCCGGATCCGTCCGTCACGCCGGGCGTGCTCGACGAACTCGCCCGGCGGCAGATCAGGACGACGTTCTTCGTCATCGGCGAGAAGCTCGCCCTTCCCGGCGGCCGCGCCCTCGCCGAGCGGGCGAAGGCCGAGGGGCACGCGATCGGCAACCACACCTGGACGCATTCCATCCCGCTCGGCCGGCGGAGCGAACCGGATGTCGCGGAAGTCGAGATCGGCCGCACCCAGGCGCTGATCGGCGACCTCGCGCATCCCGACCGCTATTTCCGGCCCTTCGGCGGGGGCGGCGTACTCGGCCCGCATCTGATGAACGAGCCGGTGCTCCGCTTCCTGCAGGCGGGCGGTTACACCTGCGTGCTGTGGAATTCGATCCCGCGCGATTTCGCCGATCCGGAGGGCTGGGTGGAGACCGCCTTGGCCCAGTGCGAGAGCCAGCCCTGGACGTTGATGGTCCTGCACGACCTGCCGAACGGGGCGATGGCGCATCTGCCGCGTTTCCTGGACGCGGTGGCGGCGCGGGGCGGACGGATCCGCCAGGACTTCCCGCCCGATTGCGTGCCGATCCGGCGTGGCGCCGTCACCGGCGATGTCGAGCCGCTGGTGACGCGCTAGCCTCCGCGGACGTCCATGATCGCCCGGGCGAAGGCTTCGGGGGCTTCCTGCGGCAGGTTGTGCCCGGCGCCGGGGATGATCCGATGCGCGTGCCCGCCGGTGAAGCGCCGCGCGTGATGGGCGGTGCCGCCGGGCGGGGACACGCCGTCGTCGCCGCCATCGAGCGTGATCGACGGCACCGTGATCGCCGGCAGGGCGGCGAGCCGCGCCTCGACCGTCTCCAGCGCCGGGTCGCCGTCGGCGAGGCCGAAGCGGTGGCGGTAGGACTGGATCACCACATCGACGAAATCGGGATTGTCGAAGGCGGCGGCGGTCCGCTCGAAAGTGGCGTCGTCGAAGACCCAGCTGGGCGACCACAGTTTCCAGAGCAGCCGGCAGAAGGCGCCTCGGTTCCGCGTCAGCCCGGCGCGCCCGCGCTCGCCGTGCAAATAATACTGGTACCAGTAGCGGAACTCGTTCTCGGGCGCCTGCGGCTCGCCCGCCCGCGCGATGTCCTGGATGTTGTAGCCGTTGACCGAGACCAGCGCCCGGGCGCGTTCGGGCCAGAGCGCGGCGACGATGCAGGCCGCCCGGCCGCCCCAGTCGTAGCCGGCGAGGACGGCGCTCTCGATGCCGAGCGCATCCATGAGGTCGAGCAGGTCCCGGCCCAGCGCCGCCTGCTGGCCCGAGCGGGGTGTCGCGGGGGAGAGGAAGCGCGTCGGCCCGTAGCCGCGCAGATAGGGGACGATCACCCGCGCGCCTTCCGCAGCGAGGCGCGGGGCCACGGCATCGTAGGCGTGGATGTCGTAGGGAAAGCCGTGCAGCAGGATCACCGGCCAGCCGGCGGGATCGCCGCTCTCCTCATAGGCCAGGTCCAGCACGCCGGCGGCGATGCGCCTCAACACGGCCGGTCCGGCATCCGGCCGGCCTCGGCGACCGGCTCGAGATCGTCGGGGCCGCACCAGTGGATGTCGCGGGGATCGAGTTCGGTTCGCGACGGCGTCCGCGCCTCGCCCGCCGTGGCCCGGTCCAGCAGGAAATAGATGACGATGACGACGCGGTCGCGGCCGCTTCTGGCCGGCAGGCTGATCCGGCCGACGGGAATCTGTTCGCGCCCCTTGAACAGAAGCGTACCGGTGAACCAGAACGGCATGCCGGTATCCAGTGTCCTGCGGATGAGGGCCATGCGCTGCGTCTGTTCCTGCGACGCGGCGCATTGCAGCACGGGCTGGCCCTTCACGTTGCCGGGGAACAGATGCAGGAGTTCGTCGCCGATCAGGCCGTAGACGACCTCGCCATCGGGCTGTTCGCGCTGCAGCAGTATCCAGGGCATCGTCTGCCGCGGCAGGCCCTGCGGGGCGAAATCGGAAAGCCGCGGCAGGTCGTCGTCGTGCCGCGCGGCGCGCCAAGCGAAGAAGGCCTGTCTCGCCGCCTCGGGCAGTACCTCGGCGAAGCCCGGGGGGCCGATGGGGGGCCGCCTGCCGTTGCCATCGGACCGGCCCGCTGATACCTCACAACTCATGCGCTCGGAACCATCTCGACTTTGTGGTTGGGCAGCGCCGTGCGCATGCATAGCATCGCTTCCGGCGTCGTCGCCACAGGGACAACAGTAACAAGCGCGCGCCGCAGCCCATAGGGGGCAATTGCCCGTGGCCGCGCATGGCGGGCAGCGGTGTCGTATTTCGGTCACGGAGGAGATCCCAGCATGAAAGCCGTCGGCTTCACCAAGAGCCTGCCGATCAGCGAGCCCGAAGCGCTCGTCGACCTCGATCTGCCGAAGCCTGCGCCGGGGCCGCGCGACCTGCTGGTCAGGGTGAGCGCGGTCTCGGTGAACCCGGTCGATGTGAAGCGCCGCGCCGGCGGCGATCCGCCGGCGGGCCAGCCCAAGGTGCTGGGCTTCGACGCCGCCGGCGTGGTCGAGAGCACCGGCGCGGCCGCCGGTCTTTTCAAGCCGGGCGACGCGGTCTTCTATGCCGGATCGGTGGAGCGGCCGGGAACCAATGCCGAATACCACCTGGTGGACGAACGCATCGTCGGCAGGAAGCCCGCCTCGCTCTCCTTCGCGGAGGCGGCCGCGCTGCCGCTCACCTCGATCACCGCCTGGGAACTGCTGTTCGACCGCTTTCGCGTGGCCCCCGGCAAGCGTGCCGATGCCGGCGCCATCCTGGTGATCGGCGGCGCGGGAGGCGTGGGATCGATCCTGATCCAGCTGGCGCGCCGCCTCACCGGCCTCACCGTCATCGCCACCGCCTCGCGCCCGGAGACGGTGAAATGGTGCCTCGACCTCGGCGCCCATCAGGTGATCGACCACACCAAGCCGCTGGCGGAGGAATTGCGGCGGATCGGCATTCCGCAGGTGGACTATGTCGCGGCGCTGACCAACACCGAACAGCATCTGCCGGCGATCGTCGAGGTGCTGAAGCCGCAAGGCGCGCTCGGCATGATCGAAAGCAGTAAGCCGCTCGACCTGCGCCCGCTGATGCGCAAGAGCGCCTCGATCCACTGGGAGTTCATGTTCACCCGGGCGGTGTTCGAGACGCCCGACATGATCGCCCAGCACAACCTCTTGAACGAGGTCTCCGCGCTGGTCGATGCCGGGGTGCTGCGCACGACGATGACGCAAGTGCTGGGACGGATCGATGCCGCGGGCCTGAAGCGCGCGCATGCGCTCATCGAAGGCGGCAGGACCCGGGGCAAGCTGGTGCTGGAGGGCTTCTGACGCGGACGGGTCATTGTCCTTGCGCGTAGAGCACGTGCGAGCGGTAGTCGAGGTCGTGCCGGATCATGAGTTCGATCAGTTCGAGCCCGAGGGAGGAGACGAGGGCGGCATGCGCGGGGAGCGTGCCGTCGGCCGCCTGCATCTGTGCGGCGAGGCCGCGGAGCCTCGCCTCCAACTCCCGGTGGGCCGCGCGGTGCGCGACGAGCCGGGGGAATGCCGTCCGCTCCATCAGCTCTTCCTCGAAGTGGAAATGAGCGATGCAATCAGAGACTAGATCATTCGTGCTGGCCACGACCTGCGGCCATGCCGCCTTCGTGGCGGCGAGCACGAGAAGGGCGTTGCAGCGATCCACCAGCCGGCGATGCCAGCCGTCGAGCTCGGGGATGCCGGTCTCGAACACCTCCATCCATTTGACATGCGCGACGGTCGGCGGACTCATGGGCGGCTCCGGAGCAATGGCAGGGGCGGCGCAACATTTCATCGCGGTCACTCAACGCCGCCGCTCGGCCCTTCACCTTGATCTAGGGCAAATGGTCCGATCCGGGCCTCATCACCCTGCCGCAAGCTAGCGGCAGACGGAGAAGCCCGTCGCCGCCAAGTGGAAGTGGTCTGCATGCGCGGCATCGTAATCGGGGCCAAGCACGCCGCGGAATAAGCGGCAGGCCCCGTCGCGCACCTCGCGCAGGAAGCGGGCCTCGCGGTCGTTGCCCTGCCAGTCCTTCAGGATTTCGACCCGCGTCCCGCCGGCCGTGGTGAAGGCGACGAGGTCGAGCGCATCGGCGGTCGCGTGGTCGCTGCGGCGGCTGGTGCCGGCGATGTTCCGGCAGACATGGCTGCCGACATGGGTGATGGAGCGCAGGTCCGCGCCCAGGTGCATCCGCGCCGCCGGGCGGGCCACGTGCCGTTCGAACAGGGCATAGGAGAGCGCCAGCGGGCAGCTGGCCGTGAACGGCGCCGACACGGCGACGGAACCGCCCCGGATGCGGACGGCGTTCCGCAAGCCGCAGCCATCCGCCGTCATCGTGTCGGGCAGCGACGCTGCCTTCAGTTCAGAGGTGGAAAGGGCGCTGCGGCAATACCCGGCATCCGTGCCGGCGCGCATCAGCTTGAAGCGGGTGGCGAAACTCGGCTCGTCGGCCACATGCAGCGCCGTGAACGGGTTGTAGCGGCGCGGCACGATCTCGGCGTGATAACGCCAGCCGAACCAGCCGGCGCCGAGGCAGGCGAGCAGGATGCCGGCGGCGATGAGGCGGGCGGTTCGCGGGCGGTGCATGGTGAGACCCAACGCATGCGCGGGCGCAGTGTTGCATCCGAGACGGTTGGCCCCCGTCGCCCGCGGCCCTATACAGGGAGGAGGTCGATTGCAGCGGCGGCGGGGAGGGCCGGGATAGATGTCGCTTGCCATGCCGAAGCCCGACGATGCCGCCATGGCCAACCTGCCGGCCCTGGTCGAGGCGCTGCGCGGCGTGTTGCCGGACGAGAACGTCATCGTCGAGCCGCGCGGCCTGAAACCCTATGAATGCGACGCGCTCACCGCCTATCGCCAGCCGCCGCTCGCCGTGCTGCTGCCGGAGACGGTGGGGCAGGTTGCCAGCATCCTGAAGACCTGTGATTCGCTCGGCATCAAGGTGGTGCCGCGCGGCGGCGGCACCTCGCTGTCCGGCGGGTCGTTCCCGTTGGCGGACGGTATCCTGCTCGCCATGGGCAAGTTCAACCGCGTGCTGGAGGTGGATGCCGAGAACCGCTGCGCCCGGGTGCAGCCGGGCGTCACCAACCTCGCGATCACGAAAGCCGTCGAGCACCTCGGCTTCTACTATGCTCCCGATCCCTCGAGCCAGATCGCCTGCTCGATCGGCGGCAATGTGGCGGAGAACTCGGGCGGCGTTCACTGCCTGAAGTACGGTCTCACCACCAACAACCTGCTCGGCCTCGAGGTGGTGCTGATCGACGGCTCGGTCGTGCATTTGGGCGGCAAGCATCTGGATACCGCAGGCTACGACCTGATGGGCATCCTGACCGGCTCCGAGGGCCTTTTGGGCGTGGTGACCGAAGTGACCGTGCGCATCCTGCCCAAACCCGCGACCGCGCGGGCGCTGCTGGTCGGCTTTCCGACGGTGGAGAGCGCCGGCGAGGCGGTGGCGAAGACCATCGCGGCGGGCATCATCCCGGCGGGCATGGAGATGATGGACAAGCCAGCCATTCATGCCGCCGAGGCCTTCTGCCATGCCGGCTACCCCCTCGATGTCGAGGCGCTCCTCATTGTCGAACTGGACGGTCCGCCGGCCGAGGTGGACGATCTGATCGAGCGCATCGGCACGCTGGTGAAGAGCTGCGGTGCCGGATCGATCCGGGTCAGCACCTCGGAGGCCGAGCGCGCCAATTTCTGGGCCGGGCGGAAGTCGGCCTTCCCCGCCGTGGGCCGCATATCGCCCGACTATCTCTGCATGGACGGTACCATTCCGCGCCGCAAACTGGCCGAGGTGCTGGCCGGCATCACCGCCTTTTCGGCGAAGCATGGCCTGCGGGTGGCGAACGTCTTCCATGCCGGCGACGGCAACCTGCATCCGCTCATCCTCTACGACGCGAACAATCCGGGCGAGCTGGAGCGGGCCGAGGCCTTCGGTGCCGACATCCTCAGGCTCTGCGTCGAGGTGGGGGGCGTGCTGACCGGCGAACACGGCGTGGGTATCGAGAAGCGCGACCTGATGGGCACGATGTTCAACGAGACCGATCTCGCGCATCAGGAGCGCCTGAAATGCGCCTTCGACCCGAATCACCGGCTCAATCCGGGCAAGGTCTTTCCGGTGCTGCACCGCTGCGCCGAGCTGGGGCGGCTACATGTGCATCGCGGCCAGCTTCCCTTCCCCGACCTGCCGCGCTTCTGATGGGGAGGATCGCTGAATTCTTCCTCCCTCGACCGAAGGGCGGGGGAGGGTCGGGGTGGGGGCGGTGCCGTACTCAGCGCGCTCGCATTTGCGTCACCGCCCCCACCCAACCCTCCCCCACGCTGCGCGCGGGGGAGGGCTAAGTGGGTTCCATCCTCAAGCCGCGCGATGCGCGCGAGGTGCTCGACGCGGTCGCTTGGGCGGTGGCGGAAGAGCATCCGCTCGAAGTGTTGGGGACCGGCAGCAAGAAGGGCATGGGGCGGCCGGTGCAGGCCGAGCATGCCCTCGACCTGTCGGGGCTCTCCGGCATCACCGCCTACGAACCGGCCGAGCTCTACATGACCGCCCTCCCCGGCACGCCGATCGCCGAGATCAAGGCGGCACTCGCGGCCTCGGGCCAGGAACTGCCTTTCGAGCCGATCGATCTCTCCGGTCTCTACGGGGCCGGAGAGGGCAGTATCGGCGGCGTCTTCGCCTGCAACCTCTCCGGCCCGCGGCGGATAAAGGCCGGCGCGGCGCGCGACCATCTCCTGGGCTTCAAGGCGGTCTCGGGCCGGGGCGAAGGCTTCAAGTCGGGCGGCACGGTGGTGAAGAACGTCACCGGCTACGATCTCTCCAAGCTCGCCTGCGGCTCCTTCGGCACGCTCGCCTGCTTCACGGAACTCTCCTTCAAGGTGCTGCCCGCGGCGGAGAAGACGCGGACGCTGCTGCTCTACGGCCTCGACGACCGCGCCGCCGTGCAGGCGCTGAACCGGGCCGGCGGCTCGCCGCACGAGGTCTCGGGCCTCGCGCATCTGCCCGCCGCCGCGGCGGCGCGGAGCGCGGTGGGCTATGTGCGCGACGCAGGCGCAGCCGTCACCGCGATCCGCCTGGAAGGCACGCCCGTCTCCACCACGGCGCGTCTCGCGGCGCTCCGGGCGATGTTCGAAGGCGTCCGGCAGGAGGAACTGCACGGGCGTAATTCCGGCGCGCTGTGGGCCGAACTCCGCGACGTCGCCGCGCTGATCGCCGCACCCATTGTCTGGCGGGTTTCCGTCGCGCCGACCGAGGGCCCGCCCCTGGTCGAGGCGCTGCTGCGGGCCGGCGTCGCTCTGACCGGCTGGTTCTACGACTGGTCCGGCGGCCTCGTCTGGCTGGGCCTCGAGGGCGCCGATCCGGCGGCCGAGGCGATACGGGCCGCGCTGCCCGGCATCGGCGGTCACGCGACGCTGATGCGGGCCGATGCGCCCTTGCGCACCACGTTGCCGGTGTTCCAGCCGGAACCCGCGCCGCTCGCCGCCCTCACCGCCCGGGTGAAGGAGGCCTTCGACCCGAAGCGCATCCTGAACCCCGGCCGCCTCTACGCCGGTCTCTGAGCTTCATGCAGACGCATTTCTCCCTCGCCCAGCTCGCCGATCCGGGCATCCAGGTGGCCGACCAGATCCTTCGGGCTTGCGTGCATTGCGGCTTCTGCACCGCCACCTGCCCGACCTTCGTGCTCCTGGGCGACGAGCGCGACAGCCCGCGCGGGCGCATCTACCTGATCAAGGAGATGCTGGAACAGGACCTGGCGCCGACGAAGACCGAGGTCACCCATATCGACCGCTGCCTCTCCTGCCTCTCCTGCATGACCACCTGCCCCTCGGGCGTGCATTACATGCATCTGGTCGACATGGGCCGGGCGCGGATCGAGGAAGCCTATACGCGCCCGGCGGCCGACCGCTGGCTGCGCAGGCTGCTGCCCGCGGTGCTGACCCGGCCGGGGCTGTTCCGCCTCGCCTTGATCGGCGCCATCCTGGCGCGTCCTTTCGCGCGCCTGCTGCCGAAAAAGCTGCGGACGCTGCTGGACATGGCACCGGCCAGCCTGCCTTCGCCCTCCCGCGTGGATGCGCCCCAGACCTTCCCGGCCGAGGGCGTGCGGAAGAAGCGCGTGGCGCTCCTGACCGGCTGCGCCCAGAAGGTGCTGGCGCCGGGGATCAACGAGGCGACGGTGCGGCTCCTGACGAGGCTCGGCTGCGAGGTGGTGGTGGCCGAGGGGGCGGGCTGCTGCGGCGCGCTGCCGCATCACCTGGGACAGGAGGAGGCGGCCCTCGACCTCGCCCGGGCCAATGTGGCCGCCTGGTCGGCCGAGATCGAGACGAACGGCCTGGATGCGATCGTGATCAACGCCTCGGGCTGCGGCACGACGGTGAAGGATTACGGCTTCATGCTGCGCCTGCATGGCGCCTGGGCCGAGCGGGCTGCCCGGGTATCAGGATTGACGCGCGATATCAGCGAGTTGCTGGCGGAACTGGAACTGCCGGCGGCGAGGGCGCGGCCCTTGCGCGTCGCCTATCATTCGGCCTGCTCGCTGCAGCATGGCCAGAAGGTGACGGCGGCGCCGAAGCAGCTTCTCGCGGCCGCCGGGTTCACCGTGCTCGACGTGCCGGAGGGGCACCTGTGCTGCGGATCGGCCGGCACCTATAATTTGCTGCAGCCGGAAATCGCCGGAAGGCTCCGGGACCGCAAGGTCGCGAATATCGAAAGCACGACGCCCGACGTCATCGCCGCCGGCAATGTCGGCTGCATCACCCAGATCGCCGGCGGCACCGCAATCCCCGTCGTGCATACGGTGGAACTGCTCGACTGGGCGACCGGCGGGCCGGTGCCGGCGGCCCTCGCGGGATCGCGACTTGGCGAAGCGGCGCCGACGCCCTAGCATCCCTTTCCATGAGACGGCTTCTTCCGGCCCTCGCCTTCGGCGCCCTGCTGCTTCCCGCGGTTGCTTCCGCCACCCATGACGATCCCCGGCTCGACGGGTTGTTCGACAAGCTCTACGAGGCCGAGGCGCCGATCGAGATCAAGACCATCGAACAGGCGATCTGGACCCTGTGGCTGGAAACCCCGAGCCCGACGGTCGAACTCCTGATGGGTTCCGGCATGGAAGCGATGCAGGGGCGGGAATACGCCAAGGCGCTTTCCTTCTTCAACGTGGTGGTGGAATTCGCCCCCGACTATGCCGAAGGGTGGAACAAGCGGGCGACGCTGCATTTCCTGATGGGCAACAACGCCGCCTCCCGCGCCGACATCCAGAAGACGCTGGCGCTCGAACCCCGTCATTTCGGTGCGCTTTCCGGCCTTGCCACCATCCTCGAGGCGGAAAAGGACTATGGCGGGGCGCTGACCGCGATGGAACGGGCCGTTTCCGCCAATCCGCACCTGCCCGGCGCCAGAGAACAGCTCAAGATCCTCACCCGCCGCGCCAGGGGCGAGCCGATCTGACCCGCGTCATTCTCCGGTAATCTCCCTGCGGCTTGATCCGGCGGCTGCCGGCCGCCATGTTGCCGGCAGCGACAGAGGTGTTTTCCATGACGGTCCGTGCCTATCGGGAGATCCGGCGCCGCAAATCGCGCCAGGTCCGCGTCGGCAGTCTGCTGGTCGGCGGCGACGCGCCGATCACCGTGCAGACCATGACCAACACGCTGACCGCCGATGCGGCGGCGACGATCGAGCAGATCCGCCGCTGCGAGGCGGCGGGCGCCGATATCGTGCGCGTCTCCTGCCCGGACGAGGATTCGACCCGGGCGCTGAAGGAAATCGTCAAGGCGTCGAAGGTGCCCATCGTCGCCGACATCCACTTCCATTACAGGCGCGCCATCGAGGCGGCGGAGGCCGGGGCGGCCTGCCTGCGCATCAATCCTGGCAACATCGGCTCGGCCGAACGCGTCCGCGAGGTGGTGAAAGCCGCCAAGGACCATGGTCTCTCCATGCGGATCGGCGTCAATGCCGGCTCGCTGGAAAAGCATCTCCTGGAGAAGTACGGCGAGCCCTGCCCGGAGGCGATGGTGGAAAGCGCCATGGAGCATGCCCGCATCCTGGAGGACAACGACTTCCGGGAGTTCAAGATCTCGGTGAAGGCTTCCGACGTCTTCCTCGCCGTCGCCGCCTATCAGGGCTTGGCGGAGGCCTGCGACTATCCGCTGCATGTCGGTGTCACCGAGGCCGGCGGGCTGCGCACCGGGACGGTCAAGTCCTCGATCGGCCTCGGCATGCTGCTGTGGTCCGGTATCGGCGACACCATCCGGGTGTCGCTTTCCGCCGAGCCCGAGGAAGAGGTGAAGGTCGGCTTCGAGATGCTGAAGGCGCTGGGCCTGCGGCACCGCGGGGTCAACGTCATTTCCTGCCCCTCCTGTGCGCGCCAGCAGTTCGACGTCATCCGCACCGTCGAGGCGCTGGAACAGCGTCTCGCCCATATCACCACGCCGATGACGCTCTCGGTGATCGGTTGCGTGGTGAACGGCCCGGGCGAGGCGCGGGAAACCGATATCGGCTTCACCGGCGGCGGCAACAACACCCACCAGGTCTATGTCGCCGGCGTGCCCCACCACCGCCTGAAGGACCAGTCCGTGGTCGATCATCTGGTCGAAATGGTCGAGGCGAAGGCGGCCGAGATCGAGGCCGCGAAGGCCGCGGAAGCGCGTGCTGCGGCCGAATAGCGCCTTTTCCGTGCCGCCCCGGGTCTGTCGCTTGCACGACTCGCGATTCTTCTTCTAGTCTACCGGTAGGGGGTTTCGGGTCTGAGGCCCCCAGATTTTGCGCCCGGCCGGCGCGCCGTAGAGGGGAGAGCGGATGAGCCTTCGCCGCATCGAGACCGATGTCGTCGACGACCCTCTCGACATCGTGGAACACCTGATCACCGAGAACGACTGGCCTTTCGAGCGCCAGGGCGACGACGAACTCGTCTCCGGCGTCGCCGGGCAATGGTCGGAATACCAGCTGTGGTTCTCGCGCCGGATCGAGCATGGGGCGCTGCAATTCTCCTGTGCCTTCGATCTTCGCGTGCCGGAACCCCGCAAGCGCGAGCTGAACAGCCTGATCGTGCTGGTGAACGAGCGGCTGTGGCTCGGTCATTTCGACCTGTGGCACGACGAGCGCATGCTGGTCTTCCGCCATACGCTCTTGCTGCGCGACGGACCGGCGCCCACCGCCCGGCAGATCGAGCAGGTGGTGGAAACGGCGCTCAGCGAATGCGAGCGCTATTATCCCGCCTTCCAGTTCGCCATCTGGGGCGGCAAGGAGGCGCGCGATGCGCTCGATTCGGCAATGATCGAAACCATGGGCGAGGCATGAGCCGGATACTTCTCGTCGGCTGCGGCAAGATGGGCCAGGCGCTCCTCGAGGGCTGGCTCGGCCAGGGCAAGGCGAAGGACATGGTCGTGGTGGTCGAGCCTTTCGCCGCCACTGCCGACATCGTGCGCGCCAGGGGCGTCAGCGTCTTCGCCACCGCGGCCGAGGTGCCGGCGGCCTTCACGCCGGAAATCGTGCTCCTGGCGGTGAAGCCGCAGAGCATGGTCGAGGCCATGCCGCCGGTCGCCCGCTTCGCCACCCACGGCGCCACCTATCTGTCGATCGCGGCCGGCAAGACCATCGCCGGTTTCGAGGCCGCCTTCGGCAACCGCGCCGCCGTGGTTCGGGCGATGCCGAACACGCCGGCGGCGGTCGGCCGCGGCATCACCGTGCTCTGCGCCAATGCGCATGTCGGCGCGGCGGCCAGAAGCGCCTGCGAAAGCCTGATGACGGCGGTGGGCGAAACCGCCTGGATCGAGGACGAGGCGCTGATGGACCCGGTGACGGCCGTCTCCGGTTCCGGCCCGGCCTATGTCTTCCTGCTGATCGAACACCTCGCGGCGGCGGGGGTGGCTGCCGGCCTGCCGGAGGATCTCGCGCTCCGGCTCGCCCGGGCGACGGTGAGCGGAGCGGGAGAGCTGGCCCACCGGGCTTCCGAAAGCGCCGAGCAGCTGCGCAAGAACGTCACCAGCCCCGGCGGCACCACGGCGGCGGCGCTGGAGGTGCTGATGGCACCCGATGGGCTGGCGCCGCTCATGACCCGCGCCATCGCCGCGGCCAGCCGGCGCAGCCGCGAGCTTGCCGGCTAGGGGCCGCGCCCCTACCTTCAGAGGCATGGCTCGTACAGCGAAGACTTCCAAAAGCAAGGCACCGGCGCAGCCGGACGTCGTCGAGGTGGCACTCGGCCTCTTCGCCGACCGCGGCTTCGGTCAGGTGACGATGGCCGAAATCGCCGCCGCGGCCGAGCGACCGCTCTCCGAGGTGCTGCTGGCCTATCCCGGCAAGGGTGCCGTCCTCGCGGCCTGGTTCCGGCGTATCGATGCGGCCATGATCGAAGGCGGTGAGGCCGGCGCCCATGAAGATCTGCGTGACCGCCTGTTCGAGGTGGTGATGCGCCGTTTCGACCTGCTGGCGCCGCGCAAGGCGCTGGTTTCGGACCTCATGCGCGCCGCGGCGGCCGATCCGCTCGGCCTCGGCCTTGTTCTCGCCGCTTCGCTGCGCCGCACCATCCGCTGGATGCTGGCGGCGGCGGGAAGCGAGGCCGAGGGTCTTCGCGGTCTCCTCGTCCGCAAGGGGCTTGCCGCCCTCTATGCCGATACGCTGCGCGTCTGGCTCACGGACGAAACCGAAGATGCGGCGCGGACCATGGCGCATCTCGACAAACGTCTCAGACAGGCGGGTGGTCTGATGGACCGCCTCACTTTTGTGCGACGCCGGGGCGCGGCATCCGCAACTTAGCTTGACGCCCGCCGGGGGCGGGCGGAAAATGCCGCGCTATCGCTGCAGTGCAATATTCGCCGGATAGTATACTATCGGCGCAACGCCATATCTTTGAAGAGGGGCAGAACCATGGCCAAGACGGATTCGCCGTTCGGCGCTTTCGATCCGACCAAGTTCGGGGGATTCGACATGACCAAGTTCACGGCCGGCTTCGACCCGACGAAGATGTTCAAGGACATGAAGATGCCCGCCATGCCGGGCCTGGACATGGAAAAGCTGGTGGCGCTGCAGACCAAGAACCTGGAAGCGGTGCAGGAAGCGCAGACGCTGGCTGCCGACGGCATGCAGGCGGTGGCCCGCCGCCATGCCGAGATCATGAAGCAGTCCATGGAACAGATGTCGGGCGCGGTGAAGGAGCTGATGAACGGTCACGCTCCGGAGCAGGCCGCCGGCAAGCAGGCCGAGGTGGCGAAGACGATGCTGGAAAGCGCCGTCTCCAACGCCAAGGAACTCTCCGAGATGATGACCAAGGCGCAGCAGGAAGCGATGGAAGTTCTGTCCAAGCGCTTCATGGCCAACATGCAGGAGGTCGGCCAGCTCTTCGGCAAGAAGTAGCCCCGGATCAGAAGAAGCGGTCGCGCAAGAGCGCGACCGCCGAGCGGGCGAAGAGATAGCCGATCAATATGCTCGCCGTGGCCAGCATCGCCGCGCCGCCCCAGCCGGCCGCGATCGACGGAAACAACTCTCCGTAGCGCAGCGTCGCCACCGTGAAGGCGGCGGTAGGAAAGCTCGTCGCCCACCAGGCGGGGGTGAAGGGCGCCGCTGCGATGCGCCCGGCCAGCGACAGGACCAGTGCCATGAAGAAGACGGCGCCGCCGTAGAGAAGATGTCCGCCCACACCGGCGGCCCCGGCCGTCAGCGCGTCGAGGGCGATGAAACCCACGGCCGGCGGCGCGACCAGGATGCAGAAGGTCGGTGTGGCCGGCGCCGGCACGACCGCCTCGAAGACCAGGCGCTGTACGACCATCGGCAGCAGGAACATCCAGGCGGTGATCCCTGTGCCGAACAGGATCCACGAAGCGCCGTGCAGGTCGAGCGCGACGCCGCCGATCGGTGCCACGATGCAGCCCACGACCGGCACGAACCAGGCGGGATTGGCCGCCTCGCGTGGCGTCGCGCGGGCGATCCAGCCGCGGACGGCGGCGATGGCCGCGGCGTATTCGCCGATGGCGCCGACGATCCAGAGCACGCGCGCAGGCCCGGGCGCATGCGGGGCCAGCGCCGCCGCCAGAAGCAGCAGCGAGATGGCGATGGCGGCGAAGAAGTTACCGGCCAGTGGATGCACGAACTCGGCCGCGATCGCCGGCGGATGACGCATCGCCTTCATCGCGTAGACACAGCCGAGAACGACGAAGACGACGCCCGCGAGCAGGAGGATCGCTTCGCCGATCGCCGCCGGCGCGCCCAGTACCTGCGCTGCCTTGCGCCATGCCAGGCCCAGCCCGCAGAGGCCCATGACGGCGCCGAACAGGTTGACCGGCAGGCGGGCCAGGAACCTGGCCCGGCCCGTATTCACCGCGGTGCGATCAGCCAGCGCCATTCGGCGCTCGCGCCGTCCGCCACGGCCAGCTTTTCCTTCAGCCAGGGCAGCATGGCGTGCAGGTCTTCGTTCAGGCCGCGAGGCGGACGAAGAATGAGAAGGCCGCTCGCGGTCAGCTTCTCGCCCTTGGCCGGCGGTGCCACCGCCAGTTCCACCGTCATCAGGGCATCGCTGGTCCCGCGCTTCACCTTGTCGCGGAAGGCGGCGACGGGCTTCTCGTCCTTGATCGGGTGCCAGACCATCACGCAGGCGGTGTCCGAGCGCGTACGCGCCGCCGAGACCGCATCGAGCGAGCGGTCGAAATCGGCGTCACTCTCGAACGGCGGGTCGATCAGTACCAATGGGCGCACATCGGGCGAGCGGATCTCGGCGACGATCGCTTTCCAGCCATCGGCGCGGCGCGCCTTGATGCGCTTGTCGGGCTTGGTCAGCTGGGCCAGCGCCTGCGCATCCTCCGGCCGCATCTCGTAGAGTGCGATCTTGTCGGTGGGCCGCAACGTGTCGCGCAGGATCAGCGGCGATCCGGGGTAGTAGCGAATCTCACCACCCGGATTGGCCCGCTTCACGATGTCGATATAGGGCTTCAGCACCTCGGGTGCCTGCGGAGCGGCCATCACCCGCCCGATGCCCTCGCGCCATTCGCCCGTCTTCAAGGCGTTGGGCGCCTGCAGGTCATAGAGTCCCGCGCCGGCATGCATGTCGATCGCCAGCACGGGCTTCGCCACGCGCGCGAGCCTGGCCGCGATGCATGTCAGCACCGCGTGCTTCAGCACGTCGGCGAAGTTGCCGGCGTGATATCCGTGACGATAGTTCAAGATACGATCAGTCCTCGCCTTCGAGCAGGAGGCGCGCCTGGTCGGCGCAGCCCTGCTCCATCATCCACAGGGCGCGATGACCATCGCTGGGCAGATTGCCGGGAACCAGTTTGATCTGGAACTCCGCAGGCTGGGACCGCCCCTGGACCCGCAGGAGATACCGCCCGCCGTCCTGAACCGCAACCTCGGCGGGCCAGGCGGTCAGTCGCTCGCGCGCCGGCCAGCGAAGCTCGCCCTGCTCGGAGGACCCCACGCGCATCAGGCTGCCGGTGGCCATGCGCGATGCAGCGCCCCGCCAGATCTGCGCCGGCGCGCCGGTGGCGAGGCACTGCGTCCCCGTCATGCTCGAGCTGATGCTGAAGGGCGTGCGCCCGTCGCTCGACACCGTGGCCATGCCGACGGTCCGGGTGGCGCCGAGCGTGCCGGTGTCGGCGGCGCTGGCGGACAGCATCTTCGACAGTTTGTCCGCCAGTTCGTTTCCTCCGGCGGGAGGCTTGGGCGCGCCCTTGTAGGGACCGCGGATCACCAGCGTCTTGCCGTCGGACCCGACCAGGGTCAACTTTCCGCCGGCGGGTATATCGAGCACGACACCGGTGGCCACGACCTGGCCCGGCTTCCATTGCGCCTCGCTGGAACTGACGACCACGAACTGGCCGGCCAGTGCGCCACCGGCAAACAGCGATAGCGCGAAGGCGAGCGCGAGCAGCGTTATTCGACGCATCATCATCCCCGCAATGAAGAAAGGCAGACGGCAAGCCTAACCCCCGGTGGGGGCTCAGAACAAGCGAAGGCCGTCACGTCCGGCGCCGATCGCCTTCTCATGATAGGCTGACGGCAATGACGAATACGCGCCATATGGCCGATGGCCTTCTGATTGTCGGCAGCCTGCGCCAGCACGTCGACCGTCCGCTGGCGACCGAAGTGCCGGTGGCGCTGGTCTATAACGGGCTCTGCCATGTCGTGATGCTGGCGACGCCGGCCGATATCGCCGACCTCGCCCTCGGCTTCTCGCTGAGCGAAGGCGTCATCGCGGGGCCGGAGGATCTGCTCGACCTCGACGTCGTTCACCTGCCCGAAGGCATCGAGGCGCGGATGACGGTGACTGCGCGCCGATTTGCCGGCCTGAAGGAGCGCAGGCGCTTCCTCGCCGGGCGCACGGGATGCGGGCTCTGCGGGATCGAGACCCTTTCCGCCGCCAATCGCAACCTGCCGCAGGTCGGCGCGGCACCGCGCATTGCTGTCGCCGCCATCCGTGCCGCGCTCGCCGCCCTGCCCGACCGCCAGGGCCTGAATGCGGAAACCGGTGCCGTGCATGCCGCCGCCTGGGCCGATGTCGAGGGCCGGCTTCTATGTGTGCGCGAGGACGTGGGGCGGCACAACGCGCTCGACAAGCTGGTGGGCGCCCTGCTGGCGGCCAAGACCGACCGTGCCGCCGGCTTCGCCCTGGTCACCAGCCGCTGTTCCTATGAACTGGTCGAGAAGGCGGCACAGGGCGGCATCGGCCTGCTGGTCGCGATCTCGGCACCGACCGAACGGGCATTGGCGGCCGCCCGCGCCGCCGGGGTCTGCATCGTCGCCCTGGCGCGCGCCGATTCGATGATCGTTTTCACCGGGGCAGAGCGGATCGTCTAGCCCGGAACCGCGTCTTCCCTCAGTGCCCATACCACGACAGGCATCAGGCGGCCGCGCAGCGGCATGGCCTGAATACGCTCCAGGCCCGCCAGCAGGTCCGCCCGGCCGGTTTCTCGCGCCGCATTCACCACGGCGTCCGACACGGCGAGCCGGGTTTCAAGGCCGCGCGCCAGCTGCTCCAGCCGGCTCGCCACGTTGACGGTATCCCCGGCGACCGAGATCTGCCGATGCCGGTGTCCGCCGAGCCTCGTCGCCACCACCGGGCCGAAATGGATGCCGATCCGCAGCCGCACCGGTTCGCCCTCCATCGGCAGGCTGGTCGCGGCCAGCAGGTCGCGCGCGCAGGCGAGGGCCGCCGCCGCGTCGGTCGGCCCGGGTTGCGGCAGTCCGAAGACCAGCATCGCACCGTCGCCGATGAACTGGGTGACGATGCCGCCCTGCGCCGAGGCCGCGCTTTCGACCGTCTCATGCAGGTTGCGCAGGAAGCGCGCCGTGCCGTCCGGGCCCAGGCGCTCGCTGCGCCCGGTATAGCCGACGACGTCCACGAACAGCACGGCTGCTTGCAGCGGACGGTCGTCGAACAGCGCACGGTCGCCGCTGGCCACCGCGTCGGCGATGGCGGGGGCGTGCATTTCGGCGAGATTGGCGCGTTCGCGGGCCAGCACCTGGCTGCGCTGCCGCTGCGCGCGCATCCGCGCCGCATAGACGAAGAGAGCTACCATGATCGCGGCGAGTGTCGGTTCGATGCCCGGCAGCGCGAGGTTCCAGCCGCTGAACAGGATCTGCACCACAGCCGCCCAGCCAGCCAGGAGAAGGCCAAAGGCGACGATCGAAAGGCCCAGAAGGCGCAGGTTGGCGGCGAGAAAGGCGAGAAGCGCGAGCCCGACGCTGGCGAGAATGCCGATCCCCTCGATCGATCGGTCGCGGATCAGGGCGTCCTGCCGCAGCAGGTTGCCGAAGACGCTGGCCAGGACCTCGACACCGGGGACGTCGCGGCTGAAGGGCGTGATGAAGGTGTCGCCGAAGCCGGTGGCGGTCGATCCGATCAGCACCGTGCGGCCCGCCACCCGATCGCGGTCGATACGCCCCTGCAGCAGATCGAGCACACTGTAGGTCGGCACGCTGCCGCGCGGGCCGTAATGATTGATCTCGATCGCGTTGCCCGGTCCGGTCGGCACTTGCCGGGGGCCGAGCCGCACCGCGCGGCCGAGATCGAGCACGATGTCATTGCGCCCGACCAGCAGCCGGTTGGCGGCCAGCACCAGCGGCAATGCCGGAATCTGCAGGTCGCCGAGGGGAAGGGCGAGGGGCATACGCCGCAGCATGCCACCGGCGCCGGTCGCCAGATTGACATGGCCCAACTGGGCGACGGCGCGCAGGCCAGCCACGGGAACGAGGAAGTCGTGCGGGTGCGGCGCTTCGCCCGCCGTCTGCCGGCCGGTACGCAGCACGATGGGCAGGGCTGCGGCGCGCAACGTCTCGATCGCCTGCGCGCCGGGCGGGCCTCCCTGGAAGACCCCGGCCACCGCCATCACCGGGCGATCGGCGCGGCGTAACGCGGCCTGCAGCGCCGCATCGCCGGCCGAGCCCGGGTCACCCCCGGCCTCCACCAGCAGGAGGTCGATGCCGATTTGCCCGGCTTCGAGGTCGACCAGCCGGTCGATGGCCTCGGCGATACGCAGTCGTGGGACCGGGAAGCGCCCCAGCCCGGCCAGGGTCGCGTCGTCCAATGCCACGATGACGACCTCCGCCGGTGGAGGACGTGGCCCGCGCAGGCTGAAGCGCCAGTCGATGCTGGCATCCTCCAGCGCCGCCAGGATGCGCCCGTCGGCGGCCGGGCGGGCGAGACTGACCAACCCGCCCACCAGCAGCGCCACCGCGATCCAGTAGAGCGGTAGCTTCGCTGCCTCGCGGCCCGGCCGGCGAAGGGAGTCGCGCGGGCTCAGAACGTAACGGCGCGCAACGCGGCGGCCGCCCGCTCGGCGCCCCAGGTCCGTGGCTCGGGAGCGCCGGCGCCGGGTGGTACGTCCACACCCTGTCCGGCCGTCAGTTCGGCGATCGGGCCGGGTCCGCGGCCCTGGACGCCGACGCGGCCGGTGATGACGAGCACGGCGGTGCCACGCCCGTCGACCTGCATCAGCCATTCCGTGGATCGGACGGAGGCGACGGCGGTGGGGGCGGTGACTTCGAAACTGCCGGGCCGGCGGTTCTGAGGCAGCACGAAGCGGGCGATGCCTTCCAGCAGGCCGAGCAGCGTTCCGGCGTTACCCGCCCCGGCGATGCGGCCGAGGTCGAGATCGGTTGCGGCGCCGAGGGTCACCACGGTGCCGTCGCTGCAGGTGATTTCCGCCTTCGCCGCCGCTCCGGTGCGCAGGCGGTCGCGATCACCGAGCCTGCTGCCTGCCATCGCCGCGGTGACGGTGCCGTCGCGTTGCAGGGTCGCCGGCCCGGACAGCCGGGAGAGCGTGCAGGTGCGGCCGTCCTGGGCGAAGGCGGCCGACCCGCCAAGCAGGATCAGGCCGCAGGACAGGGCGGTGATGACAAGTCGGGCGGTGGACATGGTTCTGGACATGGGTGGGCTCCTTCCGACACGCGGGCGGCGTCGGGGACTGGCGAAGCCCCGATCCTCCAACGCCCGAGGCCGGCCGGAACCTCCCCACCCCCGCCGATCGACCTCGAATGCGCTACTGTACCGCCATCAACGCGCATGCCCGCAACGATCGGCTGCGGCGCGGCCGCGCGTCTGTGACCCATGCTACAGCGCTTCGCCGCGATCAGAAGCCCATCAGCCGGGCATAGCGGTCGCGGTGGAAGGCCGAACCGCCGAAAGCCGCCTCCGCCACCCGGGCGCGCTTCATGTAGAGGCCGGCGTCGTGCGCATCGGTCATGCCGATGCCGCCATGCATCTGCACCATCTCGTTGGAGACGAGGTGAAGCACGTCGCCGGCCCTGGCCTTGGCCAGCGAGGCGAGGGCGGCGGCGTCGTTGCGCTTCTCGTCGATCGCGGCCAGCGCCGCCTCCACGCAGGAGCGCGCCAGTTCCAGGTCGGTGAACATCCTGGCGGCGCGATGCTGCAGCGACTGGAAGCTGCCGATCAACTGGCCGAACTGGGTGCGTGTCTTCAGGTATTCGAGCGTGATGTCGAATCCCTGCGAGGCCGTGCCCAGCATCTCGGCGGCAAGGCCGGCGCGGGCACGATCGAGTGTCGCGTCGAGGAGATCGAAGCCGCCATCGACCGGCCCCAGCACCGCATCGGTGCCGACCGCGACCTTGTCGAAGACGAGATCGGCGGCGCCGCGGCTGTCGACGGTCCTGAGCGCCGTGCGCGTCAGGCCCTTCGCCTTGCCATCGACCAGGAACAGCGTGACGCCTCTGCCGTCACCGGGCTTGCCGCTCGTACGGCCGGCGACGACCAGGAGGTCGGCCGCCACGCCGTCGGGCACATAGGCCTTCTTGCCCGAGAGTTCATAGCCGTTGCCGGCTTTGGCCGCGCCAAGGGAGACCTTCTCGGGGGCGTGATGCGCATGTTCGTCCACGGCGAGGGCGGCGATCGCCTCGCCGGAGGCGATCCTCGGTAGCCATGCCTGCTTCTGCGCCTCGCTGCCGCCCAGCACCAGGGCCGATGCGGCGGCGAGCGCGCTGGAAACCAGGGGCGAGGCGGTGAGGGTGCGGCCCGTCTCCTCCAGCACCAGGCCCATCGCCGTCATGCCGAAATCGGAGCCGCCATGCGCTTCCGGGATCAGGATGCCGGCCCAGCCCATCTCGGCCATTTCCTTCCAGGCGGCGCGATCGAAGCCTTCCGCGGTGCCGGCGTCGCGCAGCTTGCGCAACGCCGCGACGGGGGATTTCGCTTCCGTCCACGCCTTGGCGGCGTCACGAAGCAGGGTCTGTTCTTCGGTCAGGATCGCCACGGTCCGGTCTCCCGCCTACTGGTGGTCGCGCAGGCCGAGCACGCGCTTGGCCACGACATTCAGGTTGATCTCGGACGTGCCGCCCTCGATCGAATTGCCCTTCGAGCGCAGCCAGCCGCGCGTCGCCTTGATCTCGGTGTCCGAGAAGCCCTCGCCCTCCCAGCCGAGCGCGCGGTTGCCCATCGCCTCGACGATCAGCTCGAACCGGTCCTGGTTCAGCTTGGCGGCGGCATATTTCATGATCGAGGCGGCGGGCCCGACGCCCTTGCCGGCCCGCGCCTCCTGCTCGACCCGGCGCACGGTCAGCGCGAAGGCCTTGGCCTCCATGTGATGCGCGGCCACGCGGGCGCGCAGGTCGGCATCGGCGATGCGGCCCTCATCCTCGCCGGCATAGACCTTGGCCACCTCCTGCACTTCCAGCGCCCCGCCGCCGCCCAGGCTGCCGAAGCCGCCCGAGGAGATGTTGCTGCGCTCGTATTGCAAGAGCCGCTTGGCGATGTCCCAGCCGCCGTTCAGCTTGCCCACCAGATTGGCCTTGGGCACCTTCACGTCGGTGAAGAAGGTCTCGCAGAAGGGGGACGAGCCCGAGATCAGCTTGATCGGCCGGGCTTCGACGCCGGGCCAGGTCATATCGAACAGCACGAAGGAAATGCCCTCGTGCTTCTTCGTGGTGTCGGTGCGGACCAGGCAGAAGATCCAGTCCGCCTTGTCGCATAGGACGTCCACACCTTCTGGCCGTTGATCAGGAAGTGGTCGCCCTTGTCTTCCGCCTTGGTGCGCAGGCCCGCGAGGTCGGAACCGGCGCCGGGCTCGGAATAGCCCTGGCACCAGCGGATCTCGCCCTTGACGATCTTCGGCAGGTATTCGGCCTTCTGCTCCTCGCTCGCGTATTCCAGCAGCACCGGCCCCAGCATCCACAAGCCGAAGGAGAAGAGGGCCGGCCGGGCATCGATCCGCCGCAGTTCCTCCGCCAGCACCTTGGCTTCGGCGCCGGAAAGCCCGCCGCCGCCGTATTGCTTGGGCCAGGTCGGCGCGGTCCAGCCGCGGGCCGCCATGCGCTCCAGCCAGACCTTGGAATCGGGGTGCCTGAAAGTGGCCTTGCGCCCGCCCCAGGCGATCTCCTCCTCCGGCATGGGGGTGCGCATGCTGGCCGGGCAATTCGCCTCCAGCCAGGCACGGGTCTCGGTCCGGAATGCCTCCAGGTCCGACATGGGCTTACTCCTCCCGAAGCTCTGTTCGGGTGAAGCGTATGTCAGAAAATCAGGCGGGGTGGAAGGGCAGGGCGCCCTTCCACGTCAGCTGGTTGTCATTCCGCCGCCTGGGCCCGCAGTTCGGGCGAGCGGAAGCGGGCGAGAAGGTTCGCCTCCTTCGCTCGCGCGATCTCCAGGTTCTTTTCCTTCACATGACCGAAGCCGCGGATGCTCTCCGGCAGCTTGGCGATCTCGACCGCCATCGCGTGGTTCTGGCTGTCCAGGCCGGCGATCAGGCTCTTCACCGTCGTCTCGAACGCGCCGATCAAGGCGCGCTCGGTTTTCCTCTCTTCCGTGTAGCCGAAGATGTCGAGCTTCGACCCGCGGAAGCGCTTCATCGCGGCCAGCAGCCTGAAGGCCTTCAGCACCCAGGGTCCGTATTCCTGCTTGATCAGCTGCCCCGTCGCGGGATCGCGGCGCGAGAGGAGCGGCGGCGCCAGGTGGAAGCTGAGCTTGAAATCGCCGTCGAACTGCGCGCGCAGCTTCTTCTCGAACTCCCCGTCGGTGTAGAGCCGGGCCACCTCGTACTCGTCCTTGTAGGCCATCAGCTTGTAGAGCGAGCGGGCGACGGCTTCCGCGAGGCCGTTGCGGCCCTTCGCCTTGGCGCGTTCGGCCTGCTCCACCTCGGCGACCAGCGCGCGGTAGCGCTCGGCATAGGCTGCGTCCTGGTAGCCGGTCAGCAGCTCCACCCGCCGGGCGACGATGTCCGGCAGCTTCTCGGCGACGGTCGTCTCCTCGCGGAGCGTCGGCTTCGCCGCCGCGCGGACGGCGTTGATGTCATGCGCGGCGAGGCGGCCCCAGGCGAAGGTGCGGCGGTTGGCGTCGATCGCCACGTTGTTGAGCTCGATCGCCTTGTCGATCGATTCGAAGCTGAGCGGCACCAGGCCCTTCTGCCAAGCGTAGCCCAGCATGAAGAGGTTGGTGGCGATCGAATCGCCCAGGATGGCGGTGGCGAGCTGTGTGCCCTCGACGAAATCGAGCGCGTCCTTGCCCACCGCTTCCTTCAGCACGCGGACCATCGCCTCCTGCTCGAAGTCGATGTCGCCGTCACGCACGAAGGCGGCCGTCGGCTGCATATAGGCATTGACCACGCCGCGCGTCACGCCGGGCTCGAAGCGCGAGATGGCATTGGGCGCCACCGCCACCACCAGGTCGCAGCCCAGCAGCAGGTTGGCGCCGCCGGCGGCGATGCGCACGGCGTGCAGGTCTTCGGGCTGCGGGGCGAGGCGTATGTGGCTCATCACCGCGCCGTTCTTCTGCGCGAGGCCGGTGAAGTCGAGCACGGTGCAGCCGCGCCCCTCCAGATGCGCCGCCATGCCGATCAGCGCGCCGATGGTGATGACGCCGGTGCCGCCGATGCCGGTGACGAGAATCCCGTAGGGCTCGGTCAGTGCGCGTACCTGCGGCATCGGCAGGCTGGCGAAGGGATCGGCCCCCACCACTTCGAGCTTCCTGCGCTCCTTGCGCACCCCGCCGCCATGCACGGAGACGAAGGAGGGGCAGAAGCCCTTCACGCAGGAGAAATCCTTGTTGCAGTTCGACTGGTCGATCTGCCGCTTGCGCCCGAGATCGGTCTCGACCGGCTTCACCGAGACGCAGTTCGACTTCTCCGAACAGTCGCCACACCCCTCGCAGACGGCGTCGTTGATGAAGACGCGACGCGGCGGATCGGGGAACAGGCCGCGCTTGCGGCGCCGGCGCTTCTCGGCGGCGCAGGTCTGGTCGTAGATGATGACCGACAAGCCCTCCAGTTCGCGCAGTTCGCGCTGGATCTGGTCGAGGTCGTCGCGGTGGCGGATCTCGGTGCCGGGTGCGAAATCGGTGCCGACCGGATACTTGTCGGGCTCGTCGGTGACGACGACCACCTTCCTCGCCCCTTCGGAAGCCACCTGATGCGAGATGGCGGGCACGGTGAGCGGGCCGTCATGCGGCTGCCCGCCGGTCATTGCCACAGCGTCGTTGAAGAGGACCTTGTAGGTGATGTTCACCTTCGCGGCCGCCGCGGCGCGGATCGCGAGCAGGCCGGAATGGTGATAGGTGCCGTCGCCCAGGTTCTGGAAGACGTGCTTCTCCTCGGTGAAGGGCGCCTGGCCGATCCAGTTCACGCCCTCGCCGCCCATATGCGTCATGGTCGCGGTCTTGCGGTCGGGCATCCACACGGTCATGCCGTGGCAGCCGATGCCGGCCATGGCGCGGCTGCCGTCGGGAACGCGGGTCGAGGTGTTGTGCGGGCACCCCGAACAGAAGAAGGGCTGGCGCACGTGCTTGGGCGGCGGCGCGTTCAACAGCGCCTCCTTGGCGTCCAGCCGCGCCAGCTTCTGATGCAGGTCGGGCAGCTCGCCGGTGAAGCGCATCAGCCGCTCGGCGATCACCTTGGCGATGCCGCCGGGGGTGAGCTCGCCCTCGGAGGGAAGCAGCGGGCGGTCGTTCTCGTCGGTCTTGCCGATGACGAGCGGCCGGCGGTCGGCGGCAACGTTGTAGAGCGCGCGGACGATCTGCCCTTCGATGAAGCCCCGCTTCTCCTCGACGACGATCAGCTCCTTCAGCCCTTCGGCGAAGGCGCGCAGGCCCGTCACCTCGAGCGGCCAGGTCATCCCCACCTTGTAGACGCGGATGCCGAGCTCCCGCGCCCGGGCCTCGCCGATGCCGAGGTCTTCCAGCGCCTGGCGGACGTCGAGATAGGCCTTCCCCGTAGTGACGATGCCGATGCGGTCCTGCGGGCCGGAAAAGGCGACGCGGTCCAGCCGGTTGGCGCGGGCGAAGGCGGCGACGGCCAGCATCTTCGGCCCGTGCAGGCGGCGCTCCTGGTCCATCGGCGGATCGGGCCAGCGGATGTTGAGCCCGCCCATCGGCATCTCGAAATCGGTCGGGATGATGATCTTGACCCGTTCCGGATCGATATCGACCGAGGCCGCGCTCTCCACCGTTTCGGAGATCGCCTTGAACCCGGTCCAGGTGCCGGAATAGCGCGACATGGCGATGCCGAGCAGCCCGAAGTCGAGATACTCCTGCACCGTGGCGGGGTTCAGGATCGGCACCATGGCCGCCTCGAAGATCTGCTCGGACTGATGCGGCAGGGTCGAGGACTGGCAGCCGTGGTCGTCGCCCGCCAGCGCGATGACGCCGCCGTGGCGCGACGATCCCGCCGCATTGCCGTGCTTCAGCGGATCGGCGGAGCGGTCGACGCCGGGCCCCTTGCCGTACCAGATGCCGAAGACGCCATCGACCTTGGCGCCCGGGAACAGGTTCACCTGCTGGCTGCCCCAGACCGCGGTCATGCCGAGGTCTTCGTTCACGCCGGGCTGGAAATGGATGTTGTGCTCGGCGAGATACTTGCGCGCCCGCCACAGCTGGTGGTCGTACATGCCGAGCGGTGAGCCGCGATAGCCCGAGATGAACCCGCCGGTATTGAGACCGGCGGCCAGATCGCGTTCGCGCTGCAGCATGGGCAGGCGCACCAGCGCCTGGATGCCGGTGACGTAGATCCGCCCTTTTTCCAGCGTGTACTTGTCGTCCAGCGTGACCTGCGCCAGCGCCATTGCCGTTCCTCCTCGACCCACTGGGCGGGAAGAGTAGGGATGTTTCAAAACCCTGACAAACTGTCGCAGGCGGGGTCAGCGCATGGCGGCCATGTGCGGCTTTCCTGCCCCACGCCTCCTACGCCGCCATCAGCGCGCTGGCCCGGGCGAGATCGACCGGCGCCTCGGAGAGGAGCGCATCCGCCATGGCCTCGTCGTCGCGCCCGAGGCCGAGCGGATCGGCCGGCTTCAACCGATGCTCCACCACCAGCCGCGACAGCAGCAGGCGGCGGGCATCGCCGCCCGCGGCGCCGAGCGCCGCGCCCTCCGCCGCCAGCAGTGCGGCGGTGGTGACGTTGTAGAGCGCGTTGGAGGCGAGCCGCGCCTGGTCCTCGCGCC
>JALHMN010000030.1 GCA_022844005.1 bacterium | reverse complement strand
CCGAGCCGGGCGGCGGGCACGGCGAAGCGAGAGCCCCTGGCGGCGATGCGCAGATCGGTCGCGATGGCGATGCCGACGCCGCCGCCGATGCAGAAGCCCTTGATCTTGGCGATCGTCGGCTTGGTGAAGGTGTTGATGGCGCGCGTCGCGGTGTCGGTCGCCTCGTTGTAGATGCGTGCGCCGTCACCGGCGCGCTTCTCGCCGAACTCGGAAATGTCGGCACCGGAGACGAAGGCCTTGTCGCCGGCACCTTCCAGCACCACGCAGCGCACCTCCGGATCGGCGGTGAAGGCCTCCAGGATCTTCGGCACCGCCACCCACATGTCGTAGGAAACCGCGTTGTGACGGGCGGGGTTGTTGAAGATCATCCAGCCGACACCGCCTTCCTTGCGGGCGATCATGCGGTCGGTTCCGGTGTCCATGGTTCTCTCCAGGATTCGCTGAATTCTGATCAGAGCACGCCGCGGCGCTTCAGGTCGGCGACGGCGGCGGCATCGTAGCCGAGTGTCGCCAGGATTTCGGCATTGTGTTCGCCGGCGTCCGGTGTCGCGCTGCGGATCTCGCTCGGGGTGCGGCTCATCTTCACCGGCTGGTTCACCACCTCGATCTCGCCGAGGCTCGGATGCTTCACCGGTGCCGCCATGCGCATGTGGCGGACCTGCGGATCGGCGAAGACTTCGTCCACCTTGTAGATCGGGCCGCAGGGTACCCCCGCCTCGTTCAGGAGCTCGATCCACTCCGTAGAGGTTCGCGCCGCGATCAGGGCGTCGATATCGGCGTTGAGGCGGTCCCGATGCTTGGAGCGGCCGCCGCCCGTTGCGTAGTCGGGATTGACGAGCAGCGCCTCGCCGCCGGCCGCCTGGCAGAAGCGCTCCCAGATCGCCTGGCCGGAAGCGGCGATGTTGATATAGCCGTCCTTGGTCCTGAAGACGCCGGTCGGGATGCTGGTCGGGTGGTTGTTCCCTGCCTGGGGCGGTACTTCCTTACCGATCAGCCAGCGCGCGGCCTGGAAGTCGAGCATCGCGATCTGGGCCTGGAGCAGCGAGGTCTGCACCCACTGCCCCTCGCCGGAAACCTCGCGTTCAAGCAGGGCCGCCAGGATGCCGAAGGAGAGGTAGATGCCGGAGGCGGAATCGGCCACCGCGATGCCGGCCCGAACCGGTCCCTGCCCCGGCATGCCGGTGATCGACATGAGGCCGCCCATGCCCTGGGCGATCTGATCGAAGCCGGGCCGCAGATAATAGGGACCGTCCTGGCCGTAGCCGGAGATGGAACCGTAGACGATCCGGGGGTTGATCGCCTTCAGGGTCTCGTAGTCGATGCCGAGCCGGCGTTTCACGTCGGGGCGGTAGTTCTCAACCACGACATCGGCCCAGCCGACCAGGCGCTTGAAGATGCCGAGGCCCTCGGAATCCTTCAGGTTGAGGGTCAGCGAGCGCTTGTTGCGGTGCAGGTTCTGGAAATCCGACCCCAGGCGCGGACCGCCCAGGCCATCGCCACCGGTTCCCGCCGCCGGATCCTCGACCTTGATCACGTCGGCGCCCCAGTCGGCGAGCTGGCGCACCGCGGTCGGCCCGGCGCGCACGCGAGTCAGATCGAGTACCTTGAAACGGCTCAGCGGGCCTTTGCGTTCGCTCACGTCGGTTTCCCCATCCCCAGGATCTGCCCGCCCACGGCGGCGCGCGGATCGCGCATTGTCCAGCGGCCCGCCTCGACCGTATGGAAGAACTCCTCCACCAGCTGGTTGAACACCACCGGCTCCTCCAGATTCGCCGCATGCCCGGTGCGCGGCAGGACCACGAGGCCGGCCGAGGGGATGGTGCGCTTCAGGAAGACGTTGGCGTCGATACCGGGCTCGTCCTCGTCGCCCAGCACCAGGAGCGTCGGCACGCTGATCCGCTTCAACTCCGCCTCCAGCGCGTAGAGCGACGGCCGGCGGGCCTGATAGCCCTTCAGCGTATTCGCCGAGCCCAGCGCCGAATGTTCCGAGAAGAAACGATAGCTCTCGCGGAAACCGCGCGGGTCCTTGTTCTGGAACTGCACCCGGGAGGGGCTCAGCATGTAGGATTTGGCAACCTCGGCCATGCCCTCCTGCTCGAGCCGGCCGGCGGTCGCCTCCGCCTCGCGCTGGAACTGCTGGTGCACGGCGGGAGCGGCACCGTAGCCGACGCCGACCACGACCAGCGAGGAGGCCAGTTCCGGATACCGGATGCCGAAATGCAGTGCTGCGAAGGCGCCCATGCTGCAGCCGACGACATGCGCCTTCTCGATCTTCAGGTGGCGGAGCACACCCGCGATATCGTCGGTCGCCTGGTCCTGGCCATAGTCCGCCATCGCCGCCGGCACGTCGGACGGCGGATAGCCGCGCGCGTTGTAGGCGATGGTGTGATAGCGCCGGGAGAAATGCCGCAGCTGCGGTTCCCAGCTGCGCAGGTCGCCCGCGAACTCGTGCACGAAGACGACCGGATGGCCGGTTCCGGCCTCCTCGTAGTAGAGCCTGATCGCTCCCACCTCGGCGAAGGGCATGCTGTCTCCTCACATGGCGGAGATGCCGCCGTCGATGGCGAGCTCGGCACCGGTGATGAAGCTCGATTCGTCGGAGGCGAGAAAAAGGATCGGGTAGGCCACTTCGGAAGCCTTGCCCACGCGGCCGATCGGCACCTGGCGGGCGAGCTTCTCCAAGGCCAGCTCGGTGCCGAAGCGTTCCTTGTACTTGTCGAGGATGGGGGTATCGATGAAGGTCGGGTGTACCGTGTTGCAGCGGATGCCGTTCTTCACCTTGGCGCAGTAGAGGGCCACCGACTTCGAGAACAGCCGCACGCCTGCTTTCGCGGAATTGTATGCCGCCATGTTGTGGCCGGCGATGATGCCGGCGATGGACGAGATGTTGACGATCGACCCACCGCCCGACTTGTGGATGGCGGGGATGGCCGCCTTGCAGCCGAGAAAGACGCCGTCGAGGTCGATGGCATGCACCTTCCGCCATTCCTCGAGCTCGATCTCCATCACGTTCTTGGAAAGGCCGATGCCGGCCGACTGCACCAGGATATGGAGGCCGCCGAAGCGCTCGACGGCGGCCTTCACAACCGCCTTCCACTCGTCCTCGCTGGTGACGTCGTGGTGAAAGAAGGCGCAGTTGGGGCCCAGTTCCTGCGCCGCCGCCTCGCCCGCCTGGGCATTGATGTCGGTGATGGCGACCTTGGCCCCTTCGGCGAGGAAGAGCCGGGCGGTTTCCCGCCCGAGCCCCGATGCACCGCCGGTGATCAGCGCGACCTTGCCCGCGATGCGGCCGGCCAAGGTCAGACCTCCTTCAGCCGGAGGATCGAAGGCTTGCCGTCCATGTATTCGCCCATCTTGCGGCCCAGTTCCTTGTAATGGGCCGAGGCGCGATGGGCCTCCACCGCTTCCTGGTCCTTGTAGCGTTCCATGAAGACGTAGGTCTGCGGCTCCTCGCCCTTGTGCAGGACATAGAGCAGGCAGCCCGGCTCGTTGGCATTCACCTTGCCGGCCAATTCCTTGGCTACGGCCTCGAACTGGGCTTCCTGGCCCGCCTTGATCTTCAAGGTTGCGACAACTCCGAGCATGGTCATTTCCTCCTGTGGATTGTTGGTTGATCGAGTATCACGGGTTCCGGGCGGAAAGCAGATCCTTCACCTGCAGCTCGGTGATCTGTTCCTCCAAGTCGGCGACGGCACGTTCGAGCGCGCTCACCGCCTCGCGCGACAGCCGCAGTTCCTCTTCGAGCACCGCGACCGCGAGACGTCCGGCCTCGGCCGCCGGGTCGGGCAGACCCACCAGGCGCTGGGCGAAGCGGCGCACGGCGGAAGCTGTGGGCAGCGCGGCGAGATGGATGCGGCCCTCGCGTTCCAACACCACCCAGCCCTCGCCCTGCGGTTCTGCCATCAGCCGGCCGGAGAACAGCCCCGTGCCGTCGGCGGTCCAGCCGAAGGCCAGGAGCTCGTCGCGGCCGGAACCGGCGAGATTGTCTTCGGAAGTGTCTGTGATGCCCATAGCGGACTTTCGAACCGGAACCTGTCATGGAGTCTGCCTGCTGACGGGCCGCTTGCCAACCTGCCGGCTCTTCATCACATTGCCCTTATCCCTTCACCACGTCATGCAAGACCTGATGCTCCGCTTCACCCGCCATGGCCGCAACGGTGTCGACACGATCACGGTCGAGATCGAAAATCTCATCGTTTCCGGCTGGACCGGCCGGGACGAGGCGGTACTGCGGCACCATATCGAGGAACTGAGCCATCTGGGCGTCCAGGCGCCGAGCGAGATTCCCCTGTTCTATCGGATGGGCGCGCGCATCATCGACCAGGCAGAGCATATCCAGGTCGTGGGCGACGATACTTCCGGCGAAGTGGAGCCGGTCATCATCTCGCTGGCCGACGGGCTGTGGGTGGGCGTGGGTTCGGATCATACCGACCGCAAGGCCGAGGCCTGGTCGGTGGCACTGTCGAAGCAGCTTTGCCCCAAGGTCCTGGGGCCGGACCTCTGGCGCTTCGAAGATGTGCAGGCGCACTGGGACAAGCTGGAACTGCGATCCTACGCCACCATCGACGGCGAGCGGGTCCTGTACCAGTCGGGCCTCGCCCAGGCGATCAGGAGCCCGCGCGACCTGTTCGACCGTGCCTTCGGCCAGGGCGCCAGCCCGCCGCCCGGCACGGCGATGTTCTTCGGCACCATGCCCGCCATTGGCGGCATCCGCCCGGCGGAGCGCTTCGAGATCGAGATGAACGATCCCGTCCTCGGCCGGAGCATAACGCACGGCTACGACATCGAGGCTCTGCCGCTCGTAGCCTAGCGGCGCAGCCGGCCGACGATGCCGGTCGGGAAGAAATAGACGCTGAGGACGAAGAGCACGCCCAGCCAGAGCAGCCAGCGATCCGGATGGAACAGCTGCGGCAGCAGCGGGATTCCGGCGGTGGCCTCCGAAACCTGGGCCATCAGCACCTGAAGGTAGTTCTGGGCGAGGGTGAACAGCGCCGCACCGATGACCGCGCCGTAGAGCGTGCCCATGCCGCCGATCACCACCATCAGCAGGATGTCGATCATGATGGCGAAGCTGAGCGTCGTGTCGGGCCCGGTGTAGCGCAGCCAGAGCGCCATCAAGACGCCCGCGAGCGTCGCCATTCCGGCCGAGAGGCAGGTGGCGATCGAGCGGTAGACGACGACGCGATAGCCGAGCGCCTCGGCCCGGAAGTCGTTCTCGCGAATGGCCTGCAGGACCCGGCCGAACGGCGAATTGACAATGCGGAGCGCCAGCAGGAAGAGAACCAGGGCGACAGAAAAAACCAGGTAGTAGCTCAGGATCTTCCCGGTGATGGCGACGCCGAATAGCGGCTCCTCCAGCAGCCGGAAGCCCGGACGGAGAACCTCGGGCACGCGGTAGCTGCGGCCGTCCTCGCCCCCCGTCAGCCATGACAGCTGCGAGGCGAGCACGGCGAAGGCGGAGGCGACGGCGAGCGTGATCATGGCGAAGAAGATGGCGCGCACCCGCAGCGAGAGCAGCCCGATCATCAGCGCCAGCACCACCGAGACGGCGAGCGCGGCGATGATGCCGAGCGCCATGGGTCCCCATTCCGGCCCGAAGCTGTAGAGCGCGATCGATACGCCATAGCCCCCGATGCCATAGAACATGGTGTGGGCGAAGGAGACGATGCCGGTGTAGCCCAGCAGCAGATCGTAGCTCGCCACCAGAACGACGAAGACGCAGATCTTGGCGGCGACGTTGAGCGGCTGCGCCCCCGGAAACAGGAATGGCGCGAAGGCGAGCCCGAAGAGGATCGCGAGCAGAATCGCCGCCAGCAGGCGCGAGCGCGGAAAGTCGCCGGAGAGGAGACTGTTCATCGCTTGGCCACCGGATAGAGACCCTGAGGCCGCCAGAGCAGCACGATCACCATCAGCAGAATGTTCGACACCAGCGCCAGCTTGGGCACCAGGAAACCGGTGTAGTTGGCGATCAGTGCCACCAGCAGCGAACCGATGAAGCAGCCGCCTATCGAGCCGAGGCCGCCGACGATGATGACGATGAAGATCAGCACATTGACCTCCATCCCCATGCCGGCGGTCAAGGTCTGGCGATAGAAGGCCCACATGACGCCACCGAGGCCCGCGAGGCCCGAGCCGACGATGAAGACACCGACGAAGAGCCGGCGAATGCGGTAGCCGAGGGCTTCCACCATCTCGGCATTCTCCACCCCGGCCCTGATCAGGAGGCCGATCCGGGTGCGGTTGAGCACCAGATACATGGCGGCGAAGACGAGGAGCCCCAGCACCACGGCGATGACGCGATAGCGCTCCACCGCGGCCTCTCCCACGACGAAGGCGCCGCGGAAGGTGGTCGGCAGGCTGATCGGGATGGGGCTCGCCCCCCAGACGACATGGATCATCTGCTCGGCGACGATCAGGCCGCCCATGGTGATCAGGATCTGCTTCAGGTGCTGGCCGTAGACCGGCCGCACCACCACCCTTTCGAAGGCCCAGCCCAGCGCGCCGGTGCCGGCCATGGCGACGCCGATGCAGGCGAGCAGCACGATGACGTTCTCGATCACCGAGTCGGAGGCGACCCATGCAGCCATCGGCCCCAGGACCAGGAGCGCCAGATAGGCGCCGATGGAGATGAAGACGCCGTGGCCGAAGTTGATCACGTCCATCAGGCCGAAGACGAGAGTGAGTCCGGAGGCCATAAGAAAGATCATCATGCCCATGGCGAGCGCCGCCACGGTGAGCGTGACCCAGGTGGAGAAACTGCCGACCAGCGGCAGTGCGATCAGCGCCAGTACGGGAACGATCGCCAGCGGCACCCAGTCGACCTTGGGCTTGGGCGGCAGCGTGACGGCGACGGCGGTCATTGATGCGTATCCATGCTGGGGCCGAGCAGGCGCTGCTGCAGGCCGGCATCCTCCGCGAGTTCGGCCATGGTACCGGCATGAACGATGCGCCCGTCGTCCATGATGGCGACGCCGTCGCCCAGCATTTTCGCCGCGGTGAAGTTCTGCTCGACCAGCAGGATGGTCTCACCCGCCGCCTTCAGCTCGCGAAAGGCGCTGATCATGTTCATGATGATGGCGGGCGCGAGGCCCTTGGTCGGCTCGTCGACCAGGAGAAGCTCGCGCGGCTCGATAATGGCGCGCGCGATGGCCAGCATCTGCTTCTGACCGCCCGACAGCACGCCGGCCGCCAGCGACCAGAAGGTTTCGAGCGCCGGAAACAGGCCGAAGACCCAGCGCAGCCGGGCCGGATCGATCTCCCCGCGCCGGGCCGCCAGGATCAGGTTCTCGCGCACCGTGAGGTCGGCGAAGATGCCCATGTTCTCGGGCACGTAGGCAATGCCAGCCTGCGCGATATCGGGCGTGGCAGCGGCGGTGATGTCTTGGCCGCCGAAGCTGATGCGCCCCTCGCTGGCCTTCCACAGGCCCATGATGGTGCGCAGCGTGGTCGACTTTCCCGCCCCGTTGCGGCCGAGCAGCATGGTGAGTTCGCCCCGCGGCACGAGCAGGTCGACGCCGTGCAGGATGTGGTAGCGGCCGATATGGGTATGCACGCCTTCCAGGCGGAGCAGGACCTCGCTCATTCCGCCACCTCCAAGCCCAGATAGGCCTGCTGCACGATGGGCGAAGCGATCACCGCCCCCGGCTCGCCATCGGCCACCAGGGCACCGTTGTGCAGGACGATGATGCGGTCGGCGAGCGATCGCACCACATCCATCTTGTGCTCGACCAGCAGGATCGTCTTGTTCCCCTTCGCCTTGATGCCGGCGATCAGGTCGAGCACGGTCGGCACCTCGTCGACGCTCATGCCGGCCGTCGGTTCGTCGAACATGAAGACATCGGGGTCGAGGGCGAGGAGCAGGGCCACTTCGAGCTTGCGCTGGTCGCCATGCGACAGCGCGGCGGCGGTGGCGTCACGCCGCTCGGTCAGCTTCACATCGGCGAGGAGGCGGTCCGCCGCCTCGATCAGGTCGCGGCGATGGCTCCACATGTGCCGGAGGTCGAGACCCGCGCCGGCCCGGCTCTGAACGGCAAGGCGAACGTTTTCGATCACGGTGAGACTGGGGAACAGGTTGGTCAGTTGGAAGGCGCGCCCCAGTCCGGCCTTGGTGCGGGCCGAGGCCGGGAGACCGGCCATCGGCCGGCCGCGCAGCAGAACCTCGCCCGCCGTCGCCCGCAGCTGGCCGGAGATGAGGTTGAAATAAGTGGTCTTGCCGGCGCCGTTCGGTCCGACGATGGCTGTCAGCGTGCCGGGGTGGAAGGCGCAGGACACGGCGTTGACGGCGACATGGCCGCCGAAGCGGATTGTCAGGTCACGGGTTTCGAGGGCAGGGATCGACATGGCCGGAACGCAAGGACGGGGCGGCGAGGGATTCGCCGCCCCGGTGCTTGCCTCGATCAGCGCTTGTTGCGGATCGGGATCGGCATCTTGTCGGCCGGAATGACCTGCACCAGGTCGAGCAGGTCGTTCTCGTTGACCCCGGTTCCCTTCACCTTGAAGTGGAACATCGGCTGCAGCGCCTGGTGGTCTTCCTTGCGGAAGGTCATCGGGCCCTTCGGCGTGTCGAAGGTCATGCCTTCCATGGTCGCGATCAGCTTCTCGGTATTCGTGCTCTTCGCCTTGTCGATGGCGGTGTAGACCGCCGAGGCCGCGGCGAAACCGCCGGCGGTGAAGAAGTCGGGCGGAGACTTGAAGCGGGCCATGTGCTCCTTCACCAGCCATTCGTTCAGCGCGTTCTTGGGGAAGTCGTAATAGTAGTAGACGGCCCCTTCCATGCCCGGAACGCTGCGATAGGGCTTCATGGCGGGCAGGATGTTGCCGCCGGGCGCCAGTTCGATACCGAAGCGTTCGGGCTTCAGGTCGGCAATCTTGGCGAAGGGATGCGGGCCGGCCCAGATGATGGCGATGATCTTCTTGCCGGGCTTGTCCTTCAACGCATCGAACATGCGCTGGGCCGAAGCGGTGAAGTCGGTCGCCGCCTGCGGCGCATATTCCTCGAAGGCGATCTTGGCGTTGGGCCGGAGCGCGGCCAGCGCCGCCTTCATGGCGGCGACGCCGTCGCGGCCGAAGGCGTAGTCCTGCGCCAGCGTGGCGATATGCACCTCGCCCGTCGAGGGCACGGAAGCCGCACCCGCATAGGCGTCCTGGGTCGAGTTGCGGCCGGTGCGGAAGATGTAGCGGTTCCACTTCTCTCCGGTGATCGCGTCCGCGACGGCGGGTTCGACGATCAGGATCTTCTTGTACTCCTCGGCCACCGGCAGCATGGCGAGCGCGGCGGCGGAGGACGTGGTGCCGACGGCGATGTCGACATTGTCGTCGCCATAGGCCTGTTCCAGGAGCGACTTGGCGAGATCCGGCTTGATCTGGTCGTCCTTGACGATGACCTGGATCTTGCGGCCGTTGAGCGTCATTGAGCCCTTCGTCAGGTACTCCAGCCCCATCATGAAGCCGGCTTCCGTCTGCTTGGCATAGGCTTCGAGGGCGCCGGTCTTGCCGGCGATGAGCGCGATCTTGATATCCTGGGCTCCGGCGGCGGAGGCCGCGAAAGTGCCGGCAAGGGCCACGGCGCCGAGGACGCTGGCGAAGCGCAGCATGCGTTTTCTCCCTTCGTGATGGTGAAATTCCGACGCAAGGCCGGTGGTCATCTGATCAACGTCGCGTCGGATCGCCATCATCGCCTCCCCCTTGTCCGCCGTACCCCAACCTGACAGGTGATTCAGGTTTCAGGCGACGGTATCGCGACCACCGATCCTCGTCAAGATCGCGCGGATTCCTTGATATAGATTGACAAGCAGTTGCCGGTACGGCGTTCTTACATGACGCCTGATTCAGGTTTAAAATGGTTGTCACCAGACGCGCTCTCCCTCCCCCCAAGACCGGCCGCGGCGAAGCGACCCGGCGCAAGATTCTCGACGCGGCGCGTCGCGAGATCGGGCGTAAGGGCTTCAGCGAGGCATCGATCAGCACGATCACGGCGGAAGCCGGGGTGGGCCAGGGCACCTTCTATCTCTACTTCCGCAGCAAGGAAGAGGTGATGCGCGAGTTGGTGGGCGACATGGGACGCACGTTGCGCCGCAAGCTCACCGAGGCGATCGAGGATGCCACCGACCGCATCGATGCCGAGCGCCGCGGCCTCCTCGCCTATCTGCAATTCGCCCGCAGGATGCCGGCCATATACCGGCTGGTGGAGGAATCGCAGTTCGTCGATCCGGCGATCTACCGGCAGTACTATACGGACTTCGCCCGCTCCTACCGCAAGGGGCTGCTCGATGCCGCGAAGAAGGGCGAAATCACGCAAGGTGATGCCGAGGTGCGCGCCTGGGCGCTGATGGGAATGGCGGTCTTCCTCGGCCAGCGCTACGGGGTGATCGATACCAAGTCACCGCTCGGGCCCGTGGTCGACGAAGCCGTCGGGCTGATCGCCGAGGGCATCTCCCGCAAGCCTCAGGCTCGACCGGGAAAGCCCAGCATCGCCAGCGCCAGGTCCGCATAGCGGTCTGCCACCTCGGCAGGCGCCGCCTCACCCTCCGGGCGGAACCAACTGGCCACCGCGGTACACATGGTGAGGATGGCGAGCGCCGCCTCGCCGGGATGCGGACAGGTGAAGACACCCGCCGCCAGCCCTTCCGCGATCACGCCCTTCAGCACGGCGCCGGCGCGGTCGCGCAGAGCGACCATTTCGGCGCGATCCTCCGCATCCAGGCTGCGCAGCTCGGAATTGCCGACGAAAGCCTCGGCTTGGCGCTCGGTGTGCAGGCGCACATGAGCGCGCACGATGGCGGCCAGGCGATCCGCGGGAGCCGGTCCGGCCCTGTCGCGGGCTGCCTCCATGGCGGCAATCAGATCCTCGGTGACCCCGGTCATGATCGTCTTCAGGAGATCGACCTTGGAGGGGAAGTAGTAGTAGGTGGCGGAAATGCTGGCGCCGGCGCGCGCGGCGATGTCGCGCATCGAGGTGCCGTGGAAGCCCTGCCTGACGAAAGTGTCTAGCGCCGCCTTCAGCAGGGCCTCGCGCCCCAGAGCACCGGATTCGGCTTCGACCGCGACGGAAGCACCGCTTCCCGACGTTCGCCGCACTTTCACTACCACGCCAGACCGCTCCGATTCTGGAAGGCCGCGATCATAGCCGATCGGAGATGCGATTGCGGCATGGAAGCTTGCATTCCAATGCTAAGCCGACAACGAACGGCGATAGATCGCCTCGACGTGGATGTCGGCGGCATCGAGCACCGGAAAACCGGGGTCCCGACCCTGGAAGGCCAGGAACAGGTCGGTGCCGCCGAGAAGGACGGCTTCCGCGCCTTGCCGCCGGCACAGCATCGCGCCGACCTCGTGGAAGAAGTTGCGCTGCTCTTCGGTGATGCGGCCGATACCGGCCATGGCGACGTAGGTGTCGTGCACCTTGTCCAGCAACGGGCCTTCCGGGACGACGACCCTGGCCGAGGTGATGCGACCGTAGAGGCCGGTCGACATCACCACCCGGGTGCCGATGATGCCAATCGTCTCTATGCCCCTGTCCCGGATCGCATCCGCCACCGGCGCCAGACCGTTCAATATCGGCAGCGGCGCGATCGGCTCCAATTCGTCGATGCAGAAATGCCCGCCCATGGAGGTGACGGCGGCGGCTTCCGCCCCCGCCGCCTTCAGCCGGGCGACCAAGCGGGCGAAGATCTCGGCCTGCGCCTTCGCCTTGCCGGAAACGAGGTTGCCGGACATCGTCTTCACGTCGGCATGGACGATGGTGATTTCCGGCACGGTGCCGCCAGCGGCATGCCGTTCGATCAGGCCGCGATAGTAGAGATCCGTCGCCGCCGGCCCGATGCCGCCGATCAATCCGATATGCATGGGCGCCGCCTCTCGCGAAGAGAAGCGGACTCAACTCCATCGCGGCGGGATCGTCTACTCCGCCGCCAGCGCCTGGCTGGTGCGGCGGCCGACGCCGTGGCGCAGCAGCTCGCCCGAATAGGTCTCGGTCTGCTGGTCGTCGCGGATGGTGACCTCGCCATTCACCAGGATGTAGCGATAGCCCTTGGCCCGCTGGATGCGTCGCCATTCGCCGCCCGGCAGGTCGTGCACGATCTCCGGCGCCAGCACTTCCAGCTTGTCGTAGTCGTAGACGACGATGTCGGCCGGGGCGCCCTTCTTCAGCACGCCGCGATCCTCGAAGCCGGCGAATTGCGCGGGCAGGGCTGCGAGACGCCAATGCGCCTCCTCCAGGCTGATCATGCCGTGCTCGCGCACCACCTTGCAGATGGTCTCGGTCGGATAGCGGCCGGCGGTCAGGAACTTGGTATGCGCGCCGCCGTCGGAGACGCCGAACAGGATGTAGGGATCGGCCACGATCTCGCGCAGATGTTCGATCTTGCCGTTGGGCGGGGCGGCGAAGAACTCGGTCTTCAGGTCCTCCTCGACAGCCATGTCGAGCATGACGTCGACCGGATGCTTGCCCATCTTCTGCCCCGCTAGGGCCAGCGTGTGGTCGAGCCATTGCTTGTTCTTCTCGAGCTTCGGCCCGGTGATGACGATCTCCGGCAGCGGGCCCGTCGCCGTTTTCGGCATCAGGTCCTTCAGCAACTGCCGGCGGGCCGGGTCGCCCAGCTTCTGCTTCTTTTCCTGAAGCGTGCCCGTCGTCGCCTCGCACCAGGCCTGGGCGTCGTCGAACAGGTTCCAGTCCTCGAAGGTGAAGGCGAAGCCGGCATCGGTGGTGAGGCCCTGGCCGACCACCCGGATGCCCTTCTCGCGACAGCTCCGCAGCCAAGCGAGCACTCGGCGATGGATCTCGGGGCGGTGGTCGAAGGCCTGGACCACGTTCATGATCATCGGCCGGCCGCTCAACTCCGACAGCTCCTCGTAGAAAGCCTGGTCGCGGGCATTGTCACCCGAGATCATCAGCATCTGCATGAAGCCCTGGTTGCGCCGGCGCAGCACCTTTGCCAGTTCACGGCATGTGTCGTCATGCATCACGTCGGTCGGCATCGGCGTGCCGTCGAAGTCGCGCTGCACCGCCGCCGGGCCGGTCGGCATCATGCGCTGGGCCGACCAGCCGCAGCCGCCGGCATCCATCGCCTCGTTCAGCAGGCGGCATATCTCCTTGTGCTCGGCATCGGTCGGCTTCCGGCCCGCCTTGGCATCGTCGAATCCGAGCACCCAGATGAGCAGGGGGCCGATCGGCACATAGGGAAGAATGTTCACCGCCTTCGGCGCGCGGTCGACGCTGTCCAGGAATTCGGGAAAGGTGACCCAGTCCCAGGGCATGCCCGCCTGCATGGAGGCGAGCGGGATGGCCTCCACCCGGGTCATCGACAGCATCGAGCGTTCGCGCATCTCGGGCTTCACCGGGGCGAAGCCGAAGCCGCAATTGCCGATCACCACCGAAGTAATGCCGTGCCAGGAGGAGAGCGTGCAGTAGGGGTCCCAGAACAACTGGGCATCGTAATGCGTGTGCAGGTCCACGAAGCCGGGCGCCACGATCAGGCCGGTGGCGTCGATCACTTCCGCCGCATCGGACGGGTCGATATGGCCGATCTCGGCGATCAACCCGTCCTTGATGGCGATATCGCCGCGAAACCGCGGCACCCGCGTGCCGTCAATGATCATGCCGTTGCGGATGACGCGGTCGTAGAGGGGCATTTCCGTCCCTTGATTTCTTACTTTGAACGAACGTTCGATAATTTATCGAACGAACCTGTCCTTGTCGAGTGGCGCGAGGACTATTTTTCGAATTCCAGTCCCATCGCCTGGTAGCGCTCCGGATCGTCCTGCCAGTTCTCGCGCACCTTGACGAACAGGAAGAGGTGCACCCGCCGGTCCAGCACCTTCTCCATCTCCGCCCGGGCGGCGGCGCCGATGGCCTTGACCGTACGCCCGCCCTTGCCCAGCACGATCGCCTTGTGATTGTCGCGAGTGATGTAGATCGTCTGCTCGATCCGGACATCGCCCTTCTTGCCATCCTTCCAGCCCTCCGTCTCGACATGGGCGGCATAGGGCAGTTCCTGGTGCAGCTTCAGGAAGACCTGCTCGCGGGTGATCTCGGAGGCGAGCAGGCGCTCGGACATGTCGGCCGCCTGGTCTTCCGGATAGAGCCAGGGCCCTTCCGGCATCATGGCGGCCAGCGTCGCCTTCAGTTCGGCAACGCCGTTGCCGGTAAGGGCGGAGATCATGTAGATCGCGTCGAAGGGATAGGCCTCGCTGAAGCGGGCGGCGAGGTCGAGCAGCTTCGGCTTGTCGATCGCGTCGATCTTGTTCAGCGCCAGCGAGGCGGCGCGGCCCGAGGCCTTGAGGCCGGCGATCACGCCCTGCGCCTCCTCGTCGAGGCCCCGCTGGCTGTCGATCAGCACCACCACCCGGTCCGCGTCCTGTGCGCCGGTCCAGGCGGCGCGAACCATGGCCCGGTCCAGCCGCCGCTTCGGCGCGAAGATTCCCGGCGTGTCGACGAAGATGATCTGGGTCTCGCCCTCCATCGCGATGCCGAGCACACGGGTACGCGTCGTCTGCACCTTCGGCGTCACGATGGCGACCTTGGAGCCGACCAGCAGGTTCAGCAGCGTGGACTTGCCCGCATTGGGCGGCCCGACGATGGCGACATAGCCGCAGCGCTTGCTCATGCGTCCGATCTTCTGTTCGCGTGCAGGGCCAGGAGAGCCGCTGCCGCCGCCTGTTCGGCTGCCCGCTTGGACGTGCCGTCGCCGATCGCGGGAGGCAGGCCATCGACTTCGACGGCAACGCGGAAATGCGGATTGTGGTCCGGGCCGCTGCGGCTCTCCACGGCATAGCGCGGCTGACCCCGCCCGGCGACATGAGCCCATTCCTGCAAGGCGTTCTTGGGGTCCTTGGCCGCCGCTCGCTCGAGCGCCAGGAAGGGCTCCCATTTCGCCAGCACGAAACGGCGCGCCGCCTCGAGACCACCGTCGAGATAGAGCGCCGCCACGATCGCCTCGCAGGCGTTCTCGAGGTTGGCGAGACGGTCGGCCCCGCCCGCCTGCCGCTCGCCGACGGAAAAGCTGAGCAGTGGACCGATCGCCAGTTCGCGTGCCACCGCCGCCAGTGTCTCGCCCCGCACCAGCGCACTGAAGCGGCGCGACAACTCGCCCGCGGCCGCCTCCGGAAAGCGCCGATGCAATTCATCCGCGATCACGACGCCCAGCACCCGATCACCCAGGAACTCGAGCCGGTCGTAGTTCCGCCCAGGCCTGCCTTCGAGCGCGCTCGGATGGGTCAACGCCTCTTCAAGAAGGCCGATATCGTCAAAGTCGTGGCCCAGGCGTCGGCTCAGGTCGCGGAGAAGATCGGCCCTGCTCACTTGACGAAGGAGACGAGGCGAGAGAAGCGGATGGCGAAGGGCCAGTTCCAGACTTCCCAGAACCGCGCGCTGCCGTCATGCGAGAAGAAGATCAGATCGGCGCGGCCGACCAGGTTCACCGCCGGAATGAACCCCACGCCCTCCCGGTCCCGAGGGAAGCGTGAATCGAGCGAATTGTCCCGATTGTCGCCCATCGCGAAGTAATGCCCGGGCGGCACGACGAACACGTCCGTGCTGTCGCCCGAGCTGTCGTACAGGTCGAGCACGGTGTAGCTCTTGCCGCTCGGCAGCGTCTCGATATAGCGGCGGACCCGCTGCTCGCGCCCGGATTCCCGCAGCACGTAGTCATCGACCTGCTTGCGCGACACCGCCTGGCCGTTGAGATAGAAAATGCCTTGCCGCATCTGGATGCGATCACCCGGCAAGCCGAGAATCCGCTTGATGTAGTCGGTCGAATTGTCGCGCGGCAGCTTGAATACCGCGACGTCGCCGCGCTCCGGTTCGCTCTGCAGGATCCGGCCGGGCAACAACGGAAGGCCGAACGGCAGCGAATAGCGGCTGTAGCCGTAGGAGAACTTGGATACGAAGAGATAGTCCCCGACCTCGAGCGTCGGCAGCATCGATCCCGACGGGATGTTGAAGGGTTCGAACACGAAACTGCGGATGCCGACGGCGATCAGCACCGCATAGACCACCGTGCGGATCGTCTCGACGAAACCGCCCTTATCCGCCTTCTTGGCTGCCATCACATTTCGTCGGGGGAAAGTTGAAGGGTGAGCGCACCCGTGAGCGGGCGCATGAAGCCGGTCGGAGCCATGCCTGTCAAGCCGGCGCCGAGAGGGAAGTCAGGGGAACGGCCGAGATGATGACGATGGCCTGGGCCTGGGGATCGTCGTCGGTGATCGACAGGTCGATCTGCGCCTGCATGCCCTGCGGCGTGATCTCCTGCAGGCGCCTCAGGGCTCCGCCGGTCAGGGCAAGCGTCGGCTTGCCCGAGGGAAGATTGACCACCCCCATGTCGCGCCAGAAGACGCCACGGCGGAAGCCGGTGCCGAGGGCCTTGGAACAGGCCTCCTTGGCGGCGAAGCGCTTCGCGTAGGATGCGGCGCGATTGGCCCGCCGGTCGGACTTCCGGCGTTCCACCGGGGTGAATATGCGATCCAGGAACCGATCGCCGAACCGGGCGATGGATTTCTCGATCCGGCGGATGTCGATGATGTCGTTGCCGAGGCCGAGGATCATCGAAGCACCGTCACGCGACGTCCGGTCCGGCCGCAGCCCTGGCTTCGTCCATCAATGTCCGCATGCGGATGATGGCTCGATCGAGCCCGGTAAAAATCGCCTCGCCGATCAGGAAATGGCCGATGTTGAGTTCGCGTATCTCCGGGATGGCGGCGACCGGTCCCACGGTGTCGAAGGTGAGGCCATGACCGGCGTGGCATTCGATGCCGAGTTCGGCCGCGAGGCGCGCCGCCTCGCGGATGCGGGTGAGGTGACGCGCCTGGTCTGCCCCGGTCGCTTCGCAATAGGCGCCCACGTGCAGTTCCACCACCGGCGCGCCGAGCGCCTTCGCCACCATGAGCTGCACGCGCGAGGGTTCGATGAAGAGCGAGACGCGGATGCCGGCATCGTTCAGCCGGGCGATATAGGGCGCCAGATGCGCATGATGGGCGGCGACGTCGAGACCGCCTTCGGTGGTGCGCTCCTCGCGCTTTTCCGGCACCAGGCAGCAGGCATGCGGCTTGTGGCGCAGCGCGATGGCCAGCATCTCCTCGGTCGCGGCCATCTCCAGATTGAGCGGCAGCACGATCTCCTCCGACAGGCGGCGGATGTCGTCGTCGGAAATGTGCCGGCGATCCTCGCGCAGATGCGCGGTGATGCCGTCGGCGCCGCTTTCCGCCGAGAGCTTTGCCGCACGGACCGGATCGGGCAGCGCGCCGCCGCGGGCGTTCCGGATCGTGGCCACGTGGTCGATATTCACGCCGAGGCGCAGACGATTGGCACTCATGGCTTCAGCCCCTCGCCCGCTCGACCGAGGAAATCATCGGGCTGGCCCTGAGCGCCGCGATGATGTTGGTCAGGTGCTTCACGTCCTTGACCTCGAGGTCGAGCGCCATCTCGAAGAACTCCGTCGAGCGATTGGTGATGCGCAGGTTGTTGATATTGGCCTTATAGCGGGCGATCACGGTGGTGAGGGCCGAAAGCGCGCCGGGCTCGTTGGTGACGACCGTGTGGATGCGGCCGGTGAATCGCTGCTCGTCCGCCTCGACGTCACGATCCCAGGCGACATCGAGCCAGCGGTCGGGCTGGTCCACCAGCTGTTCCAGCGTGTCGCAGTCGATGGTGTGGATGGTGACGCCCCGGCCGGTGGTGACGATGCCGACGATGCGGTCGCCGGGCAGCGGGTGGCAACAGCCGGCGAAGTGCAGCGCCATGCCGGGGATCAGTCCGCGGATCGACACGGCGGTGTCGCCCTTGGCGGCCCGGGCGCGGGCCCGGGCAAGGGAGACGACCTTCTCGTCGTCGGTCTGTTCCACGTCGCGACCGGGGAAGATCGCGTGCATGACGGCGCGGTCGTGAACCGACCCGTCGCCGAGCGCGACGTAGACGTCCTCCACCGTCCTCATCTTCAAAGCCTTGACGGCGGCATCGACCGCCTTCTCGGCGAAGGTCTCGCCTGCCTCCTTGAAGGCCTTCTGCAGGATCTGGCGGCCGAGGGCGGCATATTCATCGCGCTGCTGATTGCGGATGAAGCGGCGGATGCAGGCTCGCGCCTTGCCGGTGACGACAAAACTCTCCCAGGTGGGCGAGGGCGTCTGCGTCTTCGAGCGCAGGATCTCGACCTGATCGCCGTTGGCGAGCTCGGTCCTGAGCGGCACCAGCCGACCGTTCACCTTGGAGCCCACGCAGGTATCGCCGACATCCGAGTGGACGGCATAGGCGAAGTCGACGGGGGTCGATCCGCGCGGCAGCGAGAAGAGATCACCCTTCGGCGTGAAACAGAACACCTGGTCCTGGAACATCGACAGCTTGGTGTGTTCGAGGAACTCTTCCGGGTCCTCGGCCTGTTCCAGGATCTCGAGCAGTTCGCGCAGCCAGCGGTACTGCTGGCCCTCGCCCTCGGCGGTGACGACATGCTGCTTGTAGCGCCAATGGGCGGCGACGCCGACCTCGGCGATTTCCTGCATCTCGGTGGAGCGGATCTGCACTTCGATCCGATAGCCCTCCGGGCCCAGCACCGTGGTGTGTATCGACCGGTAGCCGTTCGGCTTCGGGGTCGAGACGTAGTCCTTGAACCGTCCGGGAACCATCGGATAGGCGGCGTGGACGACGCCGAGCGCCTTGTAGCAAGCCTCGATATCGGCAACGACGATGCGGAAGGCGACGATGTCGGACAGCTGCTCGAAGGCGACGTCCTTCGACTGCATCTTGCGCCAGATCGAGACCGGCCGCTTCTGCCGGCCGGAGATCCAGGATTCCACCCCGGCATTGGCCAGCGTGCGCTTCAGTTCGTCCTCGATGCGGGTCACGAAACTGCCGTCCGTGCCACGCAGATACTCGAGGCGGCTCAGAATCGAGGCGCGCGCGTCCGCGTGCAGTTCGCCGAAGGCGATGTCTTCCAGTTCGTCCTTCACCTCCTGCATGCCGATGCGCTCGGCGAGAGGGGCATAGATCTCCACCGTCTCGATGGCGATCCGCTTCCTCTTGTCGGGATCCTTGATGTGCTGCAGCGTCCGCATGTTGTGCAGCCGGTCGGCCAGCTTGACCAGCAGCACGCGGATGTCGTTCGACATGGCCAGGAGCAGCTTGCGGAAATTCTCCGCCTGCTTGTTGCGTTCCGACTGGATCTCCAGACGGGAGAGCTTCGTCACCCCGTCGACGAGTTTCGCGATCTCGACACCGAACAGCTTCTCGATCTCGGCATAGGTGGCGACCGTATCCTCGATCGTGTCGTGCAGCAGCGCGGTCGCAATCGTGGCGGTGTCGAGCTTGAATCCGGTCAGGATCGCGGCGACCTCGAGCGGATGGGAGAAATAGGGATCGCCGGAGGCGCGCTTCTGCGAGCCGTGCGCCTTCAGCGAGAAGACGTAGGCGCGGTTGAGCAGGTCCTCGTCGGCATCTGCGTCGTAGGCGAGGACGCGCTCGACCAGTTCGACCTGACGGATCATGCGCCGAAGCCCCTCACCCCGAATGCGAACGGCCGCGCCCGATCAGGCGCGACCGCGATGTCAGGAACACAGGCGCGGTTGGCGGGAAAGCGGCTGGCCTCAGGCGAGGCCATCCGACGCTTCGTGATCTTCGAAGTCGTTCTCGTCGATCACTTCCTTCTTCTCGCCCTGGGCGGTACCCACCCATTCATCGGCAATGGTGAGCCGGGTCGCCATATCGTCTTCTTCCGGCTCGTCCACCTCGACCCGCTTCTGCAGGCCGTTGACGACGCCGAGGCGCAGGTTGTCGAGATCGACCGTGCAATCGGCGATCTCACGCAGCGCCACGACCGGATTCTTGTCGTTGTCGCGATCCACCGTCAGCGGCGCGCCGGCGGAAACCTGGCGGCCGCGCTGGGCGGCCAGCAGAACCAGCTCGAACCGGTTCGGAACCTGGAGGATGCAGTCTTCTACAGTGACGCGGGCCATGGCGGTCGCGGTCCTTATGCGGAAAAAGCGGGATTTGAGAGGTAGATAGCGCCGCAAGCCGCCAATTGCAATTGCCGAACCGTCATTCCGGCCCCGCTTCCAGCGGGACGGTGCCGGCAAGTTCCAGACCATCCAGCAGGGCCTGCACCGGCTCCCCGGTCACCGGATGCCGCCATGCCGGCGCCACGTCGCGGAGTGGCAGCAGCACGAAGGGCCGCTCGCGCATGCGCGGATGCGGGAGGATCAGGCGATCATCCGCCGTCCGGATCACCTCCTGGTTGTAGGCGATCAGGTCGAGGTCCAGCACGCGGGCCGCGTTCCGCACCGTGCGCACCCGGCCGAACTCCTCCTCCACCCGCTGCAGCAGCTCCAGTAGCGCCAGGGGTTTGGCCTCGGTCGCCACGCGGATGACGGCGTTCACATAGTCGGGCTGCTCCGACGGCGGCCAGGCCGGCGACCGGTACCAGCGCGACAGGGCGAGCGTATCGACCCCCAGCATGCCGAGCCGCACGCCGGCGGCGATCAGCGTCTCCCGGGGAAAACCGAAGTCAGGTGACGCCAGATTGGCGCCAAGCGCGATCAGGATGCTCATGGCGAGGCGAACCTGACGGCGCGGCGGCGCCCGCGCAAGCGGCAGCCGCCCGCCTGCGCCGTCGCAACGTCCGCCGGCTAGACCAGAGATAGAATCCGGTGCCGACCAGGACTGCCGGGGCGATCCCGGCCAGCAGCATGGCGATTCGGCCGACGAGACCCGCAATATCGCCGGTGTGGAGCGGCAGCACCCATTCATGCAGCAGCCGGCTGCCGGTCGGACGGGCATCGTTGCGCCGAACCTCCAGCACCGCGCCGGAATGACGATCGACGAACACCTGCACGCCGCCATCGGCGTAGCGCATGCGGGTATCGCCCGCTTCGCGGAGCCTGACCTGGATGCTGCCGTTGCCCGCGCCCGGCACCTGGATCGCCGTCGGTAGGCCGCCTGGCACAACGCCGAGCGCCGCCTTCAACGCGGCATCGGCCGCAACGCCCGGCCCCGCATCGGCGAGCGACTTCGGCGCCGGCGGCGGCGGCCGTATGTCGAAAACCGCCTTGATCGGCGGCCGGACATAACCCGGAAAGACCAGCACGAGACCGGTCAGCGCGGTCAGCATCATCAGGACGGACAGACCCGCCCCTACGAGCTTATGGGTGTCATAGGTGGCCCAATAGTTCCCCCGGCCACGGCGAATGCGGAAGGCCGCCGCCTTGGTCCGTCCGCGGGGCCACCACAGATAGAGACCGCTCGCACCAAACAACAGCAGGACGATGCCGAGCAGGCCCACCGCCGTCTCCCCCGGCCCATGCTCGCCCAACAGAAGATGTGCATGCAGTCCGATCAGCAACCCGGCGAACCGGTCCTCGGTGACGCGAATGCCGAGCAACCGGCCGGACCACGGATCGACGAATGCTTCCTGGAAAGGCCCGCTGTCCTTCCCGAAGCCGTCCTTCATCAGGATCACGTGAGTGCGCCCGGGTTCCGGCGCGAACCTCATGCTGACGAATGTCGGCGGTCGGCCGACATGGGCGGCGACGGCGGTGGCCAGCACGTCATCGACTGCCGCGCTCGTCTCGCCGCGCTCCACGAAATGCAGATCGGGATTGAGCCAACGATCAATCTCGGGCGCAAAGACCACACTGCTCCCGGTCAGGCCGACGAAGGCCACAGCGAGCCCGAGTAGTAGTCCGGTCCACCGGTGCAGCAGCGAGACGACGCGGCGCGCCGGCATCTCAGAAGTTCCCCTGGATGGAGAACAGGAAGGTTGTCGGACTGCCCGGCAACAGGAAGTTCGCCCGCGTCGGGTTCAGATAGTACTCCTCATCGAAGAGGTTCTGCACGTTCAGGCGGAAGGTGTAGTTCTCGAACCGGTAGTAGACGGTGGCATCGGCGCGCAGATAGCCATCCACCTCGAATGTGTTCGCGGCGTTTCCGTAGCGATTGTCGACAACGAAGACTCCGGCGCCGAAGCCGAGACCGGCGAGATCGCCCGATCGGAATTCATAGGTCGACCACAGGCTGGCGCTGTGCTTCGGAATTCCGGCCGGCCGCCGGCCTGCGGTGTTGTTGGCGGCCTTGGTTACCCGGGCGTCGGTATAGGCATAGGAAGCGATCAGGCGCCAACCGGGCATGAGTTCCCCGGCCAGGTCGAATTCGACGCCGCGGCTACGCTGTTCGCCCGCGTTGATCTGGAACCCCGGGTTGGCGAGGTCGGGCGTGCCGACGTTCTGCCGCTCGATCTGGTAGAGCGCGGCGTTCGCGGTGAGGCGGTCATCGAGCAGGCCGAGCTTCACGCCGCCCTCCCACAACTCGCCGCGCTCGGGCTCGAGTGTTTCGCCGCCGAAAGTGAGAGGAAATCCGTTCACCGGGGTGAATGACCGCGCATAGGTCGCATAGACGGAGATCGGCTCCGCCACCTGGTAGACCGCGCCGACCCGCGGGCTGAAGGCGAAGTCGTCCTTCATCAGCGGCGTGCCGGTGGTGCGCTCCTGTTCCACCCAATCGAATCGGCCGCCGAAGACGAGGGTCAATGCGTCGGAAATGGATATTTGCGCCTGGCCGAAGGCACCGTAGCTCTTGCGCTCCGTACCCTGCCGGAACAGCGAGAAGGCGCCGGTCGGCGCGGTGTTGCCATAGACCGGGTTGAAGACGTCGATCGGGGCCGCGGCGGCCGAATTGAAGATCGACAGCGTGTCGCGCTTGGCGGCTTCCACCCCGAAGAGAAGCGTGTGTTCCTGCCCGCCCAGCCACACTTTCTGGGTCAGGTCGACCTGAGCATCCAGATCCTGGAACTCGAAGGCACTGTCGATGATCGATCGGTTCAGCGTGCGGCCGTCGGCAGCCAACGCATTGCCCCGGGTGAAATAGGACTTGTTGCGCGTATCGGCATAGCCGAGGCCGGCCCGGAGCGAGGTTGCCTCGGAGAAGGCGTGCTCGACCCGCAGCCGCACCTGCTCCTTGTTGTTTTGCGAATTGTCGGTGGGTTCACCCAGGAAGCGGTCGCGCGGCACGCCGCCGAGAGGACCGTTGCCGATCCGCGGAATGCCCACGTCCGGCGTCTGGTCGATATCGGCCAGTTCGACATCGAGGAGAACGACGGTGTCGCCCGTCGGCTTCCACTGCATCATCGGCGCGATGTGCTTGCGGTCGCTCTCCACCTCGTCGCGGAAACTCTCCGCATGCTCGTATACCGCGTTCAGGCGATAGCCGAAGATCCCTTGTTCATCCAAAGGGCCGCCCAGATCGACTGCGCCGCGGGCCAGTCCGTGCGCCCCCATGGTGGCGCGGACGTCAAAGGACTGCTCCGCCTGCGGGCGCTTGGTGACGATGTTGATGGTACCGCCGGGATTGCCCCTGCCGTAGAGCACCGAGGAAGGGCCCTTCAACACCTCGATCCGCTGCACGTTGAAGGAATCAAGATCGGCCGAGTAGCCGTCACCGTCGGTGAACTCGGTCCGAAGCGCGCCATCCATGAAGAGCGAGGCGCTGAAGCCGCGCGAAAAGAAGGTCTTGCCCTCACCGCCATCGACAAACACCGTGCCGGACACGTTGCGCAGCGCCTCCTCGACCCGCAGCGCCTGCTGGTCGTCGAACACCGCCCTCGGCACCACCTGGACGCTGGCCGGCACCTTCTCCAGCGGCGTATCGGTCTTGGTCCCTGCAGAAGCGCGACGCGCCGAATAGCTGCGGGTCATCTCGCCGCCCGCATCCTGCGTCGAGGTGACCGTAACCGGCGCCAGCACCGTTGCGCCGTCCGAAGATCCGGGCGCCGCGGTCAGGGCCACGGTCCTCGCATCGGTGAAGGAAAAGACGAGACCCGTGCCGGAAAGCAGGCGAGCGAGTGCCTGCTCGGCGGTGAAGCTGCCGGATACGGCACCGGACATGCCCCCGATCGCCTGGCCCGAGGGGCGGAAGACCTGCACGCCGGTCGCTGCGGTGAATTCCGCCAGCGCCTCGAGCAAGGGCTTCGCCGGCATGTCGAAGCGATGGACGCGGGCCGCGTCCGCCCCGACGACGCCGGCGCCGCTCCCTTGCGCCCGTACTTCCGTTGCCCACAAACCGATCGCCATCAGCAGGGCCATAAGAGAAGTTCCCGCTCGCAGCCGCCTGATCAAAATCACAATCCGTCCCCGCCATCACCGTTAACGCGAATGAGAGTTATTCGCTATTCACACAACGAGCGGGACCGATGGATTCCTCAACGCGGCCCGGCGAAATTTTCTCCGCGGTGGATCAAGGTGCCGAAACCGGGAACGCGCGTCGTTTGCAAGCCGAGCGCGGGTGAAAGTGCCGCCAGCACCGCCTCGGGCCGATCGGCCTGGAACACGCCGGTAAAGACGGCCCGCCGTGCGGCCGCATCGATCAGGGCCACAGGCCCCGCCCCCGCGCGCTCGAGCGTGCGGGCAACTTCGCCGAGCGGCGTGCCATCGAAGACCAGCAGGCCCTGTCGCCAGGCTAGCGCCACAGCCGGCGCCGATCGCACTAACAGCGGCCTTCCCGCGGCGGCATCGGCGGCTTCTCCCGCCTGCAGCATCACCTTGTCTCCGGCCCGGGACACGGCAACGAGACCGCGCTGGACGACGGCCGTCAGCCCACCGTCCAGCCGCGCTACCGAAAACGCAGTACCCAGTACCTCGACGGACGCTTCACCCGATGTCACCCGGAACGGGCGTCCCTCGTCCCGGACCGCATCGACCCATAGCCGGCCCCGCAACAGTCGCAGTTCGCGCCCTCGGCTCGTGAAGGCGAGGCCGACTGCGCTATCGGCATCCAGTTCGAGACGCGAACCGTCGGAGAGCGTAACCGCTTCGCGCTGTCCGGGGGTGGTTGAAAAGTCGGCGAACATCCGGTCGCCCCATCCCGGATCACGCCACGCTAGAAAACCGAAAGTAAGAAGGAGTGCAGCGGCGAGACCACAGACTGCGCCCAACACCGGGGCGGGGCGCCTGCGTATGGGCAGGGCGCGGTGCCAGCCGTCCCGGCCCAGCGCCTCGACCGCCGGGCCGATATCCGCCCAGAGTTCCGCCGCCCTCTTGAACGCCGCCGCATGCCGGGCGTCGGCCGCCCGCCAGCGCAGGAATGACGAGTGATCCGCCGCCGACGCACCAGGATCGTTCAGGCGCACATGCCAGGCTTCCGCGGCCTGCGCGATTTCCTCCTGTTCCGCTTCGTCCGACCGCTCCATATCCGACCCGTGACCCCGACGACTGTCTCCATTCACAACGGCTCAACGGCCGCGGTTCCTCATCCTCCGGCCGTCCTCAATCCTCTGGCCTGCTCCGCCGCCAGGCTCGACAGGCCCGCAATGCCCGGATCATCTCCTTCTCGACCGTGCTGACCGAGGTTCCCAGCCGGACGGCTATCTGCGCGTATGTCAGCCCGTCCAGCCGGTTCAGCAGCAGGATCTGCCGTGTCCGCTGAGGCAGGGCTGAAAGGGCTTCGCTGAAGCCCGCCAGTGCCTGACGGTCGGCGGCGACGCGATCGGGCTCCGGTTCGGATCGACCGACCTGCTCCACCACCATCGACGCCGCATAGGCACTGCGAACGGTCTGGGCCCGCAGGTGATCGATCGCGAGGTTCTGTCCGGTGCGAAGCAGGAGGCTGCGGTCCCCGGCGCCAAAGGGCTGTTCCCAAAGTCTGAGCAGCGTGTCCTGGGCCAGATCCTCCGCCACGACCGGATTGCGCACGATTCTGCCGATCAGCCGCAACAGCCTCGGCCGCTCCCGCAGAAACACGCGCAGCAGGTCGGTGGATGGCAAAGTCATGATCGCGGATTCGTCGCTCGCCCCGTAGGTCCCGGCCCCAGAGTAGCTTTAGTGCAATTTAGTCTCAATAGCGAGAACGACCGTAGGCCGACTTGGGTGCGGCTCCATCGAGGCTGCCGGGTTTCGCGCGCCTGTTGTTCCATACGCGAAGATCGCTCGGCGGAGAGCCCCCCCTTGCCATCGCTGCGCAACCGGCCTATTCCAGCGCTAACGCGTGGGCGCCGATTTCCGCGGACATTCATCTGCCGCGAGCCGTGGCCGCCCCATTCAACCTAGAGGACCATAATGTTCTATCCGCAGGAGCGCCTCGCGCTCTTCATTGACGGTGCCAATCTGTATTCCGCCGCCCGCGGCCTGCAATTCGACATCGACTACAAGAAACTTCTGAAGGAGTTCGCCAGTCGCGGCCGGCTGATCCGAGCCTTCTACTACACCGCCATCATCGAGGATCAGGAGTATTCGCCGCTCCGCCCGCTGGTCGATTGGCTCGACTACAACGGCTATACCCTGGTGACCAAGCGGACCAAGGAGTTCTACGACGAGAACGGCCGCCGCCGCCTCAAGGGCAACATGGATATCGAGCTCGCCATCGACATGCTCGACATGGCGAACCACCTCGACCATGTGGTGCTGTTCTCCGGCGACGGCGATTTCCGCCGCCTGATCGAGAGCGTGCAGAAGAAGGGCGTGCGCTGCTCGGTGGTCTCGACGCTGCGCAGCTCGCCGCCGATGGTCGCGGACGAACTGCGCCGGCAGGCCGACCAGTTTATCGAGCTGCAGGACCTGGCACCCAAGATCATGCGCGACCCCGCATTGCGCGAGCAGGCGATGCAGCAGCGCATGGCCCGCCAGGCCGAAATGGGCGGCGTGCCGGCACCGGGCGACGGTCCGGACGACGAGATCGACACGACGCCCCTGCCGCCCCGCTACACCTCCGGCAACCGCCGCGGGTGAGCGCGGCAACGGCGGGCAGCACGGGCGAGCCGGGACGCGACTGTCCCGAATGCCCGCGGCTGGTCGAGTTCCGCATACGCAACCGTCAGATCTTCCCGGATTTCCACAACGCCCCCGTCGCCTCCTTCGGGCCGGAGACGGCGCGCCTGCTGGTGGTGGGCCTGGCACCGGGATTGAAGGGAGCGAACCGCACGGGACGCCCCTTCACCGGCGACTACGCCGGCGACCTCCTCTACGCGACGCTGCTGGATTTCGGCCTGGCGCGGGGTGTCTACGAGGCGCGTCCCGACGACGGCTTGACTCTGAACGACGCGCGGATCTGCAACGCCGTGCGCTGCCTGCCGCCCGAGAACAAGCCGACGCCGCTCGAGATCCGCACCTGCAACCGCTTCCTGAAGGCGGAGATCGAGGCGGGAGCCGGCCTGCGCGCCATCCTGGCGCTTGGGCGCATCGCCCATGACGCGGTCCTGCGGGCGCTGGGCCGGCGCCTCGCCGCGCATCCCTTCGGACATGGTGCCGAGCACGATCTCGGCCAAGTCCGGCTCTACGACAGCTATCACTGCTCGCGCTACAACACGAATACCGGCGTGCTGACCCCCGCCATGTTCCGCGCCGTCATCGGCCGGATCGCGGAAGACCTGAAAGCCTAGCTGTAGCGATCTTCCTTCCAGGGATCGCCTTCGTTGTGATAGCCGCGCACCTCCCAGAAGCCCGGACGATCTTCGGCCAGGAACTCGATCCGACGCACCCATTTCGCCGATTTCCAGAGATAGAACTGGGGCATGATGATGCGCGCCGGCCCGCCGTGTTCGCGGGTGAGCGGCTCGCCCTCCCAGGAATGAGCCACCAGCACGTCGGGGGCGCTGAACATCGCGAGCGTGACATTCGTCTGGTAGCCGTCATGGCCGTGGAAGACGACGTGCTTCGCCACCGGCTTCGGCTTCACCAGATCGAGGATGCTGGCCGCCGAAACGCCCGACCAGCGGTTGTCGTAGCGCGACCATTGGGTGACGCAGTGGATGTCGGAAACGAAGTCCGACTGCGGGGCGTCGAGGAAGGCGTTCCAGTCCCAGGTGACCGGCTTTTCCACCGCGCCGTCGATCACGAGCTTCCACAGATCGAGCGGAATATGCGGCTGGATGCCGAGGTCGAGCACCGGCCAGTCGCGCACCAGGCGCTGGCCCGGCGGCAGGCGCTCGGCGTTGGGGCGGCCGGTGAGGAGACGCCCCTCCCTCGCCCATTGCTGCTTGGTGACGACCAGCTTTTCCTTCAGCTTGCCGATCAGGGTGACGCCGTCCTCGCCCGCCATCGCCAACCTCCCGACGTCGAGCCTAGCCGCGATCACGCATGATGCGGCCCTGCTCGCGCTTCCAGTCGCGCTCCTTCTCCGAGGCGCGCTTGTCATGGTGCTTCTTGCCGCGGGCCAGGGCCAGATCGACCTTCGCCCGGCCCTTCTCGTTGAAGTAGATCGAGAGCGGGATCAAGGTCATGCCACCCCGCTTCACATGCGAGAGCAGCTTGTCGATCTCGCGCTTGTGCAAGAGCAGCTTCCGGGCCCGCCGGGGCTCGTGGTTGAAGCGGTTCCCACCCGAATATTCCGGGATATAGGCGTTGAACAGGAACAGCTCACCCCGCTGCTCGCCGGCATAGGCATCCGACAGATTCGCCTTGCCGGTACGCAGCGACTTCACCTCGGTGCCCTGCAGCATCAGGCCCGCTTCGAAGTGGTCGTCGATGAAATAGTCGTGGCGGGCGCGGCGGTTGTCCGCCGCCACCCGCCTTACGGGATCAGCCATGGGACGAGCGGTTCAAGGGCGTCAGTTGAGAAGGCCGACCTGGCGCATCACATCCCGCACCCGATCGCGCGTGGGCTCGGAACAGCCGACCAGCGGCAGGCGCACCGTCTCCTCGCATTTGCCGATCAGGCTCATGGCGAACTTGATCGGGGCCGGGCTGGTCTCGGCGAACAGCGCCTCGTGCAGCGGCTGCATGCGGTCGTGGATGGCGAGCGCCTTGTCGCGCTCACCGGCGGCCCAGGCCTTCTGGAAATCGGCCATCAGCCGCGGCGCCACGTTGGAGGTCACCGAGATGCAGCCGACGGCGCCATGCGCCATCTGCCCGAGCGCCAGCGGATCGTCGCCGGAGAGCTGGCAGAAATCGGGACCGCATTCGCGCCGCTGGCGGGAGATGCGGGTGATGTCGCCGGTGGCGTCCTTGACGCCGACGATGTTCGGGATCTTGGCCAGCTTCGCCATGGTCTCGACCTGGATGTCGATCACGCAGCGCGGCGGGATGTTGTAGACGATGATCGGCAGGTCGACGGCTTTCGCGATCGCCTCGAAATGCGCATAGAGCCCCGCCTGCGTCGGCTTGTTGTAATAGGGCGAGACGATCAGCGCCGCGGTGGCGCCGGCCTTCTTGGCTTGCCGGGTCAGGCGGATCGCCTCCTCGGTCGAGTTCGAGCCCGTGCCGGCGATCACCGGCACCCGGCCCTCCGCCGCCTCGATGCAGAGCGCGACCACGCGGTCGTGCTCCTCGTGGCTCAAGGTCGGGCTTTCGCCGGTCGTGCCGCAGGGCACCAGCGCGCTGGTGCCTTCCTTGATCTGCCAGTCGACCAGGCTCTGGAACGCCTTCTCGTCCACCTTGCCGCCCTTGAAGGGGGTGACGAGGGCCGTGATGGAGCCTTTGAACATGGGAATCCTCCCCGCGCGGGTCGACGAACGGCGGAAAGTAGTCGCGGGCGGGCGCCGCGACAAGCGCGAGGTCAGGCGCCGATCGGCGCCAGGTTGCCCAGGAACTGCTTCGCGGCATTCTCCCAGGAAAACCGCAGCGCATGCACCCGGGCGGCTTCCGGCTTCAGGTCCAATGCCCTGAGGCAGGCGGCGCGCAGATCCTCGTCGAGCGCGCCTGCGGCCGGATCGGTGATCACGTCGCGGGGGCCCATCACCGGATAGGCGGCCACCGGCACGCCGCAGGCCATGGCCTCCAGCAGCACCAGCCCGAAAGTGTCGGTGCGGCTGGGGAAGACGAAGACATCGGCGGCAGCGTAGAGCGCCGGCAGGTCGGCATCGGTGCGCCGGCCGAGGAAGACGGCTTCCGGGAATTTCCGCTCCAGCGCGGCCCGGGCCGGACCGTCGCCGACGACCACCTTGGTGCCCGGCAGGTCGAGGGCGAGGAAGGCCTCGATGTTCTTCTCCGGCGCCACCCGGCCGACATTGATGAAGATCGGCCGCTTCACCTCGATGGCGCCCTTGCCCACCGGGTGGAAGTGGTCGAGGTCGACGCCGCGGCTCCAATAGGCGAGGTGGCCGAATCCCCGCGCCGTCAGGTCGTCATGCAGCGAGCGCGTCGCCACCATGGTGCGGGTGGCCGAGGCATGGAACCGCCGCAGCATGGCGTAGGACCAGGCGAGCGGCCAGCGGAAGCGGGTATGCACGTATTCGGGAAAGCGGGTGTGGTAGGCGGTGGTGAAGGGCACCTTCTCCCGCCGGCACCAGGCCCGCGCCGCGTAGCCGAGCGGCCCTTCGGTCGAGATGTGCAGCGCGTCGGGTTTCAGCGCCTCGATCCGCCGGCCGATGGTGCAGGCACGCACCAGCGACAGCTGGATTTCCGGATAGGTCGGACAGGGGAAGGAGAAGAAGTCGTTGGGGGTGACGAACCACATGTCGTGGCCGAGCTTCGTTGCCTCGTCCCGGGTCCGCTTCATGGTCCGCACGACGCCGTTCTGCTGCGGTTCCCAGGCGTCGGTGACATCGACGATGCGCATCAGGCGGGCACCGGCTCGGCCAGACGGATCGTCACGTCGCCATCGTGCAGCGGCGCCCAGTGCAGGATCTCGAGCCGGCCCTCAAGCGTCTCCACCAGGGCGGTGCAGCTTTCCACCCAGTCGCCGTCGTTGCAATAGGTGATGCCGGCGAACTGCCGGATCTCCGCCTTGTGGATATGCCCGCAGACGACGCCGTCGACGCCGCGCCGCCGCGCCTCGTCGGCCACCGCCGTCTCGAAGCTGGAGACGTATTCGACCGCGTTCTTCACCCGCTCCTTCAGATAGGCCGACAGCGACCAGTAGGGATAGCCGAGCTTCCGCCTGGCCAGGTTGAACCAGTGGTTCAGCATGAGCGCCGCCGTATAGGCGTGATCGCCGAGGAAGGCGAGCCAGCGGGCATAGCGCACCACGCCGTCGAACTCGTCGCCGTGCAGGATCAGGAAGCGCCGCCCGTCGGCGAGCTGGTGCACGTGCTCGGAGACCACATGCACGCCGCCGAAATGGTTGTCGACATACCCCCGGAAGGCCTCGTCGTGGTTGCCCGGGATATAGACGACGCGGGTGCCCTTGCGCGCCTTCCGCAGCAGCTTCTGCACCACGTCGTTATGCGCCTGCGGCCAGTACCAGGACCGGCGCAAGCGCCAGCCGTCGACGATGTCGCCGACCAGGAAGAGATGCTCGCTCTCCGTCACCTTGAGGAAGGAGAGCAGATACTCCGCCTTGCAGCCACGCGTGCCGAGGTGGATGTCGGAAATCCAGATCGTTCGATAGCGCATCGGACCGCTATGGGCGTTCATGCCGGCTCGTTCATTGCGACTCGGGCGGCATTCCCGCCGTCCGCCGCCACCCGTGTAGGCGGCGGTAAGCGTCGGCTTTCCTGCAATCGAGTGAAGTTTTGATGACAGGCGGCGCGGGCGGGTGTTCCGCCGCTATGGTCCGGGCCCATGAGCGAGTCCCTCCGGCGGCGCGTGGTGGTGATCTTCAACCCGATCGCGGGCGGCGGGCGGAAACGTCTGCGCCTGCAGCGGACCGTCGCCAAGCTGACCCTGATGGGCTGCGAGGTGACGATGCGGGCCACCGGCCGGCGGGGCGACGGGGAGCGCATCGCGGGCGAGATCGGGGCCGAGGCCTTCGACGTGCTGGCGGTGGCCGGCGGCGACGGCACCGTGCAGGAAGTGGCGAACGGCCTGCGGCCCGATGCGCCGCCGCTCGCCCTCATCCCGCTCGGCACCGCCAATGTGCTGGCCGCCGAGATCGGGCTCGCCGCCCGCTCCACCCCCGCCGCCGAGACCATCGCCCGCGGCATTCCCCGCCCGCTCGTCTGCGGCCGCATCGACGGGCGGCGCTTCGTCCTGATGGCCGGCGCGGGTTTCGACGCCGAGGTGGTGCAGGGGGTGAACCCGCGCCTGAAGCGCCTGATCGGCAAGGGCGCCTATATGGCGGAGTCGCTCCGGCAGATGACCGTCTATCCCTTTCCGCGGATCGCGCTCCGCATCGACGGTGTGGGCCATGCCGCCGCCTCGGTCCTGGTGCTGAACGGCCGGCGCTATGCCGGCCCCTATGTCTGCGCAACCGAAGGCGATCTCTGGCGGCCGGGCTTTCAGGTGCTGCTGTTCGAGAAGGGCGGCTGGCCGGCGGTCATGCGCTATGGCCTCGCCCTGCTGGCCGATCGTCTGCCGCGGGCGGCGGGCATCCTCACCCTCCCCGCCCGCGAGGTGCTGATCGACGGCCCGGCGGGCATCGCCATCCAGGCCGATGGCGACGCGGCGTCGCGCACGCCGGCCCGGATCGGCCTCGACCCGGTGACGATCAGCCTGCTGGTGCCGCCGCCTTCGGGCGCATCAGGCGCAACAGCACGAGGCCCATGACGCTGCCCAGCCCGATCACCGCGAAGCAGTAGCCCCAGGCGAGGGGGCTGTCGCGCCCGCCGCCGAGATCGAGGGCGAGCCCGCAGAGCAGCGGACCGAAGAAGGAATGCGTGGTGGCGATGGCCGATTGCAGCGCCAGCGTCGCCCCCTGCACCTCGGGCCGGGCCGCCGCCACCGTACCGGCGGTGAGCGAGCCGGAATCGGCCGCGATCACCAGCGCGTAGAGCATGACGAGCGGAACCACGACCCAATAGGGCAGCACCGTCCCGAAGCAGCCGATCACGAGCGCGACGCCGACGCCCATCGCCATGACCCGGGCGATCAGCCGCCGGCGGCCGATGCTGAGCGCCAGCTCGTTGCCGAGGATGCTGGCCGGCAGGCCGCAGAGCGTGGCGGCGGCAGCGACCAGCGTGGGCGCCAGCACCGCCTGTCCCTGGGCCGCCGCCTGGGCGGCGAGGAAGGTCATGTAGGCGACCAGCCAGGCGCGATAGGCGTTCAGTTCATAGGAGTGCCACGCATAGGCCAGCACATAGCCCATCACCGGCCGGTTGGCGAAAACCGCCCTGAACTGCAGCCAGACCGGCCGGCGGTCCCCCACCCCCGCCGGCGCCTTCGGCTTCAACGCCAGGAAGGCGATCGCCCCGGCCAGGGCCGGGCCCGCCGCGGTGACGAGGAAAGTGGCGCGCCAGCCGAAGCCCTCCGCGACGAACCCCGCCAGCAGGAAGGAGGCCGCGACCCCGAAGGAATAGGTCGCCGTATAGGCGACGATCACGCGGCTGCGCTCGCCGCCCGATACCCGGTCGTTGATGGCGCGGAGGCCGGGCATGTAGAGCCCGGCATCGCCGAGGCCGGTGAGGAAGCGCCAGCCGATGGCGCTCCAGAAGCCTTCCGCCGTCCCGGCGAAGCCGAGCGCGGCGCCGATGCCGACGAGGCTCGAGAGCATGTAGATCCGCCGGGCATCGATCCGGTCGGTGGCCGCCCCCAGGAACGGCACCCCGATCAGATAGCCGATCGCCTGCGCCCCCTGAATCCAGCCGGCCTGCGCGTTGGAAAGCCCCCAGTCGCCGATGAAGACCGGCATGAGGGCGGCATAGGACGAATGCGTCGCCAGCGCGCAGATCTGCGCCAGGCACATGAAGGCGGCAATGGATTTCCCCTGCATGGATGGGGTCTTAGCCGCCCGGGGCGCGATGGAGAAGCGGCACGGTGGCAATCCCGGCATTCGACGCTATAGTCCGCCCGCATCCGGCGTCCTCGTAGCTCAGCTGGATAGAGCGCGCGCCTCCTAAGCGCGAGGTCGTGGGTTCGAATCCCGCCGGGGACACCACTCTCTTCCTGCCTTAAAATAAGTAGAGATTTCAAGGGGATAGATGGAATCGGCTTCAACACCTACCCCTCACGTGAAGACGATAGAGGGGCCGGCGTGTCACCGCCGGCCCGTTGAATTTCCGGCGTAATTTCTGAGAGCCCCTCTGACCTTCAGGCACGCGGCGAACACCCCCTATACCCCCTCGGAAACCCACACAGCCCCCGCTTCGGCACCTTCGATGCGCGCATGGTCCCCTGAGGTGCCGTGCCGTGCCCACCGGGCGTCACCTGATGGGGTCGAGCGGTTCTCGGATGGATGGGCGGGGAAGGCTGGAGGGGCGTCAGCGGGCTCGGTAGGGGCTCCGATCAGGATCGGGTCGTCGCATCGAACTGCGTGTAGACTGGCGCAACCATGCCTCGGAAGTTCATCGCCTTTGTCGTGCTGTTATTGCCCTGTGTCGCCCTCGCACAGGAGCGGCCGGCGGCTCCGCCTGCAGATCAAGCTGCCCGGCCCGACACGCCGGGTTGGATTGTTGATGAGCGCACCGGCTGCTGGGTGTGGAACCAAGTCCCCAATCCTAATCAGACCGTGAAGTGGTCGGGTGGTTGCGGTCCAGATGGTCCGATCGTCGGTTCCGGGACGTTGGAATGGTTCTCCGAAGGGCGGTCGATTGGGACCTACGTCGGAGCGGTGCGAAACGGCCGCGCACACGGCGTCGGATCAGAGGTCTCTGCCACGGGAGCCTTCTACACGGGTGAATGGGTTGACGGTCGCGAGAGCGGGCATGGAGTGCACCAGAAGTCCGACGGCACCCGATATGAAGGAATGTGGGACAACGGCTCGCCGAACGGACACGGCATCGTCACCTCGCCAAGCGGCAGCAGCTACGTTGGTTCATGGCTTAACGGAGAGTGGGACGGGCACGGGACCGTAAGCATGGCCAATGGCGATACCTACGTCGGCGCATTGCGTAACAGTTGGCCGCATGGATGGGGAAAGCTGACCTTCAGCGCCACCGGGAGGGTCGTTGAAGGGATGTGGTCCGACGGTTGTTGCTGCCGTGGCAGGGAGGGCACGGTAGTGGTCAGTTGGTGGGGCATATCCCCTTGTCGACGGCCCGAGCCTATCGAACGGCCTCTACCATCCCGCCCCTGAGGCCAGCGCCTCGCGCACCTTCTCTTCCCTTGCCGCTGGTCACGAGGACTTCACGCGGCGCCCTCTTCGGCCGGCTTCAGGACCCGCTTCACCCCTTCATGGCTGATCGAGTGCGCGGGGGCCACAGCATGACCACACAATTGCGTTGCTGGACTCGGGGCCACGGCCTGCCAGTACAATCCGGGACCGCGCGGCGGGATTGTGGACTGTCGAGCGGTCCGCCCATGTCATCCGGCGGGTGGCCGATCTAAAGTGACGGGCCATATCCTCTTCCACCTGTGGACCGCCCATAAACAGCCGGGTCAGCAGTTGGCCGAGTATGACGCGTCCGACGTTGAGCGAGTGATTGAAGCAGCTCGCCGCGATGGGCTGCTGCCACCGCCGCGTTAGGATCTGCGCCGACCGGAACATTTGTCGCATCGGACATTTTTGTCCGCCGCCGTTCGCGGACATTCTTGTCCGCCCCGAGGGGCGCACTCCAGGGCTCGATACGAATTTGCAGCGCCGAGACAAGCCGACGCGGGCAACCATTGTTAAGTCATTGATATAAAATAGAGAGTGGCGAATTCACGCCAAATCGCCCTAGCCAAAGTCAGCCAATTCGTGCCAATTCGAGCCAGTTTTGACCCGCACCATGCCGAGAGCGGCCAGCTTGGAGCCCGTTTGGGCCAGGTTGTGCCATCGCCTCCCCGGTTAAACCGGCGATGGACACGAGCGCGGCTCCTCCTTCCCCGCCGGCAGTGCCGGCGAGGGTCGTGTCGAGAGATTCACAATGGCCAAGACGCGACATCTCGATCACACCGAATGCCGCATTATAGGGGATTTTTTTGTGATCGGCTATGAATTTCTCTTTTAATAAGTACATCCTGGCCCTCTGCTCCCCCGAAAGTGAAGCGTCCCAAAGAGTCTCGATCGAAGCGGGAGTGCCTATAGCCGCGCGGATCCGCTGCAGGAGCAGGGTTGGAGTCGGCCCCCCTCGCCCAATTCCGAATTTGTTTACCCTGGCGGGACAGGATGCGCGCTTCAGCAGTACGGAGTGCGCGCCGTGATCACGCTTCATCGCGACATCGCCTTTTCAGGCCCCACGGCTTCGGCCGTCGGCCAGAAACTCGCCGCCTTCCAGAGCCGCTGCGCCGCGCATGACGTGCATTGCCATGTCGGCGTGGGCGATGTCGCCTTCGGCGAGCATATCGTTGCGACCTACGAGATGACGCTGGTCGGCGAGGCGCAGGCGATCGACGAGGCGCTGAACCCGGCGGTGCCCCGCTCTGCCCTGCGGCGCGGCGCGCGGCCTGCCCATCCCGGTTCCCCGCCCGCCGCAGCAACAGT
>JALHMN010000029.1 GCA_022844005.1 bacterium | reverse complement strand
AGATGTCGGACGGTGCCGGCAGGATCACTTTCGGATAATCGAAGACCCAGACCAGCAGCTCCCAGGCCAGCAGCAGTCCGGCGGCGAAGGCGGTCGGCAGGACCAGCGGACGCAGCCGCTCGAAGGCCGGCGGGTCCGCCGCCACGATCGCCGGAGCCGTTTCGCTTGCGGCCACCATCAGTGCGGCACGTGCTCGATCTTGCTGCGGAGATAGCCGCAGATCTCGTTGAATTCGGGCGTTTCGCCGATCTCGAGAGCGCGCGGCCGGGCGAAGGGAATCCGGATGTCCTCGATGATGCGCCCCGGGCGGCGGCTCATCACCAATACGCGATCCGAGAGGTAGACCGCCTCCCGGATGCTGTGCGTGACGAAAAGCGCCGTGCGGTGATGCTCCTCCCACATCTGCATGAGGACGAGGTTCATCTCGTCGCGGGTGATGGCGTCGAGCGCGCTGAACGGCTCGTCCATCAGAAGCAGGTCGGGTTCGTAGACCAGTGCCCGGCAGATGGCGACGCGCTGGCGCATCCCGCCCGACAGCTGCCGGGGCTTGTGGTTGTGGAAGCCGTGCAGGCCGACCTGGTCGAGGAGCGCGCCGGCCCGGTCGAAGTACTTGTCGACCGGCCGGTTCATCGCCCGGAAGGGGAACAGCACGTTCTCGAGCGCGCTCTTCCAGGGCAGGAGCGTCGGATCCTGGAACATGATGCCGGTCTCGGCGCGCGGCGTGGTCATCGCCCGCCCCGCCACCGAGATGCTGCCCTGGCTCGGTGCGTCGAGGCCGGCGATCATCATCAGAAGCGTGCTCTTGCCGCAGCCGGAGGGGCCGAGCAGCGAGACGAACTCCCCCGCCTTCACGGTGAAGCTGGTGGGCGCCACCGCCTCCACCTGCTGACGGCTGCCGGCGTTGTAGACCTTTCGCAAGGCCTCGACGACGACGTAGTCGGCGGGTGTCCCGGCGGCGGCAACCGCCGCCGGGGTTGCGATCTGTGCCTGCATCATCCGAGCGCGTACTTCGCCGACCCCGCCTTCACCTTGTCCCACTCGGCCGTCGTCAGCTTCAGCTTGCCGACGAAATCGTTGGTGAAGAGCGTGGCCGGATCGGGCTTCTTGTCGCCCGGCGCGGAAGACGCCGCGACGATCAGATCGGTCATCTTGGTGTAGACGGCCGGATCGGCATAGCCGATGCCCTTCTCCATCGCCTCCTTGGCGACGTAGTTTGAGGCCCAGACGCCGATACCGACCTCGAGCTGCGCCTTGGCGGTGGAGGCGAGCTTCAGCTCCGGCACTTCCTTGAACAGGATTTCGATGGTCTCCTCCGGCTTCAGGAGTGCGAACTTGGTGCCCTCGGCCAGGCCCATCGCCATCGCTTCGCACAACGCCTTCTCCTTGGCGAAGTACTCGTTGGTGGTCGTCAGCGACTGGGCATAGAAGGGCAGGCCGTGCTTGCTGTAGAGGAAAACGCGCGGGTTGACGCCGGCGGCGATGATCTTCGGCAGGGCGCTGGCGACGAAGCAGGTGATCGCATCGCACTGCTTCTCGATCAGCGCGACCTCGCGCACCTTGTTGTCGAGCGAGATCGACTGGATGTCGGCCATGGTCAACCCGACGTTCTTCAGGAAGGTCGGCAGGAAGGGATACTCGCCCGAGGTCAGCGTCGAGCCAACCTTCTTGCCCTTGAGGTCGGCGGGAGTCTTGATCGGCGAGTCCGGCAGCACCGCGACACCCATGGTGGTGTCGTAGTTGAAGCAGCCGAGCGAGAACAGCGGCAGGCCCTTCACCGCCTGCTGGATGGAATTGGGCGCGGCGGGAATGCCGAACTCGTACTTGCCCTGCGCGATCGCCTGCGTCGCCGCCGCCGAGCCCGAGCCCTTCTCGATGACGACGTCGATCCCTTCCTTGGCCCAGAACTGCTTGGCCGAATAGCTATAGATGTTCGCCCCTTCGGGCAGCCAGCCCAGGGTGAACTTCACCGTCACCTTCTTCTGCGCGAAGACCTTCTTCGGCACGAAGCCGGCGGCAATCGCGCCGACGCCCGCGGTGGCTACGAACTTGCGGCGGGAAAGGCCGCCCTCAACCGTCGTCGTTGTCCTGGTGGTGTCCTTGCGCATCTGCCCCTCCGGCCTCCTCGTCACGCGATTCAGATGGGTCCGGCAACGCAACATGCGTGCCAAGGACAGGCCACCGGAGGAAGTGGCGCTCGGTGCATTGTCGCCAGGGCCGGGCATCGAAATGCGCACGATAGCGAGGCAGCCTGCCTTTTCCGTGATCAGAGTCCGGCCCGGCCGCGCAAGTTTCGGGCGGCTTCGGCATGCATGTGCGCCAAGGCAGCCTCGTCCAGGCCCGGGATCCGGCCGTCCTCGACGATCCACCGCCCGGCCACCATCACCCGATCCGCCCTCGCGGGTGCGCTGCGGATCAGGCCGGCCAGCGCGTCGTCCACCCCGGTGAACCCGAGCGCGCCTGCGCGGAAGAGCGCCACATCCGCCTGCATACCGGGGGCAAGAGTGCCGATGTCGCTGCGGCCGAGACATGCCGCCCCGCCCGCAGTGGCCCATCTGAGCGCATCCGCGGCACTCGCCCGCTTCGCGCCATGCGCCGCGCGCTGGAGCAGAAAAGCCTGACGGGCCTCCCCGATCATGCTGGAAAGATCGCTGGCGGAGGACCCGTCGACCCCCAGGCCCACGGCCACCTCGGCCGCTTCCAGATCGGGCACCGGACAGAACCCCGAGGCCGTGATCATGTTGGAGCTCGGGCAATGGGCGATCGACACCCCTGCCCGTCCCAGGCGCATCATCTCCGCCGGCGAAAAGAAGATCCCATGTGCCAGCCATACGTTCGGACCGAGCCAGCCCAGTTCCTCCATGTAGTCGACCGGCCGGCAGCCGAACCGCTCCAGGCAATAGCCGATCTCGTCCGCATGCGCCGCCATATGCGTGTGCAGACGAAGGCCGTGTTTCGCCGCCTGGACGGCGCTGTCGCGCATCAGTTCGCGGCTGACCGAGAAGGGTGAACAGGGAGCGAGTGCGATCTGCACCATCGCGCCGGGTCCGGGATCGTGATAGCGCGCGACGACCCGTTCGCTGTCGGCCAGAATGCGGCCGATGTCCTGCACCACCGCCGCCGGCGGCAGCCCGCCATCCTCGATCGACAGATCCATCGATCCCCGTGTCAGCGTCACGCGCAGACCGATGCGCGCAGCCTCTTCCACCGCGATGTCGATGGCGAATTCCAGCGCGGGCGGAAACACATAGTGATGGTCGGCTGTGGTGGTGCAGCCGCTGAGCGCCAGTTCCGCCAATGCGACCCGCACCGCCAGACGCAGATCCGCCTCGGTCAGATGCCGCCAGACCGGGTACATGACCTGCAGCCAGGGAAACACCTCGGCGTCCAACGCCGGGGCAAGCGCGCGGGTAAGGGTCTGGTAGAAATGATGATGCGTATTCACCAATCCAGGAACAACCACATGGTCGCCCGCATCGAAAACGGCACATGGCACCGAGGGCTCGGCACCGGCGCCGACGCATTCCACGACATGGGCCCCGTCGATGACGATGCCCCGCTTCGCCTTCGGCGCCATGATCGCCAGGGGATCACGCAACCACAACGCCATGGTCGTACCTGTCTTGTTGTCGAAATTCCTGTTTCGGCATGCAATGGCGGTGCCGCTGGCACATGACTTGCTGGATGCCGCCCATGAGTTCTCGTGACATCACCGCCAACGGAATCCGCCTTCGGGTCGCCGAATACGGTTCCGGCCCGCCGCTTCTCTTCCTCCATGGCCTCGGCTGGGACCACCGGCTGTGGGCCGGGGCGCCTGGTCGCTTTGCCAGCCGCTACCGCGTAATCCTGGGTGACACCCGAGGGCATGGGAAGAGCGAGGCGCCGCCCGGCCCCTATTCGATCAAGGAATTTGCAGCCGATTGGCGCGCCGCGCTGGCCGAACTGGGTGTCGAGCGCTGCTGCATCGTCGGTCTGTCGCAAGGCGGGATGATCGCCCAGCAGATCGCGGTCGACGCGCCTTCCCTGGTTGCGGCCATGGTTCTGGCCGGCACCTCCTGCCGGCAGGACGAGGCGACTACCGCGAACATGGCCGAGCGGCTGGAGAAGATGCGGGCCGCCGGACCGGAAGCCGGCGCCAAGGTCGCGGCGGAAGCCATCTTCTCGCCCGGCTTTCGCGCCGCCAATCCCGACTACCTCGCCCGCTTCGTCGTCGAGCGCGCCGCACAGCCGCAGGAACCCCTGATCGCCGCCATGGGCGCCGGTGCCGCCTATGATGTGCGGGAGGGCCTTCCGGGTCTGCGCATGCCTGTGCGGGTGATCGCCGGAAGCGAGGACAAGCTGATGCCGGTACCGGTGGTCCAGGCCGTGGCTGATCTCATCCCGGGCGCGGGCTTCGAGGTCGTCCCCGGTCTCGGCCACATCATGCCGGCCGAACAGCCGGACACGTTCTATCGTCTGGTCGAGGGCTTCCTCGACCGTCACTATCCGCCGGCCAGCGCCGCCGCCTGAAGGAGCACGCGATGTTCGATCTCTTGGTCAAGGGCGGACGGGTCATCGACCCTGCCGCCAAGCGCGACGGCAAGTTCGATGTCGCGATCGTGAACGGCCGGATTGCCGCGATCGAAAAGGCGATTCCCGAACGCGGGGCCAAGAAGGTGATCGATGCCGCGGGTGAACTGGTCCTGCCCGGGTTGATCGACACCCATGCCCATGTCTACGAGCATGTCAGCGGCGAGTTCGGCCTGAACCCCGACGCCGTCGGCGTCAAGGCAGGCGTTACCGCCGTCTGCGACCAGGGCGGACCGAGCCCCCTCACCTTCGGCGGCTTCCGGAAGTTCATCGCCGAACAGGCCGATACCGACGTCTACTGCTTCCTGTCGAGCTACCTTGCCGGCGGCCTCTATGGCCACCGGTATGTGGATCTCTACGGGCCGACCGGCATCAACGTCGATGCCATCGCTTCCATCGTGGAGCCGAACCGCGACATCATCTGCGGCCTGAAGTGCCACGCCGAACCGGGCGGCTTCTCCCGCTGGGGGGTGAAGTCGCTGAAGAAGGCAAAACAGGCCTCGCGCAAGATCGGCCTGCCGATGTACGTGCATCTCGGCACCCTGTGGTCGGTGAAGGACGGCGTTACCGTCGATCCGGCCAAGCTGGTGAAGGAGTTCATTCCGCTGTTCGACAAGGGCGACATCCTGGCCCATCCCTTCACCCGGCACGACGGAGGCTTCGTATCTCCCGAGGGCAAGATCCATCCGCTGCTGATCGAGGCCCTGAATCGCGGCGTGAAGCTGGATGTCGGACGCGGCGCGCATTTCAGCTACCCCAACGCCAAGGCCGTCATTGAGGCCGGCATTCGGCCGGACACGCTGGGCGCCGACCTGCACGGCTACAACACCAAGGCCGCCTATGCCTACAACTCGACCGGCCGCTTCGACGACAACGAGGATCCGGGTGCGGCCAAGGGCGCCGACCTCTCCCCCACCTTCAGCCTGCTGCATTGCATGGCCGAGATGCTGGCCCTCGGCCTGCCACTCGACCACGTCGTCGCCATGGTCACCTGCAATGCCGCGGAAATGATGGGCAAGCAGGACAAGCTCGGCACTCTGGCGGTGGGGCGCGGTGCCGATATCTCGATCGTGAAGATGACCACCGGCCGCTACACCTTCACCGACGCTGGCGGCGTGACCTTCCCCGCCACCAAGCGGCTCCGCCCCACCCTCACCATTCGCAAGGGCAAGCTGTTCGAGCCCAAGTCCGACCTGCTGCCGGTATGGCAGCGGCCCCAGGCGGCGTGAGCCGCCAGCGCCTCTGCGCGCTGGAGGATCTGGCCGATGGCGGGGCCCGCGGCTTTCACATAGAGGCCGCCGGGCGCCGCCCACGGCGGATCTTCGTGATCCGCCGGGGCGAGAGCGTATACGCCTACCGCGACGCCTGCCCTCATATGGGGGTGCCTCTGCCCTGGGGCCCGGACGCCTATCTCACGCAGGATGCCCGTTTCGTTCGCTGCGCAAGCCACGGCGCGCTGTTCCGCATCGAGAGCGGAGAATGCGTGTCCGGCCCCTGCAAGGGAGAGAGGCTTCGGCCCGAGCGGGCGCTGGTGCTGGACGGTGACGTCTGGCTGAAGAGTTGAGGGGCGGGTAGCGCCCGTGCCCGCAAGCCGCTAAAGAAGCCCGGCATTCGAACGATCGGCGGTGACGGCGTGCTGCGACGGCTTTATGCGTGGGTGATGCTCCAGGCCGAGCATCCCCGGGCGATGTGGATCCTCCAGGTCATCACCTTCCTCGAGAGTTCGATCTTCCCGATCCCGCCCGATCCGCTGATGATCCCGCTCATGCTGGCGAGGCGGGCCCAGGCCTTCCGCATCGCCGCCATCTGCACCATCGTCTCGGTCATCGGAGGGTTCGCGGGCTATGCCATCGGACTGTTCCTGTGGGAAACCGTCGGACAGTGGGTGTTCAACACCTACAACCTGATGGACAAGTTCGATGCGACCAAGGCCGGGTTCGACGAGTACGGCGCCTGGATCATCATCCTCAAGGGAATGACGCCGATCCCCTACAAGCTGCTGACGATCGCCGCGGGGGTGTTCAAGTTCGATCTTCTGGTCTTCACCATCGCCAGCATCATCTCGCGCGGCATGCGCTTCTTCCTGCTGGCGGCGCTGCTCTACTACTTCGGTCCGCCGATCCGCGAATTCATCGAAAAGCGTCTCGAACTGTTGACCGTCGGATTCCTTGTCGCGCTGGTGGGGGGCTTCCTGGCCTTCAAGTACCTCTGAACCTCACGCCTCGGTGACGCTCACGCCCACCCATAGGCCGAGGAAGTCGTTGCCGGCGCCGGTGAAGGAGCCGGCGACCGGTAGCGTCTGCCAGGGTGCCCGGGCAGCGGCGACGCGGATGCGCCGGTCGGTCGCCACCGGCAGGTTGGTGGGATCGAATTCGACCCAGCCGATACCGGGCAGGAAGACCTCGGCCCAGGCGTGGGTCGAGGCGCTGCCGGCCCCGGCATCGAGCGAGGAGAACAGGTAGCCGGAGACGAAGCGGGCTGCGATGCCGAGCGTCCGCGCCCCGGCGACGAACAAGGCGGCGAAGTCGCGACAGGACCCCGCCCCCCGCAGCAGCGTCTCCTCGGGTTCGCGGGTGTTCTCCTCGTGGCGAACCTCGTAGCGGAACTCCTGGCGGATCGTCCGGCTCATGTCGCCGAGGAGAGTGAGCAACCCGCCGCCTTCGCGGGCGAAGCGGCCGGCCCAGGCGCGGAGCGCCGGCATGGCCCCGCCCGAGGCCAGGAATCCGCCCAGATCGACGATATCCTCCTCGTCGTAGCGCAAGGGAAAGCGCAACCAGGCGGCATCCGGCTCGTTCTCGGCCGCCGCCTGCCGGAAGCTTTCCACCAGCAGTTCGCTGGTGATGCTGAGCGTCGCGGAGGCTTCTTTGAACGTGGCGGTCGCGATCGAATTGCCGAACACGTCGTAGTACCAGTTCAGTTCCGCGGCCGGCGCAATGTCCACCACCGCCGACAACAGCCGCAGGTCGTGGCTGTCGCGCGGGCGGATCATCAGCCTGTGCGGCCCGAACCGCACCGGATGGGCATATTCGTATCGGGTGGCGTGGGTGATTCGCAGGCGCTTCATGACTTGTCCAGAGTTGCGCCCGCAGCCGCGGCCATGGCGACACGAAGACGATCGCGAGAGGGAACCGGTCGGCCCGGCAGCATACGACAATCCCGGCGTGCGCGCCGCGCGGGCTCTCGACGACTCCCGTCCGGAAATGCCACATCTAGCGCCGCGTTCTGGAGGAGACGGGAACATGCTCGGATTGATGCAGGATCGGCCGCTTTTGATTTCGCAGATCATCGACTATGCGGCCGAGTTCCATCCCGATGTCGAGGTGGTGTCGCGCAGCGTCGAAGGCCCGATCCATCGCTATACCTATCGGCAGGCGCAGCTGCGCGCGAAGCAGCTGGCCGAAGCGCTGGCCGATCTCGGCATCAGGCAGGGCGACCGGATCGCCACCATCGCCTGGAACGGTTATCGGCATTTCGAACTCTATTTCGCCGTCTCCGGCATGGGCGCGGTGCTGCACACGCTCAACCCCCGGCTTGCTCCCGACCATATCGTCTTCATCGCCGAACATGCCGAGGATCAGGTCCTGTTCGTCGACCTCAACCTGCTGCCGATCGTGGAGGCCGTGCGCCCGCATCTGAAGACCGTGCGCCACGTCGTGGTGATGACCGACCGCGCGCATATGCCGGCTGCCAGCAAGATCGAGGGCCTGCTCTGCTACGAGGAACTGCTGGCGGGTCAGCCCGGGACTTTCGTCTGGCCCGAGGTCGACGAGCGCAGCGCGGCCTCGCTCTGCTACACTTCGGGCACCACGGGCAATCCGAAAGGCGTGCTCTACAGTCACCGCTCCACGCTCCTTCACACGCTGATGATGATCAGCGGCCCGGTTCTCGGCCTGACCCCCGACAACACCATCCTGCCGGTGGTCCCGATGTTCCACGCCAATGCCTGGGGCATCATCTACGCGTCGGCCATGTCCGGCACCAAGCTGGTGCTGCCGGGCCCGAAGCTGGACGGACAGAGCCTGTACGAACTGATGGATGCGGAAGCCGTCGACCTCTCCGCCGGCGTGCCGACGGTCTGGCTGGAACTGCTTCGCTATTGCGATACGGCCGGCAAGACGCTCGGCAAGATGAAGCGCACGCTGATCGGCGGCTCGGCCGTGCCGCGCGCCATGATCGAGCGCTTCTGGCACGAGCATCAGGTGGAAGTCGTGCATGGCTGGGGCATGACGGAGCTGAGCCCCGTCGGCTCGCTCACCTGGTTCCGCCGCGGGGAGCGCGACCTGCCGGAAGAGAAGCGCTTCGACCTCACCGCCTGGCAGGGCCGCCCCGTCTTCGGTGTCGAGATGAAGATTGTCGACGATGCCGGCCGCGACCTGCCGAAGGACGGCAGTGTCGCCGGCAACCTCCTGGTCCGCGGGCCCTGGGTCGCCGGCGGCTACATGAAGGGCGAAGGCCAGTCGAGCTTCACCGCCGGCGGCTGGTTCCATACCGGCGACGTGGCGAAGCTGGAATCCGACGGCAGCCTCGTCATCACCGATCGATCGAAGGACGTGATCAAGTCCGGCGGCGAGTGGATCTCCTCGATCGACCTGGAAAACGCCGCCATGGGCTGCCCGGGCGTGGCGGAAGCTGCCGTGATCGGCCTGCCGCATCCCAAATGGGACGAGCGCCCGCTGCTGATCGTGATGAGGAAGCCGGGTGCCGAGGTGACGCCGGCCCAGATCCTGGAGCATCTGCAGGACAAGGTGGCGAAGTGGTGGCTGCCCGACGAGATCGCCTTCGTCGATGCCATTCCGCACGGCGCCACCGGCAAGATCCTGAAGACCAAGCTGCGCGAGCAGTTCCACGACCACAAGCTGCCGGGGACGTGAGGCCGGACCGCGTGCCCACGGCTCTCTTCGCCCCGCATCAGGCCCTGGCCGCGGCGCTGCTGCCGCATGCGGGACTCGGCGACGACGGTTCGCATGACATCGCCCACCTCGCCAGGGTTTGGAGGAACGTTTGCGCCATCCAGGCGGACGAGGGTGGAGACGGCGTGATCATGGCAGCGGCGGTGCTGCTGCATGACTGCGTCGCGGTGGAGAAGGACTCGCCCCTGCGAGCACGCGCATCTCGCCTGGCGGCCGAGAAGGCGAGCGGCCTGCTACGCGATATCGGCTGGGGCGCGTTCGGCATCACGGCCGTCGCGCATGCGATCGAGGCGCACAGCTACTCGGCCGGCATTGCGCCGCGCACCCTGGAAGCGCGGATCGTGCAGGATGCCGACCGGCTGGATGCCATCGGCATGTTGGGGGTCGCGCGGTGCTTCTACGTGGCCGGCCGGCTGGGCCATGCGCTCTACGACCCGTTGGATCCGACGGCTGCGGCCCGCCCGCTTGACGACGGCCGCTTCGCCATCGACCACTTCCATACCAAGCTCCTCAATCTCGCCTCGGGTTTCCAGACCGCCACCGGCGCGGCACTGGCGCGGGCGCGGCACACGCGGCTTCGCCGATTCCTCGACGAGTTCATGCAGGAAGTCTGACATGGCACAGTTCCCGATCGTTCGCCCCGTCGCGGCTGACGACTACCCGGGCTGGCTCGGCCTCTGGCAGGGCTACTGCGCGGCGCTCGGCGAAACGGTCCCGCCCGACATCACCGAAGGCGTGTGGCAACGCATTCTGGCGCCCGACCAGCCGATCTGGTGTCTCCTCGCCTGCACGGCGGATGGAGTGCCGGTCGGCATCGCCAACTATGTGCTGCACCCCCACACATGGAGCATGAAGACGGTCTGCTACCTGGAAGACCTGTTCGTCGCGCCGGAAGCGCGCGGCAGCCGGGCCGGGCAGGCCTTGATCGAAGGGTTGGCGGCCTTGGGCAGGAAGCAGGGCTGGCGCCGCGTCTACTGGCACACCCACGAGGACAACTACCGCGCCCGCACACTTTACGACCGCGTCGTCCCCCGCACCGACTACATCCGTTACGACGTCGACCTGTAAGCCTGCCGTGACGGATCACGGCGCGGAATCTATCTCCCCTTGACGAACAGGAAGGTGAGTTCGGGCAGGGCGATGATCACCATCAAGCCCACCACCATCAACAGGATGAAGGGGACTGCGGCCCTGATCACGCTGGCGAAGTCCACCTTGAAGGCGACCATCGCCACCCAGAGATTAAGGCCCACCGGCGGCGTCAGGTAGCCGATCTCGAGGTTGACGATCATGATGATCCCGAAGTGGATCGGGTCATAGCCGTTGGCGACCGCGATCGGCAGCAGGAGCGGCGCCAGGATCAGGATGGCCGAGCCGATGTCCATGATGCAGCCGACGATCACCAGCAGGATATTGACCGCCAGCATGAACATCACCGGGCTCTGCACCGTCTCGGTGATGTAGGCCGCCATCGCCTTGGGCACGCCCTCGTAATCCAGGATGGTGTTGAGCGAACCGGCGATCGCGAGCAGCATGAGAAGCGTGCCGAGCAGCTTGGTCGTATCCTCGAAAACCTTGTAGTAGTCGTCGAACTTCAGTTCCCGGTAGAAGACGATCTCGACGACGATCGAATAGATCAGCGCCACCGCCGCCGATTCCGTCGGGGTGAAGTACCCGGAATAGATGCCGCCGAGCAGGATGACGGGCATCAGAAGAGCCAGGATGCCGTCCCGCAGCGAGGCCGCCACCTCGGCCCCGTCCCACTTTCCGGCGGTGATGTTCCGGCAGACGATCGCCGAATAGGTCGCCATGAGCAGGGTCATCAGAATGCCCGGGCCCAGTCCTGCGGCGAACAGGTCGGTGATCGACACCTCGGTCATGACGCCATAGAGGATCATCGGGATCGAAGGCGGGATGATGATGCCGAGAGTGCCTCCCGCCATCGTGGCGCCGAGGGCGAAGGACTTCGGATAGCCGCTCTGGATCAGCGCCGGATACATGATCGAACCGATCGCCAGCATCGTCACGATCGAGGAGCCGGAGATCGCGGCGAAGGCGGCGCAGCTGAGGATGGCGGCAACGCCGAGACCGCCCGGAATCGGCGCCGTCAGGGCCGACATGACCCGGATCAGCCGACGGGCGATGGTGCCCCGCGTCATCACCGCGCCGGCCAGCATGAACATCGGAATCGACAGCAGGACCTCGCGGTCGATGGCAAACCAGATGTCCTGCGCCAGGAACTGAAGTTCCCCTTCGGCAATGAAGACGTGGATGTAGGCGGTCGCCACCGCCAGAACCAGGATCACCGGCTGCCGCAACAGCAGCAGCACGGCGATGATGGCGAAGAGTCCGGACCAGATCACGCCTCGATCCCCTCGCCGATGGGCCGTGTGGCGGGCAGCGCCGCGTAGACCAGAAATCGGAACGCCGAGGAGAAGAAGGCATAGGGAATGATCGCCTGCATCCACCACAGCTTGTTCATCAGCACCATGCCGACCTCGCCGACATCGAAGGACGTATAGGCGAAGTCGGCGGCGATCCCGCCCATGAAGACGCAGATCGCGGAGGAGACGGCGTCGCCCAGCCGGTCGAGCAGCGGGTTCCAGCTCTCGGGGAAGACCTTGTCGATGATCTTGGGTCGCAGATGCCCGTGCACGCCCACGACGATCGCGAAGCCCAGCATGCCGGCAACCGCCGTCGCGTAGACCGCGATCTTCTGCGCGGCGAAGATGCCGTTGCCGAAGAACTCCCGGGCGGCCACGTCGGCGAAGAGCAATCCGGCCACGGTGACGAAGGCGAGGACGGCGACAAAGGTCTCCGCCTTCTGCAGATGGGCGAGCAGCGTCTTCAAGCGGTCCTCCGGACAGGCAAGCGGGAAGGAAGGCCGCCGCGCCAAAGGCGCGGCGGCTGCCGTTCAGGAACGGGACGCTAGGACATCAGCTCTTCTTGCCGAAGCGATCGGCGTATTCCTTCTTGCCGCGCAGGATCGCTTCGTAGACTTCCGGCGCGCGGCCGCCGATCGTCGTCACCATGTCGGCCTGGATGGGCCGCACCAGCTTCGCCCATTCCTCCCGCTGCGCTTCCGTCAGGTGATGGACGAAGCCGCCCTTCTTGACGAACTCCTCCATCTTCGGCTTCTCGGTCTGATCGACCCGGCGGCGCATCTCCTGCACCGGCGGCACCGCATTGACGAAGGCGTCGCGGTCGGCCGGGCTCATCTTCTCGAACAGCGCCTTGTTGACGATCCAGGCCGACGGATGGTGGTAGTGGCGGGTGACCACGTAGTGGGGCGCGCCCTGGGCCGCCGGGGTGGTGACATAGTATAGAAACGGCAGGTCGCCGCCCCGGACCAGCCCCGTCGTCAGGCCAGGGAAGAACTCCGACAGCGGCATCTGCACCCCATTGGCCCCGAGCGCCTGGAAAAACAGCTTCGAGGCGGGCGAGGGCGAGATGCGCATCTTCTGGCCCTTCACATCCGCCGGCGTGAGGCAGGCCCAGTTGCAGATCACGTCGTTCCAGCCGACATCGGCAACCGAGAACAGCACGAGCCCCTTCTTGGAGTAGATGTCCTTGAGGACCGGCAGGGCGAAATTGTCGGTGACATAGACCCGCTCCGGGTCGTTCTCCCAGACATAGGGCATGTTCAGCACGGTGCCCTCGGGCACGGCGACGCCCGCGCCGGCGAGCGAGGTCGCGCCGGCCTGGATGCGCCCGCGGATCACCTGCTGGGTCATCTCCTGTTCGTTCACGATCAGCTGGTACTCGATCGCGCGCTTGCCCTCGAAGGCTTTGTTGTGCGCACCGATGAAATCCATGATCGTGTCATAGAGGACGGAGCCGGGCTGCCCGGCGGTGCCGAGCTTCCAGGTGTCTTTGGCCGAAGCCGGGACGGCGGCGAGCACGAAAGCCGCCGCGGCCGCGACGAGCCATTTCCGGTTCTTCATGTTTCCTCTCCCTAGGTCTTCATGCCCCGTTTTGGACGAGGCGCCACCGGGGGCGTTCGGTGGCGCCTGCAGTCTCCGCTATTCCGCTGCTTCGGCCTTCTTCTGCGAACCCATCATGCCGAAGAGGTGGCCCGCCACCTTGCGGATCTGGATCTCCTCCGAACCTTCCGTGATGCGATAGCGCCGGTGGTGGCGATAGATGTGCTCGAAAGGTTTGTGGCGCGTGTAGCCGATGCCGCCATGCACCTGGATCGCCGTATCCGCCGCATTGCAGGCGAGGCGGTTGCCGCGATAGTTCGCCATCGACACCCAGTCGGAGACTTCCAGGTGATTGTTGCGGTCGAGGTGCCAGGCCGTCTTGTAGACGAGGCCGCGCACCATCTCGCATTCGGTGTTGAGTTCGGCGAGCGGCCACTGGATCGCCTGGTGCGAGGACAGCGCCTTGCCGAAGACCTTGCGGTTGCGCGCATAGGCGACGCTTTCGTCGATGCAATACTGCGCCACGCCGACGCCCGACGCCGCCTGGCGGATGCGGTTCTCGTGCACGAAATTCTGCGCCACCAGCAGGCCGCGTCCCTCGCCGCCCAGGATGGCGCTGTCCGGCACGCGGACGTTGGTGATGGACACTTCCGGGTGGTCGGACGGCATGTTGAAGGTCCACCAGAAGAAGTCGACCTTCAGCCCGGGCGTGCCGATCGGCACCAGGAAGGCGGTGATGCCGAGGGCGTCGCCCGCCTTGCCCGAGGTGCGGGCGAAGACCATGTCGTGCGTGGCGTGATGCATGCCGGTGTTGAAGCGCTTCGCCCCGTTGATGATCCAGTCGCCGCCCTCCTTGCGCGCCGTGGTTTCCATCCAGGTCGCGTCCGAGCCGTGGTTGGGCTCGGTCAGGCCGAAGCAGATCCGGTTCTCGCCGGTGATGCAGCCTTCGATCAGCTGCTTCTGCTCCGCATTGCCCCAGTTCATCAGGAGGTGAACGACCGGGAAGTTGCCGACGATCGAACTCTCGTTCTGCAGGTCGTTGTGCAGGCCGAGGCCCTTGTGGGCGAGATGCTCGCGGATGATCGCCATGGCGAGGTTGGAACCGCCCTTGCCGCCGACTTCCTTCGGCAGGGCGAATCGCAGGTGGCCCGCCTTGTCGGCCCGCCGGCGCATCTCGCGCAGCAGGTCCTCCCACTCCTTCCGGGGCTGGCCGTCATTGTCCCAATCGGTCCGGGCATGCTCGCGGCGATGGTCGAAATACTGGATGTTCTCGCGCTCGAGCGGCTTGATCTCCCGCTCGATGAACGAGTCGAGTTCGGCCAGATACGCCCTGATATCGGCTGGTATATCGAAATCCATGGCCTTCGGCCTTCCCGTGCGTTTCAACTCCCGAGGGGCGATTAGGCCACGTGTCCGCCGCGCTGGCAATGAGCTCAAAATCGTCGCCGCCGGCCAAGTGAAACCAGCCTTCGTACCCGGTGCGTTCTTCCCGTCGCCAGCGGCAGTTGATCTGCTATAGAGCCGGCATGGCTGACCTGATTTCACCCGATTCGATCCGCGGCACGCCGCTGAAGGACGCCCTCGGCGAGCGCTATCTCGCCTATGCGCTCTCCACCATCATTTCCCGCTCGCTGCCGGATGTGCGCGACGGGCTGAAGCCGGTGCACCGGCGCCTTCTGTATGCGATGCGCGAACTGAAGCTCGACCCCAGCGGCGGCTTCAAGAAATGCGCCCGCGTGGTCGGCGACGTGATCGGCAAGTACCACCCGCATGGCGAATTGTCGGTCTACGAGGCGCTGGTCCGGCTCGCCCAGGATTTCGCCCAGCGCTATCCGCTCGTCGACGGTCAGGGCAATTTCGGCAACGTCGACGGCGATAGCGCGGCGGCGATGCGCTATACCGAGGCGCGCATGACCGCGGTCGCCGATTTGCTGCTGCGCGACATCGACAAGGACACGGTCGATTTCCGCCCCAATTACGACGGCGAGGACCGCGAGCCGGTTGTCCTCCCGGCGGCCTTCCCGAACCTGCTCGCCAACGGTTCGGCCGGTATCGCGGTGGGGATGGCGACCTCGATCCCGCCGCACAATATCGTCGAGATCTGCGATGCCCTTCAGCATCTGATCAAATCGCCGAACGCGGCGATCGAGACCCTGGTCAAGCTGATGCCGGGCCCGGACTTCCCGACCGGCGGAATCCTGGTGGAACCGCGCGAGTCGATCCTGGAAGCCTATGCCACCGGGCGCGGCAGCTTCCGCCTTCGTTCGCGCTGGACGAAGGAAGATCTGGGTCGCGGCACCTGGCAGATCGTGGTGACCGAGATCCCCTATCAGGTGCAGAAGAGCAAGCTGATCGAGCGCATCGCCGACCTGCTGGGCGAGAAGAAGTTGCCGCTCCTGGCCGATATCCGCGACGAATCGGCCGAGGATATCCGCCTGGTGCTGGAGCCCAAGAGCCGCACCGTCGAGGCCGAGCACCTGATGGAAAGCCTGTTCCGTCAGACCGACCTAGAGACCCGCTTCTCGCTCAACATGAACGTGCTCGAGGGCGGGCGGGTGCCCAGGGTGATGAACCTGAAGGCCGTGCTCAAGGCCTATCTGGACCATCGCCGCGACGTGCTGGTCCGCCGGTCCAACTTCCGGCTGGCGGAGATCGACCGCCGCCTGGAGGTCCTGGGCGGTTATCTGATCGCCTATCTCAACCTCGACGAGGTGATCCGCATCATCCGGGCCGAGGACGAGCCGAAGCCGGTGCTGATCAAGTCCTTCGATCTGACCGACAACCAGGCCGAGGCAATCCTCAACATGCGTCTGCGCAGTTTGCGCAAGCTGGAGGAGATGGAGATCCGCAAGGAGCATGCGGGCCTCACCGCCGAGAAGAAGGGTCTGAAAGCGCTTCTGGCGAGCGAGGAGGCGCAGTGGTCGGCGATCTCGGGCGAGGTGTCGGAGCTGAAGAAGACCTTCGGCCCGAAGACGATCCTGGGACGCCGGCGCACCGGCTTCGCCGACATGCCGGACCTGCCGGACATTCCGCTGGACGCCGGCATCGAACGCGAGCCGGTGACCGTCGTCCTGTCCGAAAAGGGCTGGGTACGGACGTTGAAGGGCCACCCGCAGGACGATGGCAAGGCGACCTACAAGGAAGGCGACCGCGGGCGCTTCTGGATCCCCTGCGAGACCACGGACAAGCTGATGCTGTTCGGCACCGACGGCCGGTTCTACACGCTGCCCGTCGACAAGCTTCCCGGCGGGCGCGGCCACGGCGAGCCGGTGCGGCTGATGATCGATCTGGGCAACGACCGCGACATCGTGGCGCTGTTCCCCCACCGCGCCGGCCGCAAGCTCCTGGTCGCCGCCACCGACGGTCGCGGCTTCGTCGTGCCGGAAGAAGAGGCCGTGGCTTCGACCCGCTCGGGCAAGCAGGTGCTGAACGTCTCCGGCGACGTGGAGGCCTGCATCTGCACGCCGGCCGAAGGCGATCATGTCGCCAGCATCGGCGAGAACCGCAAGCTCCTGATCTTCCCGCTGACGGAAGTGCCGGAGATGAGCCGCGGCCGCGGCGTCATCCTGCAGAAATTCAAGGACGGCGTGCTGGCCGACGCGAAAGTGTTCTCGCTCTCGGCGGGCCTCACCTGGACGACGGCGGACGGGCGGGAACGAACCGAATCCGATATCCGCGACTGGATCGGCGAGCGCGCCCAGGCCGGCCGCATGCTGCCGAAGGGATTCAACAAATCGGGCCGGTTCTCCTGATTTCTTCGGAGCTCTGCAACCGTACTTCGGCGTTTTTTAACCCCTGCTCCCTATTGAGGATGGTCAACGCTCGTCCTCAGAAGACAAGACCGGAGTTCAGGGAGCATGTTCAGTTCGACCGCAGTGCGCGGCTTGGCGGAAAGCCTGTCGCATCGTCTGTCCAGCCTGGGAATTCGCCGGCCTGATCTGTCGTCCCGCCTGAAGATCGGCACGCGGCTCTACATGGGCTTCGGGCTTGTCCTGGCGCTGCTCTGCGTGATCAGCGCCGTCGGCATCCTGACCATCGGGCAGGCGATACAGGGCTTCCAGGTCTTTTCGCTCAACAGCAAAAGCGCGCTCGACGTCTCGGCGATCGAGCGCCAGATCGTGGAGATCAGGCGCAACGCGGCGCTCTACGCCGATACCGGCAGCGACGAGACCTACGCCCGCGTGAAGGAGATCGGCGCCGCGGTCGAGAGCGACCTCAAGGCGACGGCCGAAACATCCCGCACCGAACAGGCGAAGGGACTGGCCGCCGCCCTCGGCAAGCGCTTCGGCGACTACATGAGCAATTTCGACAATGCCAGCGCGCTGCGCGACATGCGCGAGAGCCTCCGCAAGGATCAGCTCGAGCCCCGCGCGCTCAAGGCGGCCGAGGATCTCGGCGAAATCGTCCGCACGGCCATGGACGACAAGAACCATCACGCGGCCGCCCTGGCGGCCATGGCGATCGAAGCCCTGATGCAGACTCAGGTGACCGCCATGCGCTTCTTCGACCGGCCGGAGCAGAAGACCCGCGACGAGGTTCACGAACAGATGGGCGTCTTCCTCGCCTATGTCCGCGACCTGGATGGGAAGCTCGACACCGACCAGCGCAAGGACCTGGCCAAGGCTGCCGCTTCGCAGGCATCGAGCTTCGCCGATGCCTTCGACCAGGTCGCCAAGATGACCTTCGAGGTCGACGACATCGTCAACAAGACCAACGAGAAGGTCGCGGCCGGGATCGCCACCATGGTGGCGGCGATGCGCGACGGCGAGATCACCGAGATGAGCGACGGCCAGGCGGCACTCGAAAGCCAGCTGGGCGGCGCGCGCATGATCGCCATCGGCCTCGGCGTCGTGGCCATCGTGCTGGGGGCGCTCTCGGCCTTCCTGATCGGCCGCAGCATCACCAGGCCGGTGCTGGACATGGCCGCTTCCATGGACCGCCTGGCGCACAGGGACTGGAGGGCCGACGTGCCCGGCCTCGGCCGGCGCGACGAAATCGGCGCCATGGCCAAGGCGGTTCAGGTGTTCAAGGAAGCCGGCGTGGAAAACGAGCGCCTGCAGGGTGCGGCGGACGAAGCGCGGCGCGAACAGGAACAGGAACGGGCAGCCGCCCAGGCCCGGGCCGAGGAGCAGCAGGCCGAGGCCAAGGCGACGCTGGAGCGGCGCCTGCGCGAGACGGAAGAGGCCATGCGCAAAGCGGCTGCCGATCGTGAGGCGCAGGCCGAACGCGAGCACCAGGAGGCCGAGACCCGCCGCCGGGCCGACATGAACGCGCTCGCCGACGCCTTCGAGGCTTCGGTGAAGAAGGTGGTGCGCACCGTCGGCTCGACCGCTGGCGACGTCCAGGCCAGTGCCACCGCGCTCGCCTCGACCGCCGAGGAGACGAACAGGCAATCCGCCGTCGTCGCGGCCGCCTCCGAGCAGGCGACGGTAAACGTCCAGACGGTCGCATCCGCCTCCGAGGAGCTTTCCGCCTCGATCCAGGAGATCGCGCGCCAGGTCGCCCAGTCGGCTCGATTCGCCGAGGAAGCGACCGGACGTGCCCGGGCGACCGGGGTCACCGTCGACGGCCTCGCCCAGGCCGCGCAGAAGATCGGCGACGTGGTGAACCTGATCAACACCATCGCCAGCCAGACGAACCTGCTGGCGCTGAACGCGACGATCGAGGCCGCCCGGGCCGGCGAAGCCGGCAAGGGGTTCGCGGTGGTGGCGTCCGAAGTGAAGACGCTGGCCAGCCAGACGGCCAGGGCAACCGAGGAGATCAGCCGCCAGATCCAGGCGGTCCAGCAGGCGACCCGCGATTCGGTCGAGGCGATCCAGGGCATTGCCCGCACGATCGAGGAGATCAACCAGGTCTCGACCTCGATCGCCGGCGCGATGGAGGAGCAGACGGCGGCGACGCAGGACATCAGCCGCAACGTCCAGGAAGCCGCCGCCGGAACACAGGAGGTTTCGCGCAACATCACCGGGGTGACCCAGGCGGCCGCGGAAACCGGCGGTTCGGCCGGCCAGATGCGGCACGCCTCCGACAACCTGTCCGCTCAGGCCGCGGAACTCAGCTCCGAAGTCGATCGCTTCGTGGCCAGGATCCGGGCTGCCTGACGCAGCGGCCGGTGCCGAGGGCATCCATGCGGCTTGACAAGCGGCAACCGCGGGACCATATGATTGTGCACTGCAACAGCAGTCGCCGGTGACCCGGCCGCGTGAGCGGTGCCGCAGCTGTTCTTCGACAGCCCGCAGATGTCCGCCCTGCCGCCACCACGTTCCCCAAGCCATTTGCCCAGGTCACGCGGGGCAATCCCCCGATAGAAGCCGACCATGGCAGCCGTTTGCGGCGCGTGCCTTGGTCAGCGTTGTTGTGAAAGTCAGTCCTCTGACCGTATTTACCGATCTCGGCCTTGCCGAGCCCCTTCTTCGTGCGCTTTCCGACGAAGGCTACGAGACCCCCACCCCGATTCAGGCCCAGGCAATCCCGCCGATCATCCAGGGCCGTGACCTGATGGGCATCGCCCAGACCGGAACCGGCAAGACGGCCGCCTTCGCGCTGCCGATCCTGCAGCGCCTGGCGACCACCCAGCGGCCCTACCAGCCGCGCGGATGCCGCGCCCTGATCCTGAGCCCGACGCGCGAACTGGCGAGCCAGATCGCCGACAGCTTCCGCACCTATGGCCGCCACCTGAAGCTCAGCCTCGCCGTCGTCTTCGGCGGCGTCTCCATGGGCCAGCAGGTGCGCACCCTCTCGCGCGGCGTCGACATCGTCGTCGCCACCCCGGGGCGCCTCCTCGATCATCTCGATTCCGGCAGCATCAAGCTGAACGGTGTCGAGGTCTTCGTGCTGGACGAGGCCGACCAGATGCTCGACATGGGCTTCATCCCCTCGATCCGCCGGGTCGTGAAGGCGCTGCCGCATGTCCGCCAGAACCTGTTCCTGTCGGCCACCATGCCGAAGCCGATCGAGGCGCTCGCCAGCGAATGGCTGCGCGATCCCGTGAAGGTCGCCGTGGCGCCTGTCGCCACCACGGCCGACCGGATCGACCAGCATGTCATCCATGTCGAGACGGCGGCGAAGCGCGCCCGGCTGTCGACCCTGCTGCGGTCGGCCGGCTTCGGCCGGACGCTGGTCTTCTCGCGTACCAAGCACGGCGCCGACCGGATCGTGAAGCAGTTGGATGCCGACGGCATTTCCGCCGTGGCGATCCACGGCAACAAGAGCCAGCCGCAGCGCGAGAAGGCGCTGGCCTCCTTCAAAGACGGCTCCAGCCCGGTCCTGGTCGCCACCGACATCGCGGCGCGCGGTATCGACGTCGACGGCGTCACCCATGTGGTGAACTTCGATCTCCCGCATGTGCCTGAGACCTATGTCCATCGGATCGGGCGCACCGCCCGCGCCGGTGCTTCGGGCAGCGCAATCTCGCTCTGCGCGTCGGAGGAGCGGCCCCTGCTGCGGGATATCGAAAAGTTGATCCGCCGGCCGATTCCCGTGATCGGCACCGTTCCGCCGGAACAGCCGGCCAGAAGTGGCGATCAGCCGCGCCGTCAGGGCCGCCCCCAGGGCCATACCGGCGGCGGCCGCGAGCAGCCCGGCGGCCCGCGCCGCCGGCGCCAGTTCCACCGCGGGGCGAAGCCGAAGTCGGCCGCGGCCTGACCACAGACCGAGGATGCCGGCGGACCAAGTTGTGACGTACACACCTTGTCCGCCGGCACCGCGATCGTAAACTCCTGCGTACGGATGTATCCCGGACCAAGGAGTGCGACATGCTGAAACGCCTCTCCCTCATCCTTCCGGCGGCGGTTGTCCTGGCGGGGTGCGTCACCGACGGTACGCGCGTCGGCCCGGCGGAGCTCACCAGCCTCTACACCTCCCAGACCATGGCCTACGCGGCGCGCGGCGGCGAACTGACGACCGAGATCCGCGGCTATCCCTTCACCGGCCAGGGTGTCGGGGCCGAGCAGGTGGCAAACACCTTGCGGTCGCCGGCCTGGCACAGGCAGTTCCGCTTCACGACCCAGCCCAACCAGGAAACCGCCACCAGTTATCGTCTGGTGTTGCGCTTCAATCCGCCCGCGGGTCCGCCGACGGGCGAACGGATCTGCGCCGGGGAGGAACCCGGTCAATTCGGTCCGGCCGGATCGGGCCTGGTCGCCCAGGGCGTTCTCTGCGCAAACGATCGGCTGGCCGCCGAGGCCAGGGCCTATGGCGGCCCCGTGCAGTCGCCTTCGGACCCGGCCTTCCAGAGCACGATGAATGCGCTTCTGGCGGAACTGATGCCGCCCAACAACCCCATGATCGAGCGCAACGGATCCTGCCGGGGAAGGGTGTGCTGACCCGGCACGCCCCGTCTTTCGCCTTCGCCCTTCTCCTGCCGCTGCTCGCCGCCTGTGGCGGCGGGCAGCGCGTCAGCCATGTGGAACAGACCCCGCTCTACTCCGCCATGACGATGGGTTACGCGGCGCGGGACGGCATCCTGGCAACCGAGATTCGCGGCCAGCCCTTCGGCGACGGGCCGATCCCCGCCGAGACGGTGGCGGCGTCGATGAAGCCGCCGGGCTGGCACCGTGACTTCCGCTTCACCACCCTGCCGCCGGCCGGCCGGGAAAGCGGCTATCGGCTCATCCTCCGCTTCAACACCCCCGTCGATGCGACGCGGGGGGAGACGATATGTGCGAACAGCGAACCGGGCGGCTTCGGCTCCGCCGGGGCGGCGACGGCTGTCCACGGGGTCTTCTGCGTCGGGCCGCAGCTGGTATCGGAGGCGCGAGCCATCGGCGGGCAGGTGCGCTCTCCTTCCGATCCGGCTTTCCGCAGCCTGACCGATGCCGTGCTGGCGGAGATCATGCCGGCCTACAACCGCCAGGTTCCGATCGATTCCGGCGGCTGCTCCGAATGCTGACCCGCCAGGATCACCCGCCCCAGAGCCGGCGGGTGGCGATGGCGGCGCCCTCCGAAAGGGCTGCGAGCTTGGCCCAGACGATATCCGCGGCCACGAACTCATAGCCGGTGAAGGTCCCGAAGCCGCAATCCGCGCCGGCAATCACGCGCTCGCGGTCCCCGACGGCGGCGACCGCCTCGGCGATCCGTTTCGCCACCACTTCGGGATGCTCGACGTAGTTGGTCGTCGAATCGATCACCCCGGGGATCAGCAGCATGTCGCCGGGCAGGCCCAGCCGGCCGAGCACCTCGTATTCATGCTGGTGGCGGGGATTGGCGAATTCCAAACTGAGCGCGCCGACGCTCGCCTTCGCGATGACCGGCAGCACGTCGCCGAGGGGCACGTCATGGGTATGCGGCCCCTCCCAGTTGCCCCAGCAGCAATGCAGCCGAACCCGCTCTTTCGGTATGCCGCGCAGCGCCTCGTTCAGCGCGGCGACATGCATCTCGATGATCGCCAGGAATTCCGAGAGCGGCCGGTCCTGGAACGCCATCGTGCGCTCCATCGCCAGGTCCGGGGCGTCGATCTGCAGCAGGTGGCCGCGACCGGCGATCAGCTCGTACTCGCGGCGCAGCTCGCGGGCCAGCGCGAACACATAGGCCTCGTGGCTGTCGTACCAGGCGTTCGTCATCGTGGTCGCGACGATGCCGGGCGAGGCCGCCGTCATGAAGGTTTCGGCGAACCGTCCGTGGAAGGGTTCGATCGCTTCGGCGAAGGCATCGCATTCCGCCGTCGCCGGGCCGAGGTCGTCGTAGGACACGGCCGATACCGCCATGGGCGCATCGCCGACCTTGGAGCGATGCGGGAACCGCCGGCCGGCGCTCTTCGCGAACTCCGGAAAGTCCATGTAGTCGAGCGGCCGCGGGCGCTTCGACGACCCGCCGAACCCCCGCATGCGCTGTGGCACATAGGTCTGGAAGCCGACCCGGGGCTGCTCCCCGTCGTTGACGACATCGATACCGGACGCGATCTGCCGGCCGACCACATCGGACACGGCCGCGCGCACTTCGCGGGCCATCATGTCCTTGTCGATCGGTTCTCCGCGTTCCTCGGCGATCAGCAGGCTCGAAAGACGCTCGTTGCGTGGCAGGCTGCCGACATGGGTCGTCAGGATGCGCCGGGCACTGCGTTGCATCGGCCGCGCGGACCGGTCAGCGATAGGGGCGCGTCTTGGCCAAGGGGTCGACGCCCTGCATCCGCGGATTGGGCAGCGTGCCCGACTGCTGCTGTTGCTGCGCCTGCCAGGCCTGATTCATCTGGCGGGAGCGGCATTCGTCGAAGCCCTGGCCGATGCGATTGAAGGCATCGCAGCGCACCGGCGGCGCCGGATTGGCCTGCTTCGACTGGTAATAGGACTTCCCACCCTGAGACTGCACCGAGGGCGGGTTCGATCCCAGAAAAGGGCTTACAGGCGGCTTCTGGGGCGCCACATCCTGGGTCTGGACGCCGCTTTGCGGCGCCGGCGATAGCTGTACCTGCGCGATCGCGCCGCCTGCTGCCAGTAGGGCAGCAAGGAATGCAACACCGACACCCGCGCGGACGCCGCCAATTCTTGCGATCATGGCTTCCATCGTATGTCCTCGAGGCGGCCACGTCCATGCCGCAGAGGGCATGGCATGCCGGGATTCTCGTCCTCCGGCGTGACCGCCGTCACGGCCATCCGCCGACTTCGGGGGTATGGATGCCTCATACCGAAAAGGACAGGGAGCTAGGGCGCGATGAGCGGGCGTTCCCGAACCATCTTGATCGTCGAAGACAACGTCCTGAATCTTAAACTGTTTTCGGACCTGCTCGACGCGCACGGCTACCGCACGCTGACCAGCCGGACCGGACCCGAAGGCATGGCTCTCGCCCGCGAGCACCATCCCGACCTGATTCTCCTGGACCTGCAGCTGCCCGAAATCTCCGGCGTCGAGATTGCCAAATGGCTGAAGCAGGACGATTCGCTCTGCGGCATCCCGGTCGTGGTCGTCTCGGCGTTTTCCCCGCATGGCGACATCGCCCAGTTGCGGCAATGGGGCTGTGCGGCCTATTGCCCCAAGCCGATCTCGGCCCGGGATCTGCTCAGCACGGTCGGCAGCTTGCTGCACTGAGCCCGGATTCAGGCTCGCGCCCCCCGAACCCTCACGGTTTCGCTTCGTCCTGCTTTTCCGAATCCTTCGCGAGCGAGGCGAGTTCCCGCAATGCCGCCGCCGTTTCCGCATCCATCGGCGCGGCCGGCGTGGCGTTGCGCTTCAATTCGGCCGACAATTGGGTCAGCGAACGGTTCAGCGCCGCCACCTCCCGGTGCAGGTTGGCGACATCGCGGTTGAGGTCGATGACCGCCACTCCAACTTGGTCGATCTTGCCGCCCAGCACCTGCGTATCCCCGAGACCCGAGGCATGCAGGCTTTCACGCACACGGCGAGCGACGCCAACCAGATCGCCGAGCCGCCAGAGCATGGCGGCCAGCGCAACGAGGATGAGCCAATCGCCGATCGACACCCGAAAACCCTTCCCTTGGGACGCGAATCGCGGTGATGCTAGTCTATGGTGAAGGATCACCAAAGCGACCATCATCACAACAGACTAGCCTAGAAGCGAAAGTTGTGTGATATCGTCTTGAGAAATCAAGGTGTTGGGGGCCGACATCATGGTTGCGCAGCCGGAAGGACGGCTGGATGGCATCGAACTGCTGAAGGATCTCGATACGGACGAGATCCGTCGGCTTGAACAACGTTGTGTTTGGCGGCGGTTCGCGGCCGGGGAACAGATCCTCGATCGCAACAGCGGAAGCCGAGACGTTTTCTTTGTCGTCCAGGGACGGGTTCAGGTCGTCAACTTTTCGCTCACGGGTCGTGAAGTCGCCTATGCCGCCGTGCCGGCGGGCGGGTTCTTCGGCGAACTTTCAGCCATCGACGGCGAGCCGCGTTCGGCCTCGATCGTCGCCGGCGAACGCTGTCTGGTCGCGCTCCTGGCGCCGGAGGTCTTCTCCGAAATGCTTTTGGCCAATCCGCGGATCATGAACAAGGTGCTGCTGCGCCTGGCCCGGATCGTGCGCAACTCCAACGAACGGATCATGGACCTGTCCACCCTGGGCGCGGTCCAACGGGTCCATCTCGAACTGCTCAAGATGGCCAAGCCCGATCCGCTCAATGCGAATTCCTGGGTCATCTACCCGCTGCCGACGCAGAGCCAGATCGCCGGCCTCGCCTCGACCACGCGGGAGACCGTGGCGCGCGTGATCAGCCAGTTGCAGTCGAGCGGCATCGTGAAGCGCAAGGAAAAGAGCCTCTACATCCGCGACCGTGCCCGACTCGAAGCCGTTGCCGCCCGCCTCGGCGGCGGCGACGATGGCGTCCGCGCCGCGGCGCATTAGCGCCCCGGCAGCACGCGGACTGTCGGTGTTTTCGGCAGATCGGCCCGCGACAGCGTGAGACTGGCGCTCGGGTGGTGCTCGACCGCGTAGTGCGGCACCGCCGTCGTGAGGAAGCGCGCCAGTGTGTCGGACGTGAAATAATGCATCGGCAGCACCAGCGGTGCCTTGATCTGCCGCAGCACCTCGACGACCCCCTCGTGATCGAGGGTATAGCCGCCGTCGACCGGCGCCAGGACCACGTCGATCTGGCCGAGTTCGGTCAGATGCGTCTCGGTCAGCGTGTGATGCAGATGGCCGAGATGGGCGACGCAGAGATCGCCGGCCTCGAAGACGAAGATGGAATTGCCGTTCCGGTTCGTCCCACCGCCGGAGCGGATATTGGTCGGCACGTTGCGCACGCGCATGTCGCCGTACTTCAGGAAATGCTGCGCCATGCCGCCGTCATTCGCCCAGCCGCGCAGGACATGCTTGATCTCGGGCTCGGGTGTGTCGGTGTAATGGGTGCTATGGGCCCGGTTCATGGTGACGATGTCGGGGAGCCGGGCCGGACGGATCCAGCCGTTGTAGTCGGTGACGGCGCTGACGCCTCCCGGTGTCTCGATCAGCCAGCTCGCATGGCCGAGGAAGGTGAGCCCGATGCTGCCCTTCTCCAGCGCGGCGAGCCGCAAGGCGGCCGGGACGATGCCGTGCCCCCGTTGCGCGACCGGCAGGCAGTTTGCCGCCGCGGTCAATGGGATCAGAACCAGTAGCTGGCAGAGGAAAAGCAAACCCGTCCAGACGCGCACCGCCATCGACCCGCTCCCACGACACCATCCGCGAGAGCAGGACTATAGCCCGGACTTCGCCTCAGGCGATGCCGTCGAGCGGCCAGATCGGCCGCCGCAGCTTCCTGTAGGTGAACAGCGTGTAGTCCGGGTTGGTCAGCGCCCCGCTGTTCACCGTCAGCACCTCGCGCGCGATCGGCTGGTAGGCGGCGCGGAAATGCTGCGAGGATTTGAGGCCGATCACCGCCTTCGCCCTGGGATCGATGCCGACCGACAGGAAGTGCTGATGATCGGTCACCTGGAAACGGTTGCTCGCAAGCACGATCTCGATACCGCCCACCGCCAGCACGGCCACGTCGCCCATGGAGTTCTTCAATCCGGCCCACATCGGCCCGTCGAAGGTGAAGTCGCCATTGCCGAGATACTGCACGCTGCCGGTGACCGTGATCGGCGCGCCGAAGGCGGGATCGACCTTGCCGCCGATGGGAAGCGTGACCGTGGCCCCCGGTCCCGCCGCCCGGCAGGCGGCCACCGCCTCGGGGTCGGTGATCGGGCAGAAGGCGGCGTTCTGCAGATCCGCCTCGATCATCCCCGCCAGCAGGCGCGTCGCATCGCCATAGGCGCCGCCGCCCGGATTGTCGGTGACATCGGCCAGCACCCAGGGCTTGTCGGCGGCGGGTTCCCCCTTCACCCGGGCCATCGCCTCTTCGACGCTGAGGAAATGCGCGGTGCTCTCGGCCCGGCGCTCCCACACCTCGTCCATCAACTCCTCGGCGATCTGCTTCAGCCGGTTCGATCCGCCGCTGCCGGTCACCGTCACCGAAGGGCCGGCTTCGGCGATATCGGCCCAGCCGAAACCCGCGTTCAGCCCCACCACCAGGATGCCGTGCTCGCGCTCGAACTGCGCCGCCTTCTCCAGCAGGTCGCGCATCGGCCCGGGGCTGGTGGTGCGGCCGTGATCCATGCCGTCGATGGTCGGGCGGCGCGCCACCACCGTCACCGGCCGGATCTCGCCCTTCATCGCCCGGTCCAGCAGATCGGCTGCCTGCCGGCCGCGCTCGTACTGGTCGACATGCGGATAGGTGCGATAGGGGATCAGCGCGCTGGCCAGCTCGGCCATCCGGTCGGTGATGTTCGCATGCAGGTCGAGGGTCACCATGATCGGCACGTCGGGCCCGACCACGGCGCGGAGCCGGGCCAGCAGGTCGCCCTCGGCGTCGTCCGCCGTCTCGGTCACCATCGCCCCGTGCAGCGCCAGCAGGATGCCGTCGGGCCGAGGTGTCGCCGCCTTGACCACTTCCCCGGCCAGGAACGTCCAGGCTTCCTTCGTCACGATGCCCGAGGGCGTCGCCGCGGCGGCCAGCGGGTGGATCGCGGTCCACCCCTTCTCCTCCGCCGCGTCGAGAAAGGCCGCCGTCTCGGATTTGGTGCCGCGGAAGGCCTTCACCACATCGTCGCCCAGATGCAGGTAGCGGGCGCGGAAGGCGTCCAGGTCGGTCGGCAGCTGCGAGAAGGTATTGGTCTCGTGCATCACCTGCGCCATCAGCACGCGTCTAGTCATGACTTTGCATCTCCGGATTGCATCCAACGGACCAGCGGCCGGGCCGGCAGAACCCAGGCCGTACCCGCGACGAGATAGAACAGGGTCTGTACGATCAGGTTTTCGGGCAGCACGGCGACCGCCAGCCGCATGGCGAGCAGGGCGTAGACCCCGAGACCGGCCAGCAGGACGACGAGGCCCAGAAGCTTGCGGGCGGAAGGGCTCACGGCTGTTCGGCCGGGGCGCCGATCAGCGCCGTCTTGTCGCCGATGCGCACCGCGATCATCCGCTTGCCGTCCTCGTCGACGATGAAATCGATGCCGGCGGTACCCGCCTCGAAGGCGGCGATGATGTCGGAGGCGGGCAGGCCTGTCGCCTTGCCGATCGTCTCGACCAGCGCGTTGATCTCGCGGAAATGGGGCGGTTGGCTCACGGCGCGGAACATAGCGGGCGAGGCCGCCGTTGTCCGCCTTGACATGCCGCCATGCCCGCCTTTCTCTAGCGCCCTTCCAGGGCCGCGCCCGGGACGAGGGGAATGACAGTCTCGCCGAACACGGCATCGATGCCGGACCCGAAGCGCTGCATCGCGGCGCTGCTCGTCGGCCTTGTCCTTGCCGTGCCGGCCTTTAGGGCCGCTGGCGCGCAGTCCCCGCCCGGTCCGGCGGCAAGCCCCGCGGCGCCCGATCCCGAGGCGCTCCGCGCCGCTGCCGAGGGCGGCAGCGCCGCTGCGCAATACTGGTATGCGCACCACCTCGACACGCTGCCGGAGGAACGCGCCCGGGCGGCGGAATGGTATGGCCGGGCGGCCGGCCAGGGCCACCGCGACGCGCAAGTCCGCCTCGCCCAGATGCTGGAGCGCGGCGAAGGCATTGTCGCCGATCCCGAACAGGCAAGACGCCTCTACGACCAGGCGATCACGGCCGGCGCCAGGGGCTCCGCCGAGTTCAACCTCGCGCTGATGCTGGAGGAAGGCCGCGGCGGTCCACGCGATCTCGAGGAGGCGGGAAATCTCTATCGCAGCGCCGCCATCGCGGGCCATGCCCGCGCCGCCAACAATCTCGGCACGCTTTTGGCCAAGAGCGACGGGATCGAGGGCGGCCGCCAGGCCGGCGAGGTCTGGTATCGCGCGGCCGCCCGCCGGGGCCTCGCCGACGCTTTCTACAATCTGGGCGTGCTGCGCATGGGCGATCCGAAGCCCGACATCGCCGCCGCGCATGCCTGGTTCTCGCTGGCCCTGGAGAAGAACGACGCCCATGTGGCGCCGCTGGCGCGCAACGCCATCAAGGCGATCGAACCCGGCATGACGCCGGAGCTTATGCAACGCGCGCGCGCGCTCGAAGACGAATTCCGTCGCTCTCTCTAACCCTGATCGGCGGCCAGCGCCGCTTCCAGGCTGCGGAAGGGCAGGCGCAGGCAGGCATGCCGGCTCTTCACCTTCGCCACCGGCTTGAACAGGGCGAGTTCGGCCCAGGCGCCCGCGGGCGGTTCCCCGCCCTTCAACACCGCCTCGGCGGCGGCGCGGGCAGCGGCGAGGCCGTCCTTGTCCAGTCCTTCGGCATGCCGCCCGATCACCGCGGCGGCCGCTTGGCAGACCACGCAGGCCTTCGTCTCATGCGCCAGCGCCGTGATCCGCCCGCCCTCCAGGCGCACGTCCATCGTCACCCGATCGCCGCAGAGCGGATTGTCGAGGGTAACGCTGGCGCGCGGCGGCTCCAGCCGCCCCGCGCCATCGGCGGAAGCAGCGAGGCGTAGCAGGTCGGACTGATACAGATCGCTCATAGATGCAGCTTCTTCAGGGCGCGGCCGAGGCCGGTGATGAGGGCGTCGACATCGTCGGCGTCGTTGTAGAGGGCGAGCGAGGCGCGCGTCGTCCCAGTCACGCCGAAGGCGTTCATCAGCGGCTGGGCGCAGTGATGCCCGCCGCGGAGCGCCACGCCCTCCTCGTCCAGCAACTGGCAGATGTCATGCGGATGCCCGCCCTCGACGATGAAAGAGACCACGGGATAGCGGTTCTGCAGGCCGAGCGGGCCCACCACGCGCACCCTTCCCCCGCCCATGCCTTCGAGTCCCTCCAGCATCCGGCCGGTCAGCGACTGCAGATGCGCATGCGCCGCCTCCTGGTCGATGCCGCTGATCCAGCGCGCCGCCGCCGCCATGCCGACGGCCTGGGCGATCGGCGGTGTCCCCGCCTCGAAGCGGCGCGGCGGCTCGGCGAAGGTCGTCTCCTCCAGCGTGACGCGGGCGATCATCTCGCCGCCACCGAGGAAGGGCGGCATCCGCGCCAGCAATTCGCTCTTCCCCCACAGCACGCCGACGCCGTTGGGACCGAACATCTTGTGGCTGGAGAAGGCGTAGAAATCGACGCCCAGCGCCTTCACGTCGATCGGCCCGTGCGGGGCGCGCTGCGCGCCGTCCAGCAGCACCCTGGCGCCGACCGCCTTCGCCGCGGCGACGATGGCGGCCACGTCGGTTTCCGCGCCGGTGACGTTGGAGACATGGGTGACCGCGACCAGCCTGCATCGCGGCCCGATCACCTTCGGCAGCGCATCGAGGTCGAGCCGCCCTTCGGGCGTTACCGGTATCGCCTTCACTACGACACCGGCGCGCTTCGCCAGCATGTGCCAGGGCACGATGTTGCTATGGTGCTCCAGCGCCGAGATCACCACCTCGTCGCCCGCCTCGAGCAGCGATCCGAAGGAATAGGCGACCAGGTTGATCGCCCCGGTGCAGCCGGAGGTGAAGACGATCTCCTCCTCCGAAGCGGCATTGACATAGGCCTTCATACTCTCGCGGGCGTCGTCATAGGCCTCGGTCGCCGCCTCGGCCAGGAAGTGGACGCTTCGCTTCACATTGGCGCGGTGGCGCGTCTCGTGCCGGACGATCGCATCCAGCACCGCCTTCGGCATCTGCGCGGTGGCGCCGTTGTCCAGATAATGCAGGTGGCGCCCATGCACGCCCGGCTCCAGGATCGGGAACTGCGCCCGAATCAGCGCGTGATCGAAACCGCGTGCCATCATCTCGACCTCAGCTCCGCCAGCGCCGCCGGCGTATCGAAATCCTCCAGCACGGCGCCGTCCTCCATGGCCACGTCGCAGACCGCGTCCGCATGCTCGGCGAGCAGCGGGCGGGCGCCGACATCGCCCTTGGCACCGCGCATCTCGGGGAAGAAGGCGGCGCCGAACAGCACCGGGTTGCCACGCTTGCCCTCCACCACCGGCACGCAGATGCCGCGCCCTTCCACCGGATTGAAGGCGGCGATCAGGCGGTCGAGCTGTTCGGGTTTCACCGTCGGCATGTCGCCGAGGCAGACGATCACGCCGTCGATGCCGGGCGGCAGCGCGGCGAGGCCGGCGCGCAGCGAACTGGCGATCCCCTCCGCATGGTCCGGATTGTCGACGATGCCGACGGTCCGTCCGGCAAGCACAGCGCGCACGCGCTCGCCTTCATGTCCGGCGACGACGATCACCGGACGCGCCGCCGAGGCGAGCGCCGCATCCACCGTGTGCAGCAGCATCGGTTTCTGTCCCACCGGTTCCATCAGCTTGTTCGATCCCATGCGGCTCGACCGCCCCGCCGCCAGCACGAGCGCCGCCACGCGCGGCGCCCGCGGCATGGCGGGCGCGCTGTCTCCGCCTTCGCGCGGCTGCGGGCGTGAGACGATCTCCTTCAACAGGCCGCCGGCGCCCATGCGGGCGATGTCGGTCCCGCTCACCGGCACGTCGGCGAGGAGGCGCTGCAGCACCCAGTCGAAGCCGTTCAATTTCGGCGACCGGGCGCAGCCCGGCAGCCCGATCACCGGCTTGCCGTCGAGCCGCGCCAGCAGCAGCAGGTTGCCGGGATCGACCGGCATGCCGAAATGCAGCAACTCGCCGCCCGCCGCGACGATGCCGGCCGGAACCTCGTCGCGGCGGTCGACGGTGGCCGAAGCGCCGAAGACCAGGATCGGGTCGGCGCCGGTCTCCGCCACCTTGCGCACCGCCGTGGCCACCGCCGAGGCCTCGTGCGCGCAGGTTTCGGCGGCCGAAATCGCGCTGCCCAGCGCCTCGACCCGGTTGCGCACCACCTCGATGGTCTTCTGCAGGATGGAGGCCTTGGTCTCGGCCAGGCGGGTCATCACCAGCCCGACCTGCTTCCTGCGGAACGCCGCGACGCGAACCAGCGGGCGGGCTTCGGCGGCGATCGCCTCTGCCTTCCGCACGGCGGCTTCCGGCGCGGCGAAGGGAATGATCTTCACGGTCGCCAGCATCTGCTCGGGCTCGACCACCTCGAAGGGCGCGACCGTCGCGATCGTCACCGCCTCGTCGACCCCGTTCAGACGCTCGACCCTGGCGCCGTCGATCAATGCCAGGCCATGCACCGCGGCGTAGAGATTGCAGCGTCCGGTGAAGGGCTCCTGCCGGCGCACGCCCTCGCCTGTCGCCGCCTCCGCCACCCGGCGTGCCGCGTCGTCCTCCGCCACGTCGCCCGGCTCGTAGCGTGCGGCGATCACCGCGGCGCGCCCCGCATCGCGGAACAGCGCCAGGTCGTCTCCCGAAAGCCGGTGGCCCTTCCTGAAACGCTTCCCGCCGAGCGAGACGGAATGCGCGAGAAAGGCCCCCTCCGCTTCGGCCAGCGGCATGGTCCCGAAGAACATCGGCTCAGACCGGCTGCTGGCGGAGCGCCTGGGTCACCTGCGCCAGGATCGAGATCGCGATCTCCGAGGGCGACTTGGCGCCGATCGCGAGCCCGACGGGCCCATGGATGCGGGCCAGTGCGTTGTCGGAGAAACCGGCTTGCCGAAGGCGCTCCAGGCGCGAGGCATGCGTCTTCTTCGAACCCAGCGAACCGATGTAGAAGGCATCCGACCTGAGCGCGGCGACCAGCGCCGGATCGTCCAGCTTCGGGTCGTGCGTCAAGGTGACGACGGCGGTCCGCAGGTCGGGCTTCAACGCCGCCATGCCTTCGTCCGGCCAGGCGTTCGACATCTCGATGTCGGGGAACCGCGCCTCGCTGCCGAAGGCGCGGCGCGGATCGATCACCGTCACCGCATAGCCGGCGAGCGACGCCATCGGCGCCAGAGCCTGGGTGATGTGGACCGCGCCCACGGCGATCAGGCGGAGCGGCGGGTTGAAGGGATTGAGGAAGACCGGGCCGTCCGGCGTCTCCACCGTCTCGGCCTTCTCGGAAAGCAGCACCGCGCGGGCACGTTCGGCAACCGCATGCGGCCAGTCCTTCGCCCCCTTCTTGCCGGTCAGGTACAGCAGGCCCTGCGCGCCCGTGGTGAGGTTGGTCGCCAGCGCCACCGGCACCTTGGCGGCGCGGTCGGCGTTCAACTGATCGAGGATCGACTGGTCCATGCTGTGACCCTGGTTCTATCCCCTCTCCCTTGGGGAGAGGGTGGCGGCGAAGCCGTCGGGTGAGGGGCACCGCTTCCGGTGAATCGTACAGAGAGGGCGCCCCTCATCCGCCCTCCGGGCACCTTCTCCCCCAGGGAGAAGGAAATTCAACTCACCCCACCTTCTCGACGAAGATGCGGATCTTGCCGCCGCAGGCGAGCCCCACCGCCCAGGCCTCGGAATCGCTGACGCCGAACTCGAGCAGTCGCGGCTTGCCGTCCTGCATGGCCTCCATCGCCTCCTGCACCACGGCGCCCTCGACACAGCCGCCGGAGACCGAACCCACCATGTTGCCGGCCTCGTCGACGCCGAGCTGGCTGCCGGCCGGCCGCGGCGCCGATCCCCAGGTTTCCACCACGGTGGCGACGGCACAGGTCTTGCCGGCCTGCCGCCAGTTCGCCACCTGGCCCAGAATGTCTTCGTGCATCGCCGTCATGCCATTCCTCCTTGGTCCGCCGGATTTTCGGCCGCCGACCGATATAGTCAGGAAGATACTACGCGCGGGCCCGTGATTGAAGCCTTCGCCTCGCCCCGCCTGGGTGCCGGCTTCGACAACACCTCGACGAGCGCGCCCAGGCTTTCCAGATTGTGCACGGGCCGGAATTCGTCAACATGCGGCAGGATCGCCCGGATGCCGAGCGCGCGCGGCTGGAATCCCTCCCAGCGCAGCAGCGGGTTCAGCCAGATGAGGCGGCGGCAGGACTTGTGCAGCCGCTCCATCTCCTCGTCCAGCCCCTCGCCGGCGTCGCGGTCCAGACCATCGGTGATCAAGAGCACCAGCGCCCCCTGGCCCAGCACCCGGCGCGACCAGAAGCGGTTGAACTCCTCGATGGTGATGCCGATGCGCGTGCCGCCCGACCAGTCCTCGACCGCTTCCGCCACCTTCGACAGCGCCACGTCGACATCCTTCTGCCGCAGGTGTCGCGTGACGTTGGTGAGGCGGGTGCCGAACAGGAAGGTGTGCACCCGGTCGCGGTCGTTGGTGATCGCGTGCATCAGGTGCAGGAAGAGGCGCGAATACTTGCTCATCGAGCCGGAGATGTCGCACAGCACCACCAGCGGCGGGTGCCGCCTCACCCGGGTCCGCCGCCTGAGCGTGATCGAGCCCGGCGTTCGCAGCGAGGCGCGCAGCGTCGCCCGCATGTCGACGCGATGCCCATGCGAATCCGGGCGGAAACGCCGCGTCGGCACTTCCGTGATCGGCAGGCGCATGCGGGCGATCGCCTGCTTCGCCGCCGCTTCCTCGGCGGCCGACATGCTCTCGAAGTCCATCGTCTGCAGCACTTCGCGGGCCGAGAAGGTGAAGGCGGCGTCGAACTCGAGTTCCTCCGGCGCCTTCTCGTCCTCCGGCCCCTCGCCCTGCTTCGGCAGCAGGGCATCGGTGACGCGCCGGTTGGCTTCCTTCTTCTGCTGCTCCGCATCCGCCTCCTCGGGGACGGACGTCTCGGGCAGCATCATCCCGATCATCTTTTCCAGGATCTTCGGGTTCCGCCAGAAGATGTGGAAGGCCTGGTCGAAGAGGTCGCGCTGGTCGCGCCGGTTGACGAAGACCGAATGCAGTGTCCAGTAGAAGTCGTCGCGCCGGCGTATCACGCCGGGCTGTTCCACCGCGCGGATGGCGTCGATCACCTTGCCCGGACCGATGGGAAGCCCCGCGGTGCGCAGCACGCGGGCGAAATGCATGATGTTCTCGGCGAAACGACCTCTGCCGGCAGGGCTTTCCGGCTCGGCCGCGGGCGCGTTCACGCCGGCGCCGCGGCCAGTTCCTCCTGCACCCTGCGCAGGATGGCGGCGGCTTCCGAGCCCTGCATGCGGGCGATGTCGTCCTGGTATTTCAACAGCACGCCGAGCGTGTTGTTCACCTTCTCCGGGTCCAGCGCCAGCGTGTCGAGGTGGATCAGTGCCTGGGTCCAGTCGATGGTCTCGGCGATGCCGGGCAGCTTGAACAGGTCCACGTTGCGCAGTTCCTGCACGAAGGCGACGATTTCACGCGCCAGGCGCTGATCCGCCCCCGGTACCTTGCGGCGCAGGATCTCGAGTTCGCGCGCGGCATCGGGATAGCCGACCCAGTGATAGAGGCAGCGGCGCTTCAAGGCGTCGTGGATCTCGCGCGTGCGGTTGGACGTGACGATGACGATCGGCGGTTCCGCCGCCTTCACCGTGCCGATCTCGGGGATGGTGATCTGGAAGTCCGACAGCACCTCCAGAAGATAGGCCTCGAAAGGTTCGTCGGTGCGATCCAGCTCGTCGATGAGCAGGACCGGGGCGCCTTCCGGCCCGCTCCGCAGGGCCTGCAGCAGCGGGCGCTCGATCATGAAGCGGGCGGAGAAGATGTCCTCCCCCAGGCGCTCGCGATCCTTGATGCCCTCCGCTTCGGCCAGCCGGATCTCGATCATCTGGCGGGCGTAGTTCCACTCGTATACGGCGGAAGCGACGTCCAGCCCTTCGTAGCACTGCAGGCGGACCAGCGGGCGGCCCAGTGTCTGCGCCAGCACCTTGGCGATCTCGGTCTTGCCGACACCCGCCTCGCCCTCGAGGAAAAGCGGCCGGCCCATCTTCAAGGCGAGGAAGACGACGGTGGCGACCGAGCGGTCCGCCACGTAGTCGGCGCCGCCCAGCAGCGCGAGCGTATCCTCGATCGAGGCCGGCAGGGGAATGCGGGTCATGCGGAGGTCCGGAAACGCGACACGCCGGACCAATAGCGGGAAAGCCGCGCAAGGTCGAGCGGCGGGCGGCCGTTGGCCTAAGCTCGGGAAGACCGCCGGGCCGGGCGCGCGGGAACGCGCCGGCGGCCCGGCCGGAAATCACTCGTCGGCGCGCGGGCGGCGCCCGAGGCCGGTCCGCCGGGCGATGGACGACCGCTGCTCGGCGTATTTCGGCGCCACCATCGGATAATCCGGCGGAAGCGCCCACTTGGTCCGGTATTCGT
>JALHMN010000028.1 GCA_022844005.1 bacterium | reverse complement strand
CTCCGGCTGCTCGCCCCAGTCGTTCCACACCCCCACCCAGTCGTTGCCCTCGCCCGCATGGATGGTGTCGTTCCCCGCCTGGCCGGTGATCCGGTCGTTGCCGTCCCCGCCCCGGATCAGGTCGTCGCCCGCTTCCCCGTTCAGGTTGTCCTTCTCCGCCCCGCCGTCCAGCGTGTCGTTGCCCGACCCGCCCCAGAGCCAGTCCTGGCCCTCGCCGCCCGAGAGGCTGTCATTGCCGCCGCTGCCCGCCAGGTAGTCGTTGCCCGCCCCCAGCGCGATCACGTCGTCGCCCTCGCCGCCGGTGAACTGGTCGTCGCCCGCCGAGCCGGTGGTCGAGGCCCCGCCCGCCGCGTCGAAAACCTCCACGTTCAGCACCTGCACCACACTGCTGTCGGCGAGGGTGACCTCGGAGACCCCGCCGCCCAACTGGCGCACCGCGATCGACCCGCCGATGCTGCGGAAGCTGACGGTATCGAAGCCCTCGCCGCCGTCGATCAGGTCGTTGCCGGCGCCGCCGTCCAGCCAGTCGTTGCCGGCCCCGCCCAGCAGCGTGTCGTCGCCCGCGCCGCCGAACAGCATGTCGTCGCCGCGCGCGCCCTGCAGCTTGTTGGCGAGGCCGTTGCCGATCAGCACGTCGCCGCCGTCGCCGCCATAGGCATCCTCGATCACCCCGGCGGCGATCGTCAGCGACCGCCCGGCGATCTGGCTCGACCCGCCGGCGAGGTCGATCCGCGCCCCCGCCGACAGGGCGGCCAGGTTCACCACGTCGTGGCCGCCATTCGTGTCGTTCAGCGACTGGCGCGCCGCGAGATTGTGGGTCAGCGAGCCGAACTCGTCGGTATAGACATAGGTGTCGTCCGCCGAGACCGCGCTGCCATAGGCGCGGATCGTCCAGCTGTTCAAGCTGCCGACATCTTCCGGCAGCAGATCAAGCACGCTGAGGGTCCATACGCCGCTCGCTTGCTCGCCCCAAAAATCAGCCATCGTCAACCGGAACGACGCCGTGCCGTTCGGTACTGCCATGACGTGTTCGGACACCGACAGATAGGGAAGCGATACCGTGCCTTCCGCGCTTGTGAGAAGGATCGCCAAATCCGCCATGTAGGTGTGCGGCAGGCTCACTTCGATCTCGACCCATTCGACACTCATCGCCGACAGCGTCACCGACGAGTGAACGCCGTTCAGGTCGTTGTCAGGAATGGCGGCGAAGGGAGAGGCGGAGGCCTGCACCATCACCTGATTGGCGCTGACCGACTGCTGCGTCCAGGACTCTGCGAGCCGCACCGCCGCGCGGGCATCGATCAGCCCGTAGCCGTATTCCCAGTTGAAGTGCCGCCCGCCTCCATTCCAGTCGTTGGCGGCGTTGCTGCTCCAGCCTTCATTCGATACGTCGGTCAGGCGAGCGGTGCCGGCGAGTATTTCCTGTACGTCGCGCCATCCGAGGGCGGGATTTGCCTCGAGCATCAGTGCGACGACACCCGCGGCTACGCCGGTCGCACCATCGGCGGCGCTGCCGCGCGTGAGATGCAGCGGAGAGGGGGCGGGGGCGGAGACGAGAATGCTCGTTCCGTAGGAAGGCGGGTTCGGCCCCCGCGTGCCATCTTCATAGGTTTCCGCGACGACGACGCGATGGCGATCGGAAGTGGACAGGCTGTAGCCGGTGTTCTCGTAGGTTCTGGCGCTTCGCACGACGACGGTCCCGAGCCCGTCACGTCCCGCACCCGCGAGTTCCTCTGACAAAGAATCGAACCGGGCCGAGAGCTGCCAGTTCATCACGGGAGCGAAATCGACCAGAATGTCGGCCTCGACCGCGTATTCGAGAGCAGGCTCTAGGGTTTCGAGCGCGCCTGCCCACCCATGAACCAGGCTTGCGACCGTGGCATTGTAGGCAACGCCGACAGCGCCCTGTCCATCCCGCTCCGCGGATGCGCTCAGTGCCGCCTGTGTCGCAGGCGAGCTGGCGCCCCGCAGATAGCCGGTTGGATCGGTCCAAGGCGCGCCGGTTTCGAGGGAAATGCTGTCGGACGCCGAAAAATTCCGATTCAGATCCCGGTCGCGATAGTCGATGCCGGAGCTGCCGACAAAGGCGATGAGTACGCCGGCGCCCGTGTAGTCCGCCCAAGCGCCCTGCGCGTTCACCCCGCTGGAGCCTGCCTGAAGATGAAAGGCCGTTGCGAACAGTTCATCGTCCGGTGAGGCGGACGACGCCGAATTGTTCGGCAGACCGATGCTGGGCGCGACCGTTCCCGTGATCCGATAGGGCTGGCTTGTCCCGGTTTGGCTTCCACCCACGGACTGCGAGACGCGGACGTGGTAGTCGCCGGCCTCCAGCCGGCCGAAGTCGGCGTGGTCCGTCAATGTGTTGGAACTGAAACCCATCACGCCGTAGGACACGCCGTCCGTGTCGAAGAGTTCGAGATGCGTGGCCGGAGCGAATCCCCCGAACGCGACTTGCGATGCCTGGTCCAGTCGAAAGTGATACCAGTCGACGTCGCTGGCCGAGCCAACGGCACCGGCCATCACCTCGCCGAATACAAACTCGCTGGCGCCTGCGGGCGTATTGTTGGCCGGTTCAAATTCGAGAACGTCACCCTCCGGCGCTTCGGTGACGAGAAGGGTGTAGGGGCTCGCTTCGTGGTTTACTCCAGCGGAAACCGAGACATAGTAGGTTCCCGGCACCTCGATTCCGGAATCGAACAGGATCAGGTTGTCGCCGATGGCGCTGTAGAGCAGGTTGCCCGACGCATCGGCCAGGCGGACATTGAGCGTGGAGAAGTGCTGTCCCGAACCGGTCACGATGACGCGCGCGTCTGCGTCCAGTTCGACGCGGTACCAATCGACGTCGCCGGTCGACGCGATGTTTCCACCAACAGCGTGACCGACTTCTATGGCGCTCGCGGTCCCGGCCGTGTCGTTTGGCTCGCTCGCCGCGACGCCGCTGACGGATGCATTCAGCGCGTAGTCGATTGTGCCGATGTCGCCGCCGTCGACGCGTAGGTAATACGTTCCGACACCGACATTCACCTCCCGGGTCATCAGCGTGGGAATGAACAGGGTCAATGCGTCGAGCAACCGGCCCTCGGAATCGAGGATTTGCACGGTCGGTTCCGCCGCCGAAAGGTTCGAATCCCTAAGCGCCTGGAGAAACAGGGTTCCAGCCTGCGTCACGTCGATCGCGAACCATCCCAGGTTGGCGCTGCTGGCGTTGACCCACTCGCCTGGCGTCAATTCGCTGGCCTGGGCCTGATCGGTGGTGGAAAGCAAGGGCGCCGCGGCGGAACGCAGATCATTCGGTTCGATTTCAGTGGGCATGGACGACCGCGGTTGTGCAAAATCGGCAGGTTACCTTCTGTTAAGTATGCAGAAGCGCGCGGCCGTCGCAATCGCACGTTGGCGTCAATCGCGGTTAACGCGCCGAAATTTTCCGGATGCACGCGGTGGCCACAACGGGAGTCCCACCGATGCGGCGCGGACGTTCCGCACCACTTTCGACCTAACCGGATTCGACCTCGCGACCGTGGAGATCGATGGGCTGTGGGGCGTCGACGACACGGGTCTCGACATCCTCTTGAACGGCGTCAGCACCGGCATCGAGCTGCCGGGAATATCGTTCAGCTACTTCAACGCGCTGCATGCCTTCAGCATCGCGACGGGCTTCGTCAGCGGGATCAACACGCTCGATTTCGTCGTCCAGGACAACGGCTCGGTCGCCGGCTTCCGGGCCCAATTGGACGGCGGCGGCGATCGGACGAGCAGCGACATTCCCGAGCCCGCAAGCCTTGCGATGCTGGGCTTGGCGCTGACGGGCTTCGGCCTGCTGCGCCGGCGGGGCGCGCCAATCGCCTGAGCCGGCGGCGTCAGCCGAAACGCGCCGTCGCCGACATCGCGATCGTGCCCTCGGGCGTCAGCGCCCAGAGTTCGCATTCGCCCTCGGCCCCGGGCCGGCCGGCGAGGGTGAAGGGCGCGGTATCGAAGAGCGGCGCGCGGGCGCGCATGTTGAAGCTCAGCAGCACCCGCCCGGGGTTGTGGTCGCGGGCGAAGTCGATCAGGCATTGCTGCGAGAACGGCCCGTGCACGACGAGGCCGGGATAGCCTTCGACTCCTGTCGCATAGGGCCGGTCGTAGTGGATGCGGTGCGGGTTGAAGGTGACGGCCGAGTAGCGGAACAGCGTCACCACGTCGACGCTGACCTCGCGCTTCCAGGGCAGGCCGTCGGGCGGCGCCTCGCGCTTCGGCGGCACGGTCTTGGCGCCTGCCGGCACCTCCTGGCGGAAGACGCCATGGCGCTCGTCCACCATGGCTAGGCCCGCTTCGCCGTAGATGCGCATGGTGGTGGTGGCGAAGATCAATTCGCCCGAGGCGCCGGCGCGATGGGTGAGGTCGGAGAGCTCGGTCTCGCGCCGGATCTTCTCGCCGAGGCGGATCGGCTGGTGGAAGGTGAGGTTCGAGCCGGCGAACATGCGGCGCGGGAAGGGCATCGGCGGCATCACCGCGTCGGCCGTGGGCAGGCCGTCGAGGCCGAGGCCCTCGCGCGGCGACATGGCCCAGAAATAGGCCCAGTGCCAGCCGGGCTGGAGGATGTCGCTGGCGCCGGGCGCGTCCTGCGGGCGGCCGAAGACGAGGCAGAGCGCGGCCGCCTGCGTCGCCGTCGCGATGTCCTGGTCGACCCTGGTGCGGCCGATGTGCTTCCTCAAGCCGTCGATGTCCACCGTGCTCATGGGTTCTTCTCCAGGGCGACGAAATAGGGAAGCGTCAGATCCTCCTTGGCGCGCTGGAAACGAATCGCGACGGCCAGGCCGATGCGGATCTTCTCGTGCGGGAAATCCTTCAGCGCCGCCTGCATGCGCACGCCCTCGGCGAGGTCGACGGTGACGAGCGCCAGGGGCAGCTCGCGCTTGAAGCCGATGTTGAAGGGGTGGTGGGTGATCGTCCAGCTGTGCACGGTGCCGTGGCCCGCGGCCTCCACCCACTCCACCTCGAAGGAATGGCAGGCATCGCAGAGCGGGCGCGGATAGTGGCGGAGCTTGCCGCAGGAACCGCATTTCTGGATCAGGAGGCGGCCTTCGTTCAGCCCCTTCCAATAGGGGGCCGTGTCCTGCGTGGGCGAGGGAACGGGCTTCAGGTATTCGGTTTCCATCAACCCCTCCTCATGATGGCGACGGCGCCGTCGCCGAGATCGCCATAGCCGGTGCAGAGGCCGAGTTCGGCCCCCTTCACCTGGGCGGCGCCCGCCTCGCCGCGGAGCTGGCGCGCCAGTTCGACGATGTGGTTCATGCCGACGACGTGGGACTGCGACAGGAGCCCGCCATGGGTGTTGGTGGGCAGGCGCCCCTGCAGGCCGAGCGCGCCGTTTTCCACGAAGCTGCCGCCCTCGCCCTTCTTGCAGAAGCCTAGGTCTTCCAGCTGGCAGAGCACGATGTAGGTGAAGCAGTCGTAGATTTCGGCCACCTGGATGTCCTTCGGCGTCACGCCCGCCATGCCGAAGGCGCGCGGTGCCGCCTTGGCCACGCCCAAGGTGGTGAGGTCGGGCCGCTGGGTGATGGTGGAGGGCGATTCGGGATGCCCCTCGGCGATGCCCGAGATCAGGACGCGGGGCTTCCTCATGTCCTTCGCCCGGTCTGCCGCCGAGACGATCACCGCCGCGCCGCCGTCGCTCTCCAGGCTGCAGTCAAGCAGGCGGAGCGGATCGGAGATCATGCGCGAGTTCTGGTGGTCCTCGATGCTGATCGGCGCGGTCATGGTGGCGTTGCCGTTCAGGCCGGCGTGATGGCGCATGACGACGGCGATCTCGGCCAGCTGCCGGCTGGTGGTGCCGTAGAGTTCCATGTGCCGGCGGGCCATCGGCGCATAGAGCTGGGCCGGGGCGATGGCGCCGAGCGGCATTTCGAACTCGCCCACCACGCGGAACTGCGGCATCGCCTGCACGCGGGCGGCGACGCGGCCGTCGGAGTAGCCGTTCCGGCCGATCGGGATCAGCACGTGGTTGCAGACGCCCGAGGCGACGGCGGCGGCGGCGGTCTGCAGTGCGGCGACGCAGCTCGCCCCGCCGAGCGGCGTGATGGCGGAGAAGCGCAGGTCCGGGATGGCGAAGTTGGTGACGAAATCCTCGGCCACCACGGGGGAGAGCGAATAGGTGATGATGCCGTCGATATCGGCGGGTTTCAGCCCGGCATCGGCGATCGCGGCGAGCGAACATTCGAGCTGCAGGCGCCAGACGCTCTTGCCCGAGCCGCGCCCATAGGCTGTGTCGCCGACCCCGGTGATGGCGGCCTTGTCGCTGAGCGACATCGCGTTTCCTCCTACTTCGTTGGCGCCACCCTAGCCTGGACCGCCGCCGGTACGGAAGCCGGTTCGGCCCGCATCGCCGCCATTTCCTCCATCAGCCAGGCGCGGAAGGCGACCAGGTTGGGCTGAGCGGCCGAGCCTTGCGGATAGACCAGATGGAAGCCGCGGCCGACCGGCAGCATCAGGTCGAAAGGGCGGATCAGCCGGCCGGTGCGCAGGTCGTCATGGGCCAGGATGTCGTAGGCGAGCAGCATGCCGGCCCCCTCGATGGCGGCGTCGAGGGCGTGGTCGGCGCTGGAAAAGCGCAGGCCCCGCTCGACATTCACCCCGCGCAGGCCGGCGGCGGCCAGCCATTCGCCCCAGCCGGGGACGAGCGCCCGGCCGACCAGCGTCTCGTCGTGGATCAGGGGCACGCGGGCCAGCGCCTCCGGTCCCTCGAAGGGGCCGAGGCGGGCGAGGAGGCCGGGGCTGCAGACCGGCGTCATGTGGAAGGCGATCAGTTCCTCGGCCACCAGGCCCGGCGGGGCCGCCTGGCCGAGCGCCATGTTGCGGATCGCCATGTCGACGCCGTCGGTGACGAAATCGGCATTGGCGAGGGTGGAGGAGATGCGCACGTCGATCTCGGGCCAGCCCTGCGAGAAGCGGTAGAGCCGGGGCGCCAGCCATTTCGCCGTCAGGCCGGGGGGCGTGGAGACGACCAGGATGCGGCTCGCCGCCGCGCCCCGGCGTAGGCCCGCCACCGCGTCGCGGATCTGGGTGAAGCCCGCCTGCAGCCCGGGATAGAGCAGCCGGCCGGCCGGCGTGAGGGCGATGGCGCGCACCTTGCGCTCGAACAGCTTCTCGCCGATCAGCGCCTCGAGGGCGCGGATCTGGTGGCTGAGCGCGCTCGGCGACACATGTAGTTCGGCCGCCGCGCGGGTCAGCGACAGGTGGCGGGCGGCGGCCTCGAAGGCACGCAGGCCGTTCAGCGGCAGGACTTCCGTATACATGAGCTTTCCTCAATCATGCCCTGAGATAACATCCTTTGTACTCATCGCCTGCGCAAGCCATCTTCCGTGCATCCGGAGCTTCCGGAATGAGGAGAATTCACATGTCGTTTACCAGTCAGGACAAGGCGCCGCGCGTCGTCACCCAGGCCGCCATCGACGCCGCCCTGCAGCGGGCGCGGATCGAACGCGCCAATGCCGTGCACGCGATCTTCGCCGGCCTGTTCGCCGCGCTCCGCCGCCTCACCGTCTCCGCCCCGGCGCAGACGCTCTCGACCGCCGCCCGCTGACCGATCCGACCGCGCGGGAGGTTTAACCCTCTCGCGCCCGCCGGCTGCTAATCTGGCCCCGGTTTGCGGGGCTTGGTCTTGAGCGGCAGGGCATCTACATCCGGGGCGGACGGCGGCAAGGCCGCGGAAGACGAGGTTCGCCCCTTCGACGAGATCCTCGAAGGCATCGGTGTCGCCTGCTATGCGGTCGACGCGCAGTTGCGCCTGCGCTGGGCCTCGGCCAAGGCGATCGAGTACTGGGGCAAGGACTGGGCCGGGATGCTCGGGCGCCCGCTCGACCAGGTCTTTCCCGGGGTTGTCGGCACGCCCCAATACGAGGCGCTGCTGGCGGCGCTGCGCGAGCGCAAGGCGAGCGCCCTCGAGGCGCTCTCGCCGGTCTTCGGCCGCTGGATGAGCTTCGACATCAACCCTTCGGCCGGGGGCGCGGTCGTCACCTTCCGCGACATCCACGACCGCAGGACGGCGGAGGCGGCGCTCAGCGAGAGCGAGGCGCGCTTCCGCGACATGGCCGCCAATTTCCCCGGCATCATCTACCGGCGGGTGATGCATCCGGACGGCCGCATCGAATACCCCTACATGAGCGACTCGATAGGCAAGGTGCTCGGCGCCTCGGTCGAGGAGGCGAAGGCGATGACCTCGCTGGCGCAGTTTGCCGCCTATCTGCAGCCCGAGGACCTGGAGCGCTGGTCGGCGGTGGTGCGCCGGTCGGCCGAGACGCTGGAGCCGACCGACCTCACGGTGCGGATGACCGGCGGCGACGGCATCCGCCGCTGGGTGCGTTCCATCGCCCGGCCGCATCGGCGGGAAGACGGGGCGGTGGTCTGGGACGGGGTCAATCTCGACATCACGGCGCAGAAGGAAATCGAGGAGCGATTCCGCGAGCGCGAGGAGATGCTGCAGGCGGCCATAGCCGGCGCGGAACTCGGCACCTGGGAGGTCGATATCGGCGGCGGCGCCACCCGCTGGTCGGCCGGGATGACGCAGATGCTGGGCCTTCCCGTCGAAGGGGGTGATGCGACGCGGATCGACCGGCACGCGCGGATGCATCCCGACGACCGCGAGCGGGTGCTGGCGGCCTTCGAGGCGCATGTGGCACGCCGCGCGCCCTACCGGGTGGAGTTCCGCTGGCTGCGCCCCGACGGCGAGGTGCAGTGGCTCGCCTCCTACGGCAATACGCTCGACGATGCCGAGGGCCGGCCGCACCGGGTGGTCGGCGTGATCCAGGACATCACCGCGCGCAAGCTGGCAGAGGACCGCCAGCGGCTGCTGATGGCGGAACTGGATCACCGGGTGAAGAACATCCTCGCCATCGTCCAGGCGCTGGCGCGCCGCTCGCTCGCCGCGCCCGACGGGGCGAAGGTGTTCGGCGAGCGGCTGGCGGCGCTGGCGCGCACGCACGGCCTGCTGTCTCAGCATCGCTGGAAGGGGGTGGCGCTGGCGGTCCTGGTGCGCCAGGCCCTGGCGCCCTATGCCGGCGCGAGGCTGGAAGCGCGCGGGCCCGACCTGGTCCTGCAACCGGGCGCCGCGCAGAGCCTGAGCCTCGTCCTCCATGAACTCGCCACCAACGCGGCGAAGTACGGCGCCCTGTCGGCACCGCTCGGCCAGGTGGCGGTCGACTGGCGCATCCTGCCCGGCGAGCCGTCGAAGCTGCAGATCGTCTGGATTGAATCCGGCGGCCCGCCGACCGCCGAGCCGGAACGCCGCGGCTTCGGCTCGCAACTGGTCGAGCGGACGATGGTGCACGAATTGCGGGGTGTCGCCGCGCTCGACTTTCGTCCCGAGGGATTGCGGGTCACGCTGTCATTGCCCGTTGCCGGACTGCTTTCGGGTCCGGCGAAGGGCGCCGCGCGCCCGGACGAGCCGGCGCATGCCGGGCCGGGGGGCGGGGATGCCCTGAAGGGCAAGCGCGTCCTCATCGTCGAGGACCTGGCGCTGGTCGCGCAGGAACTGGCCGAAGGGCTGGAGGAGGCCGGTCTGACCGTGGTGGGGCCGGCGGCGCGACTGGAGGAGGCGATTCGAACGGCGCTGGCCGAGCCGGTCGACGCCGCCGTCCTCGACGTCAATCTGGCCGACGAATATGTCTGGCCGCTGGCGACGCTGCTGCGCCAGCGTGGCGTGCCGGTCATCCTGGCGACGGGCTATGACACCCATTCCCTGCCATCGGCCATGGAAGGCGTGCCGCGGATCGGCAAGCCGGTCGACATGGAGGCCCTGAAGGCCTGGCTGACCGAGAGCCTCGGCGGCGCGCGTCCTTCTTCATAAATCGTTAATTATTAAATCACGGCGCTGTTACCGAGCCAGGGGACCTTGCGGCCACGCCCGCCTTCGCGGGTGCATTTTTCAAGGTCCCAAGGAGTAGTTCGGATGACATCGAGAATGAAGGCCCTGCTGTCGGGCGTGTTCCTGCTCGGCACGCTGGCGGCGCCCCTTTCAGCCCTGGCCGCGCCCCTGGTGGAGCGCCCGATCGTGATCGCGCATCGCGGCGCCAGCGGCTACCTGCCCGAGCACACGATGGAGGCCTATCGGCTGGCGGTGCAGATGGGCGCCGACTTCATCGAGCCCGACCTTTTCATGACGTCGGATGGCGTGCTGGTGGCCCGGCACGACCGCAACCTGAACGCCACCACCACCGGCGGCTCGGTCAATATCGATACCCTGACCCTGGCCGAGGTGAAGGCCCTCGATGCCAAGTCGCGCGGCAGTTCCGGCTATGCGACCCCAGCCGGGAGTCCCTATTACGACGGCACCGAGACCTTCAAGGTGCCGACCTTCGAGGAGGTGCTGGACTACGTCTATGAGCTGTACACCACCACCGGACAGGTAATCGGTGTCTATCCGGAAGTGAAGACGATCAGCGGCAACGCCGCTTACAACACGGCCATCGCCGATGCCATGCTCGCGGCGCTGACAGACGCGAAATACGGCGACTTTTTCGACGGCCACCTGAACAATTTTTCTTTCTGCAGTCATTCGATCAGTCGATCGTGCAATATCTGAACACGCAAACCGACCTGCCGCTGGTCTTTCTGACCTCCTGTCCGGCGACCGCGGCGGCGGCCGAGGCGATCGCGGCCTATGCGGACGGCGTCGGAATCAGCCGGTCGGCGGGCGCTTCCAACAAGGCCTGCGTCGACCGCGCGCATGACGCGGGCCTGCTGGTCCACGTCTATACGCTGACCGACAATCTCGGTCAGCACGAAACCGTGCATGATTGGGGCGTCGATGGCGTCTTCGGCAATCACCCCGACATCACCAAGGCTGTCCGCGACGCGCGCTATCCCCTGCCGGTGCCGGAACCCGCCACCGCGGCGCTGTTCGGCGCCGGCCTGCTCGGCCTCGCCGCGCTTCGTCGGCGCAAGGCGGCGTAATCGCCCTGAATTGATTGTGGAATTGGGGCGGCTTCGCGGAGCCGCCCTTTTTCTTGCCGGGTTGCCGAAGACGGCCCGTCGCTTAAGATCAGGGGTGGAATTGAACGAAAGTCCCAGGGTCCCATGGAAAAGTTCGGAACAGCCCAGCCGCTTCGCCGCTTCGAGGATCAGCGTCTTCTGCTGGGCCAGGGGCGGTATGTCGACGACATCAATCTTCCCGGCCAGGCCTATGGCGTCGTGCTGCGTTCCCCCCATGCGCATGCGGCAATCAAGTCGATCGACACGGCGGATGCCGCCGCGATGCCGGGCGTGCTCGCGATCTACACCTCGAAGGACCTCGTGGCGGACCAGATCGGCGAACGGCCCTGCGGCGTCCCGATCAAGAACAAGGACGGTTCGGCCCGGCCGGACCTGCCCTATCCGGTGCTGGCGACCGACAAGGTGCGCCATGTGGGCGATTCGGTCGCCTTTATCGTGGCCGAGACCCTGGCCCAGGCGCGCGACGCCGCCGAAGCCGTGATGATCGACTATGACCAGCTTCCGGGCGTCGCCGACATGAACGAGGCGATCAAGCCGGGCGCACCGCAGATCCATGACGCGGCGCCGGGCAATCTCGCCTTCGACTGGGCGAATTACGACAAGGCGGCGGTGGACGCGGCCTTCGCGGCGGCGAAGCACGTGGTGAAGCTCGACGTCGTCAACAACCGCATCGTCGTCGCCTCGATGGAGGCCCGCGCGGCGATCGGCGAGTACGACGAGAAGGCCGACCGCTACACGCTCTACGCCAATACCCAGGGCGTGCATTCCGTGCGCGGCATGTTGGCCGGGGCGATCCTCAAGGTTCCGGTCGAGAAGCTCCGCGTGGTGACGCCCGATGTGGGCGGCGGCTTCGGCATGAAGCTGTTCCTCTATGCCGAGCATGCGCTGGTCACCTATGCGGCGAAGAAGCTGAAGCGGGCGGTGAAATGGACCTCCGACCGTTCGGAAGCTTTCCTTTCCGATACGCAGGGCCGCGACAACCTCTCCAGCGCCGAGCTGGCGCTCGATGCCGAGGGCAGGTTCCTGGCGCTGAAGGTCCTGACGCTCGCCAACATGGGCGGGTATCTCTCGAACTTCGCGCCTTTCATCCCGACCATCGCCGGTACCCGCGTGCTGTCGGGCCAGTACAGGATCCCGGCGATCTATGTGGAGGTGAAGGGCGTCCTCACCAACACCGTGCCGGTCGATGCCTATCGCGGCGCCGGCCGACCCGAGGCGAACTACCTGGTCGAGCGTCTGGTCGAGGCGGCGGCCCGGCAGCTGAAGATGGATTCCCAGGAACTGCGGCGGAAGAACTTCATCCAGCCCTCCGCCTTCCCCTATTCCACGCCGACCGGCCTCGTCTACGATTCGGGCGAATTTGCGCAGAACCTCACGCTCGCCATGAAGGCGACCGATTTCGCCGGCTTCGCCGCCCGCAAGAAGGCCTCGGCCGCCAAGGGCAAGTATCGCGGCTTCGGCATCGGCTGCTACCTGGAGGCTACGGCCGGCCCGACCGAGGAACGCGCCGAGATCAAGTTCGAGGCGAACGGCTCGGTCACGCTCCTGGTCGGCACGCAGTCGACCGGCCAGGGCCATGAGACGGCCTATATGCAGATCATCTCCGAAAAGCTCGGGCTGCCTTTCGACAAGATCAAGGTGGTGCAGGGCGATACCGACGCGATCAAGACCGGCGGCGGCACCGGCGGCGCGCGCTCGCTCTATGCCGAAGGCGGCGCCCTGGTCGGCGCGGCCGACGTGGTGATCGAGAAGGGAAAGGCGATCGCCGGCCACCTGCTGGAAGCGGCGGCGGCCGATATCGAGTTCACCGCCGGCCAGTTCAAGATCGCCGGGACCGACCGCGGCATGAGCCTGCTCGACGTGGCGGCGGCGGCGAAGGATCCGGGCAAGCGCCCGGCCGGCGTCGACACCGATCTCGATGCCGAGCAGGTGCTGAACCTGCAGGGCACCTTCCCGAACGGCTGCCATGTGGCCGAGGTCGAGGTCGATCCCGATACCGGCCATGTGCAGACCGTGGCCTATACCGTGGTCGACGACATGGGCCGGGTGATCAACCCGATGATCGTGGAAGGCCAGGCGCATGGCGGCATCGCGCAGGGGCTGGGCCAGGCGCTGATGGAAAACGCCGCCTATGACAAGGGCGGGCAGCTGCTGTCCGGCTCGTTCATGGACTACGGCATGCCGCGGGCCGACGACATGCCGCCGATCGGCTTCGAGCTGAACGTGGTGCCCTGCGTCACCAATATCCTCGGCGTCAAGGGTGCGGGCGAGGCGGGCACGGTGGGCGCAGCGCCGGCGGTGATCAACGCCATCATCGATGCGCTGGCCGAACACGGCGTCACCAAGATCGACATGCCGGCGACGCCAGAAAAGGTCTGGCGCGCCATCCACGACGCCAAGGCGGCTTAACACCTCGAGCCCTCCCTCGCCGCCAGGCGGGGGAGGGTTGGGTGGGGGCGGCCGGTATAGCGTCACTCCGGCCGTCTTTGCGGCACCACCCCCACCCCGACCCTCCCCCGCCTGGCGGCGAGGGAGGGAGACATGGGTTTCGCAATGGTCTCCACCTCTCCCGCCACCCCTTCGCGCCCGCTCGTGCTGGCGGCGATGCCGGCCGTCTTCGTGCTGCTCTGGAGTACGGGCTTCATCGGGGCGAAATACGGCCTGCCCTATGCCGAGCCGCTCACTTTCCTCGGCTGGCGCTTCGGCATCGTGGCGGTGCTGCTCGCGATCTTCTCCGTCGTCATGCGGGCACCCTGGCCGCGGGGGAGGGAGATCGTCCATCTCGCCGTCGCCGGCATCCTGATCAATGCCTGCTATTTGGGCGGCGTCTTCGCTTCCATCTACAACGGGGTCGAGGCCGGCGTCTCCTCGCTCATCGTCGGCATCCAGCCGCTCCTGGTCGCCGCCGTCGCCGGACGGCTGCTGGGCGAGCGGGTCACGGCCCTGCAGTGGGGCGGCCTTGCGCTCGGCCTCGCCGGCGTGTGTCTCGTCGTCTGGGAGAAGCTCAGCCTCGGCCTCGGCACGCCGCTCGGCATGGGGCTTTCGGTCTTCGCGCTCCTGGGGATGACCGCCGGCACCGTCTACCAGAAGCGTTTCTGCGGCGGCATGGACCTCAGGTCCGGCAACGTCATTCAGTTCGGGGCCGCGGCCATCGTCGTGCTGGGGCTGGCGACTGTGCTGGAAACCATGCAGGTCACCTGGTCGACGACCTTCGTCCTGGCGCTCCTCTGGGCGATCGTGGTGCTGTCGATCGGGGCCATCACGCTCCTCTTCATCCTGATCCGGCGCGGTGCCGCGGCGCAGGTGTCGAGCCTGATGTACCTGGTGCCGCCCTGCACGGCGGTGATCGCCTATTTCCTGTTCGACGAACGCCTGGCTCCGATATCGCTCGCCGGCATGGCGCTGACCGTGATCGGGGTGGCGCTGGTCAATGTCCGCCGCTGACGCCCTGCCGAAATATCCGCCGCTGCCGGCGGGCGACGTCTGGGTCTTCGCCTATGGGTCGCTGATGTGGAACCCGGGCTTCGAAGCCGTCGAGTCCCGGACGGCGCTCTTACGCGGCTATCATCGGGCCTTCTGCATCCACTCGGTCCATTACCGTGGCACGCGCGAGGCGCCCGGCCTGGTGCTGGGGCTGGACCGGGGCGGCGCCTGCCGCGGCATCGCGCATCGCATCGGCGCGCGCGCGCGCGAGCAGGTGCTGAAATATCTCTGGGACCGCGAGATGATCTACGACGCCTACCAGGTGCGCGTGCTGCCGGTTTTCCCCGACGGCCACCCGCCGGTCCGTGCCATCTGCTTCGTCGCCAATCCGGATGACAGTTTCTACGCCGGGCGGCTCAGCCCCGATCATGTGGCCGAAGTGATCCGCCGCACCACCGGCCAGAGCGGCTCGAATCTCGACTACGTGCGCGAAACCGCCCGCCGCCTGGAAGCCCTCGGCATCCATAGTGGGGCGGTACACGACGTGCTGAAGCGCATCGGATGACGGCGGAGGAAACGCTCCACCGCCGTCATGCCGGCATGGTCGCCGCCACCTGCTTCGTCCTCGGTTTCACCGGCCGGGGCCTGGCCGAATGCTTCCAGACCCTGGTTCTCCCGCTCAGCCGGGAACTGGGCTTCACCCGCTCCGAGATCACGTCCGTCTATGCGCTGTTCGCGCTGATGACCGGCCTCGCCGGTCCGGTGGTGGGCTTCGCCTTCGACCGCGTCGGTCCGCGCGGACTCTACGCCGCGGGTCTGCTGGCCCTCGGCGCGGGACTGCTGCTCACCTCGGTTGCCGACCAGTTGTGGCAGTTCCAGGGCGCGGCGGGGATCGCCGTCGGCTTTGCCGTCGCGGCGCTCGGCAATGTGCCGAACGCGGCGATGCTGGGGCGCTGGTTCCGCGACCGCCTCGCCACCGTGACGGCGGCCGTCTTCTCATCCATGGGCATCGGCATGCTGCTGCTGGTGCCGCTGGCGCAGTCGATGGAAAACGCCATCGGCTGGCGGCCGACCTGGCGGGTGCTGGGGATCGGCGCGCTGATCCTGCTGATCCCGCTGCTGGCGCTGCCCTGGCGCAAGCTGGCGCCCGGCCATCCGGCATTGCAGCAGACCCGGGCCACGGGCATCGGCGAGGTCAAGGGTTGGACCGTCATGCGGGCGCTGTCGACGCCGGCCTTCTGGGGCATGTTCCTGTGCTTCGGGGTGACCGGGATGGGCATGAACATCTTTGCCGCCCAGTCGGTCGCCTGCCTGATCGAAAGCGGGATCGACCCGATCACCGCGGCCGGGGCCTGGGGGATCGTCGGCCTGCTGCTGCCGGTCGGACTGATCGGGACCGGCTGGCTCGACGGGCGGGTGGGGCGCCTGCCGACCGTCGTTCTGTCCTATGGCGCCACGATCGGCGCCTTGCTGATGCTGTGGGGCATCACCCGCACGGGATCGGTGCTGCTGCTGCTGCCCTTCACCCTGCTGCTCGGCCTTTCCTTCGGCTCGCGCGGGCCGCTGCTGGCGACGATCAGCATGCGCCTGTTCCATGGCAGCGCGCGGGGCACGATCTATGGCTTCATCGCGCTGGGCGGCGGCCTCGGCAGCGCCGCCGGCGCGCTGCTGGGCGGACAGCTGCATGACCGATTCGGCGGCTACGACGCCGTCATCGCCGCCGCGATCCTCGCCCTGATCGTGGGTGCGCTGCCTTTCTGGACCGTGCGGGCGCTGCGCCAGGTGGGCTGAGGCCTCAGCCGGTCCTGACGGCGGACAGGAAGCGGTCGGCCTCCTCGCGCAGGGTTTCGGCCTGACGGGCAAGGTTGCGGGCGGCGAGGCGGGTATCATCCGCGGTGCGGCTGGTCTCGGCAGTGGCACCGCGCAGGCCGTCGATGTTGGCGGAGACTTCGCGAGCGCCCTGGGCCGCCTGGTGGATGTTGCGGCCGATCTCGTCGGTGGCCGAAGACTGCTGGCTGACGGCTCCGGCGATCGAGGTGGAGATCGCGTTGATGCGCGAGATCGTCTCGTTCACGCCCTGGATCACCTGAACCGCCTCGCCGGTGCGTTCCTGGATGCGGGCGATCTGCGCAGCGATATCCTCGGTCGCCTTTGCGGTCTGGTTGGCCAATGTCTTCACTTCCGAGGCGACGACGGCGAAGCCCTTGCCGGCTTCGCCGGCGCGCGCCGCCTCGATCGTGGCGTTGAGGGCGAGGAGGTTGGTCTGGTCGGCGATCTGGCGGATCAGGCGGACGACTTCGCCGATCTGGCTGGCGGACTGCGCCAGCTGATCCATGACCTCGGCGGTGCGGCCGGCACTGGAGGCGGCCTCGCCTGAAACCGCACCCGCCTCGGTCACCTGCCGTCGGATTTCACCGACCGAGGCCGAGAGTTCCTCGGTGGCGGCGGCGACGGCCTGGGTGTTGGCGGCGGCCTGTTCCGAAGCGGCGGCGGCGGAATGCGTGCGGCCACGGGTCTGTTCCGACAGGCCGGCCAGCGAGGCGGCGGCGTTCTCGAGTTCACTCGCCGTTGCCGCCACCTGCTGCACCACGCCTGAAATGGTCTGATCGAAGGCGGTCGCCATACGCTCGCGCGTGGCCCGGCTGTCGATTTCGATCTGTTCGAGCTTTCGCCGGGTGGCGTCGATGGCGGTTGCACCCTGGCCAAACGCACCGGCCATGCCGGTCGAAAGGAAGCGGCGGAAATAGGCGCCACGCACGGCGTGATCGAGGGTGGCGACGCTTTCGCGGATGAAGGCGTCCGACAGGTCGATCAGCCGATTGACGGAATTCAGGAAAGGCTTGGCATCGCCGAGATGACCGATGTGGAGGATGCGCGCCTCGAAATCCCCTCTCGCTACGCGGATGCAGGTTTCGGTTGCCTTGTCCATCGCCTCGCGCAGGCGGGCCCGGTCGGCCTCGCTCGCCGACAGCGCGGCCCGAAGGGTATCGCGCTCCGCTTCCAGGATGGCGATGCGGGGATCGGGTACGGGCGTGCCGATGCTCGCGGGCGCCGGCGCGCGCGTGCGGGAAAAGAACGACATGAGCTATCTCCTGGCCGCCCTCAGGCGGCCTCGGCCAGATCGGACAGGGAAAAGACGAAGGCGTTGAAGGAGAGGCCGGTGCGCACCAGCTGCTCGTCCAGCATCGCCCGGCCGGCCGCCAGCGCTTCGCGCGGCCCGGCGGCCGCCTTCTCGGTGCGCAGGATTTCGGCGTAGAGCGCTTCGGCCCGGGCGACTGCTGCGCGGTCCGGCACGCGGCGGTTGGAATGGTAGCCGACGACCTGCCCGCCGATATCGGCGCTGGGCGTTACATGCGCCAGCACCCAGTAGTGATCGCCGGTCCTCGTCATGTTCTTCACATAGGCGAACACTTCCTCGCCCGCCTTCAGCTTTTCCCACATCAGAGCGAAGACGCTGCGCGGCATGTCGGGGTGGCGGATCAGGTTGTGCTGCTCGCCCAGGACATCCTCCTCCTCGTAGCCGGCGATGGCGAGGAATACGTCATTGGCATAGGTGAGCTTGCCGGTCAGGTCGGTCTTGCTGACGATGACGTCGTTGCTGTCGAAGAATACTTCGCGACTGGTGGGATGGACGGCGGAACGCGCCATGAGAAACGAGGCTCCGGAGATTGGGTCTGGCTGGCCTAATCCTCGCCGGTAGCCGTAAATCAAGCGTTTACTTCGTCAGAATCCGAGAGCGAAAGTCAGCATCAGGCCGAGAACCAGCGCGCCGATCAGCTTCCAGGCGGGCGCCTGCCCGCCGACCACGGCATAGGAGATGAAGAACAGGCCGGCCCCGACCTTGAGGGTCGCCAGCAGCGTCATCAGCGGGTCGGTCAGGAGCGCCAGCATCGAGGGATTGGCGACGAAGCCGAGCGGGACGACGAACAGACCTGCACCGAGCCGCATGGCCCGCCAGGCCACCGGCAGCCAGGGCGTATCGGCGATGGACGCGGCGATGAACACGTTGCCGCAGACCGGCGGCGTGATGGTGCAGAGGAGCGCGTACCAGAAGACGAAGAGATGCGCCTGCAAGGGCGCGAGGCCGAGGCGTTCCAAGGCCGGGCCGGCGACGGCGATGCAGATGACATAGGCGGCCGTGGTCGGCAGTTCCATGCCGAGCACGATGCAGGCGAGGGCCGCCAGTGCCAGGGCCGCCCAGAGGTTGCCGCCCGACAGGCTGACGATCACCGAGGTGATCTTCACGCCGAGCCCGGTCATGTGGAAGACTCCGGTGATGATGCCCGCGCAGGCGATGATGGCGGCGATCATGGCGATCTGCCGCGCCGCTTCCAGGATGGCGCCCTGGAAGCGGCCTGCGAACAGGTCGAGCCGCAGCCGCAGACGGTCGTCGAACGCCAGCAGCGCCGCCGCGACCAGGGTGGCGATGGCGCCGCCGTATTGCGGGGTGAGATCGGTATAGGCGAGGCAGGCGACCAGGACCAGCAGCGGGGCGACGAAGAACGGGCCGGTGCGGGCCACCCGGGCCCAGCCCGGCAGGTCCTCGGGCCGCATGCCGGCGATGCCGAGCCGCACCGCGAAGTGATGCACGCCGAACCAGGCGGCGAGGAAGAACAGGATCGCGGGCGGCGTCGCGATCAGCATCAGCGCGCTGTAGGGCGTGCGCGTCAGTTCGGCCATCAGGAACACGCCGGCACCCATCACCGGCGGCATGATCTGCCCGCCGGTGGAGGCCACCGCCTCGACCGCGGCGGCGAAGCTGCGCGGATAGCCGGCACGGATCATGGCCGGGATGGTGAAGGTGCCGGTGGAGGCGACGTTCGCCGAGGCCGAACCGGAAATGGTGCCGTAGAGGGCGGAGGCCACGACCTCGACCTTGGCCGCGCCGGCCCGGTACTTGCCGGCGATCTGCTGGGCCAGGGACATGAAGCCGTTGCCCGCTTCGCCCGCCGCCACGAAGGCGCCCAGGATCAGGAAGGGTGCCACCAGGGTGACCGTGGTCCCGGTCAGCATGCCGAAGATGCCGCCCTCGGTGATCGCGAGGGTGCCGAGGAAGCTCTCCAGCGGCATGCCGGCATGGCCCCAGTCGCCGGGGATGCGATCGCCGAACAGGCCGTAGAGAAGGACGATGAGCGCGATGGCCGGCATCACCGGCTTCACCGCCCGCCGCGCCATGTCCAGCACCACCACTAGCAGCACGCCGGCCAGGGCATATTGCAGCCAGCCCTTGATCTGGCCGTACTGGTCGGCGAGGTCGCGCCAGTTCGCCATCACGTAGAAGCAGGCGGCGAGGCCCAGCGCGCAGGAGATCCAGCCGGTGACGCGGTCGAAGCGCGAGGGCCGTACCGCCAGCAGGAAGACGAAAGGCATGGCGAGGGCCACATGCGCCGGCCTGACGATCAGGTTCGGCACCAGTCCGGAAAAGATCACCCACAGATGGAAGGCGACGGAAGCGGCCGCGAGGAGAAGGATCACCCGCGCGTCCTTCTCCCCTTCGGGTCGTTCTGCCTCACTTCACCGCGTCCGGGATGGCGATGCCGGCCTCGGCGTAGTACTTCGCCGCGCCGGGATGTAGCTTGATGCCCAGCGCCATCACTTCGGCGGGCTTCAGCGGGCCCCAGACCGGGTTGGTCTTGGCCAGCGCCGCCTGTTGGGTCCAGAAGGCCTTGACCACCTCGTAGGCGGTGGCCTCGTCGGTCTTCGCCGTGGTGAAGGCGCCGACCGGCAGGCCGAAGGTGGCGACCGGGGCATCCTGGCCGGGATAGGTGTTGGCGGGAATGGTGACGGCGGAAGCGCCCTTGTCGGCTTCCAGCACCTTGGCGAGTTCCGCCGTGCCGAGGGGCAGGATACGGATCGGGATGGTCGCGCCCAGTTCCTGCAGCATCGAGGTGGGGTGGGAGGAGCCGGTGGCGAAGCCGTCGACCTGCCGGTTCCGAAGCGCCGCCGGGGCGTTGGAAAGCTCCACCTCGCCGATCTTCACCTTGCCCTCCAGGCCGAACAGCTTGAACACCGCTTCGGACTGGCGCTGGGTGAAGGTGCCGCGGCCGCCGGGGATGAAGGTCTTGCCCTCGAGGCCGGACAGGCCGGTGATGCCGGAATCCGCCCGCACCACGAAATGCATGGTGATGCCCGGCATGACGAACAGGGTGCGGATGTCGTCATAGCCGCTCTCGCCCTCGAAGGGCTTGCCGCCGGCCTGGGCGGTACGGACGAGGCTGGGCGGGGTGGTGAAGACAAAGCCCCCCTGGCGGCGCGGCGCCTCCTTCACGTTCTGCACCGAGCCCTGGCTCTCCTCCACCGTCGCGGTCACCTTGCCGGCGGTGGCGGTGCGCAGCGCCTCGCCCAGCTGCACGGTCATCACGTAGTAGGAAGTGCCCGCGGCGGCGGATTTCAGCGTGACCCGCGTCTGTGCCTGGACAGCCGTGGTGGCGAGCGCGAGGCCGAGGCCGAGCGCGATGGCGACATGCTTCATCTGGACGTTTCCCGCTTTCCGGTCGAAGGCCAGCGGTTTAGCGGGTAGCCGGTATGCGGGCAAGAAGACTTGGCCCGCGGGCGGACCGGCTGCTAGATTTTACACAACCAAGGTGGAGGAAGCCCCGATGAGCATGTCGCCGACCATCATGAGCCTCGATGCGCTGGCCGCGCTGGTGCCGGACGGGGCGAAGATCGCCGTCCCCACCGACTATTCCGGTATCGCCATGGCCGCCACCCTGGCGCTGATCCGCCGGGGCGTGCGCAACCTGCATCTGGTCTCGGTTCCCGCCACCGGTTTGCAGGCCGACCTGCTGATCGGCGCCGGCTGCGTCGCGGTGATGGAGACGGCGGGCGTGACGCTCGGCGAATACGGCGGCGCCCCCCGGTTCAACGAGGCGCTCAGGAAGGGCCAGATCAAGGTGCTGGACGCCACCTGCCCGGCCATTCACGCCGCGCTCCAGGCCTCCGAGAAGGGGGTGCCCTTCGCTACGCTGCGCGGCATCCTCGGTTCCGACCTGCTGCTGAACCGGCCCGACTGGGCGGTGATCGACAATCCCTTCCAGCAGGGCGACAAGATCGTGGCGCTGCCGGCGATTCGCCCCGACTTCGCGCTGTTCCACGCGCCCATGGCCGACGAGGCCGGCAATGTCTGGATCGGCCACCGCCGCGAGCAGATGACCATGGCGCACGCCTCCAAGGCCGCGATCGTCACGGTGGAGGAACTTCGCCCCGGGAACTTCCTGGACGATCCGCTGCTCGCCCCCGGCACCATCCCCTCGATCTATGTCGGCGGCGTTGCCGAGGCGCGGCGCGGCGCGGCACCGATCGCCATGTGGGGGCGCTATCCGATCGACGACGCCTTCATGCGCGGCTATGCCGAAGCGGCGCGGACTGAAGCCGGCTTCTCCCGCATGCTGGACCTCCTGATGGAGCCTCAGAAGGCGGCGGCGGAGTGATGGGCGCCGAGTACACCAAGAAGGAACTCCTGATCACGGTCGTGGCCCGGCTGCTGCAGGGCTGCGGCCACATCGCCTGCGGCGCCTCCTCGCCGATTCCGGGGGCGGCGGCGCTTCTCACCCGCGCCCGCTCGAACGGGCGGACCAGGGTGACGGTGCTGGGTTCGGAGAAGAACAACTTCTTCACCAATGGCGGGGTCGAGCTGTTCGATATCGCCGGCGAGGGGCGGCTCGACGCCTTCTTCCTGGGCGGCGGGCAGATCGATGGATTCGCCAACATCAATCTCGTCGGCACCGGCGGCACCTATCCCAACAACGACGTGCGCTGGCCCGGCAGCTTCGGCTCGGCCTATCTGTATTTCGTGGTGCCGAAGGTGATCCTGTTCCGCGAGGAGCACACCCGGCGCGTCTTCGTGCCGAAGGTCGATTTCGTCAGCGCGCCGGGGGTGAGCGAGCCCGGCGTCTACCGCCCCGGCGGGCCGAAGCACCTCGTCACCAACCTCGCGCTGTTCGACTTCGATCCGAAGCGGATCCGCTTCACGCTCGTGAGCGTGCATCCGGGCCACACCGTCGAAGAAGTACTGGACAATACCGGTTTCGATTTCGACCGGCCGGCGATGGTGCCGGTGACGCCGGCGCCGGACGCGCAGACGCTGGCCGAGTTGCGTGGCAGTATCCGGCCCGAGATCGCCGAGACCTATCCGCGTTTCGCCGAGACGGCTTTCGCGGCCTGATACCCTAGGAGCATCCCTTGTCCGAGACGAAGGCGACCGGCGCGTTGGCCGGCGTGAAGGTGGTGGACCTGTCCCGCGTACTGGGCGGTCCCTATTGCACCCAGATGCTGGCCGATCACGGTGCCGAGGTGATCAAGGTCGAACCACCGCAGGGCGACGAGACGCGCGACTGGGGCCCGCCCTTCAAGGACGGGTTGTCGGCTTATTTCTCCGGCATCAACCGCAACAAGCGCTCCATCGGTCTCGACATCGCCAGGCCCGAGGGGCGCGTGGTGCTGCTCCGCCTGCTGGAACAGGCCGATGTGGTGATCGACAACTTCAAGGCCGGCACCATGGAGAAATGGGGCATCGGCTACGAACAGCTCTCGGCGAAGTTCCCGAAGCTGATCCATTGCCGCATCACCGGCTTCGGCTCGGAAGGCCCGCTCGGCGGCTTCCCGGGATACGATGCCATGGTGGCGGCCTGGGCGGGCCTCATGTCGGTGAACGGATCGCCCGAGAGCGGGCCGATGCGCCTCGGCGTGCCGCTGGTCGATATCGGCACCGGGCTGAACGCGGCGAGCGGCATCCTGATGGCGATGATCGAGCGTGGCCGGTCGGGCAAGGGCCAGTTCATCGAGACGACGCTGTTCGATACCGCGCTCGTCTTCCAGCACCCGCATGCGCCGAACGTCCTGATGGACGAGACATACGTGCCGAAGCCGACCGGAAACCGCCATCCGACCGTGGTGCCCTACCAGGTGGTGCAGGCCAAGGGCCGCGCCGTGCTGGTGGGCGCGGGCAACGACGGGCAGTTCCGCAAGTTCTGCGCGGCACTCGGCGTGCCCGAACTGGCCGACGACGCACGCTTCCGCACCAACAAGGACCGGCAAGCCAATCGCGAAGTGCTGTCCGACCTGATCGAGCCCCTGGTGGCGAAGCAGGACGGCGAGGCGCTGGCGATGGAACTGATGCGCCTCGGCGTGCCGGCCGGCGCGCTCCTCTCGGTTCCCGATGTGCTGAAGCATCCGCATACGGCGGCGCGGGCGATGATCGTCGAGAAGGACGGCTATCGCGGCACCGGCATCCCGATCAAGCTGGGGCGCACCCCGGCCGAGGTCCGGCGCAGGCCGCCGCTCTTCGGCGAGCACACGCGCGAGGTTCTGGGCGAGGCGGGCTACGCGGCGGCCGAGATCGACGCGCTGATCGGCTCCGGCATCGCGCTGATCGAACGGCGCAAGGGCTAACCGGCCGCGAGCAGGCGGTCGACCTCGAGCAGCGCCAGCAGCAGGTGGTACCCGGAACTGGTCGGCAGCGGTCCCGCGATCGGCGTGAGGTCGCGGGTGAGATATTCGTGCCAGCCGGCCGGCCGCAACTGCCGGTCCAGCAGGAAGCGGAGCGAGGCGGCGAGATCCTCCCGTCCGCCCGCGTCGCCCGGATTGGCACGGGCGAAGCAGGATTGCGCCTTGATCATCTCGGTCACCGGCCACAGGCGCTTCTTGTCGTCGATCACCGCGCCGCTCGACGCATCGACCGCGGCGAGGACGCCGCCGTTCCCGTCGATGCCGACCCCGGCGGCCCATCGGCGCATGGCCTCCGCATCGATCGGGCAGCGGAAGTCCGGCGCCAGCCGCTGAAGTTCGCCGAGCAGCCAATACCATTCGAAGTGGTGCCCCGGCTCCGCCACCTGCCGGGCCCCGGGTAGCGGCTTTCCATTCCCGTCGAAGAACTCGCGGATGGCGCCGGTGCTGGGCTCGGTCAGGACATCGGCCAGAAGCCGCGCGATCTCGTCGGCCTGCCGCAGCCAGCGCCGGTCGCCGGTGGTTCCGTAGAGCGCCACATAGGCCTCGAACAGGTGCATATGCGGGTTCTGTCGCAAAGCCGCTTCGGCCGGCTGCCAATGCTCGCCGGCCGTTGGCAGGAACCAGCCGTCGGGATGGCGCAGATGCCGGCGGATGAGATCGTCGGCCTCGGTGGCGAGCGCCACCGCCGTCCGATCGCCGAAGACGGCCGCGAAGGTGGCCAGGCCCAGCAATCCGAAGGCCTGGGCATAGAGATCCTTCTTCAGGTCGAGCGGGCGGCCTTCCGGGTCGATGGAGAAGAACCAGCCGCCGCAATGAGGGTCCCAGAACCGGGTCTGCAGGCTGTCCAGGAGCGAATGCGCGCGCTCGGCCGCCGCTTCGACACCCCAGCGCTGGAAAGCCAGCGAGAACACCAGCATCTGCCGGCCGGCGACGGTGGCGCGATGGAACGGCACCGGCACCGGTCGCAGGTCCGCGTCCAGCAATTCGACGCAGGTACCCGCCTTGTCGTTCCAGCCCGCGCCCGTCCAGGCCGGCAGAAGCTGAGTGAACCACCGGTCGAACCGCCGATGAAGGTCGCGAAGCTCGGCCACCGAAACCCTGTCCCCTTGGATCGAAGTCTGCCGGCGGGCATAGCGCCGCGCGCGGATGAAGGCAAAGGCTGCATTCTCGGCTAGCATCGGTCCAAACAAGGAAAATCGGGAGTGAGCTGGTGCAAGGCTATCCGCTGCGCGACATCACCGTCATCGATCTGGGCCAGATCTACCAGGGGCCCTATGCCACTTTCCTGATGGCGATGGCCGGGGCCCGCGTCATCAAGGTGGAACCGCCGACCGGCGAACCGGTACGGGCGCGCGCCAATATCAGCCGCGGCTCGCTGCCGCTCGCCATGCTGAATTCCAACAAGCAGGGCATCACCCTCAATCTCAAGACCGCGCGCGGACGCGAACTCTTGATCGAACTGGTGAAGCGCGGTGACGTGCTGCTCGAGAATTACGCGCCGGGCGTGCTGGATCGCCTGGGTGTCGGTGCCGCGGTGCTGACCAAAGCCAATCCCCGCCTCGTCTATGCCTCGGGATCGGGCTACGGCCGATCGGGCCCGAAGCGCGACTTCCTCGCCATGGACCTGACGGTGCAGGCGATCGGCGGCGTCATGGCGACGACGGGAGAGCCGGACGGCCCGCCGATGAAGGCCGGGCCCGCCTTCGCCGATTTCCTGGGGGCGACGCATCTCTACGGCGGCATCGTGACCGCGCTTTACGAGCGTGAGAAGACTGGCCGGGGCCGGGTGATCGAGGTGTCGATGCAGGAGGCGCTCTACCCCGCGCTCGCCTCCGCTCTCGGCATGCACTACTGGCAGGACGGCAAGACGACCACCCGCACCGGCAACCGGCATTCGGGCCTGTCGATGGCGCCCTACAACGTCTACCGCGCGAGCGACGGACATGTCGCGGTGATCTGCGTGAAGGACGAGCACTGGAAGTCGCTGGCCCGCGTCATGGGGCGGCCGGATCTGGCCGACGATCCGCGTTTCGCCAACCACACGCTGCGCGCCGCGGCGATGGACGAGGTCGATGCCCTGGTCGAGACCTGGACGCTGCGGCACAGCAAGGACGAGATCTTCGACATCGCGCGCCAGCACAAAATTCCGGCGGCCCCGGTTCGCGACCTGACCGAAGTGACCAACGACCCGCATATGCACGAGCGCGGCATGCTGCGCTTCATGGAGCACCCGGAGCTCGGCCGCGTCGTGCTGCCGAACAGCCCGATCCGCTACGAGGGATCGCCGCTCCTGGAGCTGATCCCGAGCCCCGAACTCGGCCAGCACAACCGGGATGTCTATTGCGGGTTTCTCGGCCTGAGCGAAGGCGAGTTGGAAGGCCTGAAGGCCGAAGGCGCGATTTAGGCGGCCTCTCGCGCCAGGACGAAACTTCGCCAGCTTTCCTCGACCAGCGCGCGGTCGATATCGCGCACGATGAAGACGATGCGCGAACGTCGGTCGCCGTCGGTCCAGCCATCCAGCTGCACCGGCGGATGGAAGACGTGGTGGACACCGTGGATGGCGACCGGGGCCGCCTCTCCCTCGAGGTTCAGGATGCCTTTCACCCGCAGCAGGTCGCCGCCTTTCTCGCGCCTGAGCGCCGCCAGCCAGTCGTGCACGGCCTGCCAGTCGAGCGGCTCGTCATGGGTGATGCAGAAGCTGCGGATGCCGTCGCCATGCACGTTCGGATCATGCGCATGCGGCGCGCCCTCGATCGTCTCCGCGCGCAGCCAGCGTCGGGCATCGGAACTCTTGCGCGCCGGATCGAAGAGGGCCGCCCCGAACAGCCTTCCCGGCGCGACATCGCCATGGGCGGCCGGGATGAGTTCGGCCGAAGGGTTGATCATACCGAGGCGGAGCTTCAGCACCGTCAGCGCGCCCGCATCGGCGAGGTCCGCCTTGGTCAGCAGCAGGCGATCGGCCAGTGCCGCCTGCTTCACCGCCTCCTGGTGCTCGTCGAGCTGCTTCGAGCCGTTCACCGCATCGACCGTGGTGATGACGGCGTCGAGACGATAGTCGTGCGCCGTCATCGGGTTGTTCAGCAGCAACTGGACGATCGGCGCCGGATCGGCGAGGCCGGTCGTTTCCACCAGCAACCGGTCGAAGGGCGGCATCTGGCCTTTCGCGCTCTTTCGGGCGATGTCGCGGAGCGTTTCTTCCAGATCGCTGCGCACGGTGCAGCAGACGCAGCCGGAGGACATCAGCACGGTCTCGCCGTCGACGCGTTCGAACAGCAGATGATCAAGGCCGATCTCGCCGAACTCGTTCACGATGACGAGGCTGCCGGCCATGTCCGCGTGCTTCAGCAGGCGGTTGAGCAGCGTTGTCTTGCCGCTGCCCAGGAACCCGGTAATCAGCGATACCGGCAGGCGCTCGGCGGAACGGTCGCGATCGAACAGGCTCATTCTCTGTCTCTCCCTGATCCGTGATCGTAAGGAGAGCGAGAGGCGACGCAAAGTACTGCATGAAAGTTATGTAATAACAATTCGTTTGAGATATTTCTGTGTTTGTCTTGACTTGCTTATCAACCAATCGGACCATCGCGGCGTTCGTCAAAACCGGCTCGTTTCGAGACCGGATCAAACAAGGGAGGGCGAACTCGATGAGTGATTCTACGGACACCCCGGAATCCGCTCCGGAGCATGTTGCATCACCCGAACGCCGCGATTTCTTCAAGACCGCCGCCGCTCTCGGCGCCGCCGGTGCCGTAGCCGCGGGCGTCGCCGGCAAGTTCGGCGTCTCGCCGATCGGCACTGCCGCCGCCCAGACGGCCGAGCGGCCCTGGTGGCCGTCGCGCTGGGGCGCCAGCGACGAGGCGGGCTCCACCAACTGGATCACGCCGCAGAAGGTTCTCGATGCGGCCAAGCTGATCAAGACCGGCAAGATCTACAAGATCGGCCGCACCTACGAGACCGGCATGCCGATGTTCGGCGCCCGGCAGTTCTCCATGCGCATTCCAGGCGGCCCCACCGGCGGCCCCTTCGGCAAGAACAAGCTGATCTACAACGACGACTACCTGGCGACCGAAATCGGCCAGGTCGGCACCCAGTTCGACGGCCTCGGCCATATCGGCATCCAGGTGGGCGTCAACGGCGACAAGAACCAGATGCGCTACTACAACGGCTTCACCGAGCAGGAAATCGGCGATGCCTATGGGTTGAAGAAACTCGGCACCGAAAAGCTGAAGCCGATCTTCACCCGGGCCCATCTCGTCGACGTCGTGCCGCTCAAGGGCCGTACCTGGGAAGCGGGCGAAGAGATCAGTGTCGCCAATATCATCGCCGCCCTGTCGAACGTCGGTATCGCCGAGGCTGACGTGAAGGAAGGCGATGCCGTCCTGTTTCACACCGGATGGGGTCAGCTCTGGATGAAGAACAACGACAAGTACAATGCCGGTTGCCCCGGCATCGGCATGGAAGCCGCGCGCTGGGTCGTCCAGAAGGGCCTCTGCCTGACCGGCGCCGACACCTGGCCGACCGAGGTGATCCCGAACCCCGACAAGGATCTGGCCTTCCCCGTGCACGGCGAGCTGATCTGCAAGCACGGCATCGTCAACCACGAGAACCTGATCTTCGACGAGCTGCTGAAGGACAAGGTGTACCAGTTCGTCTATTCCTTCACGCCCTCGCCCATCAAGGGCGCTACCGGCAGCAACGGCTGCCCGATCGCGATCACCTGAGGGAAGGCTTCCCCTTCACGACGGCCAATGGGCGGGGCAGATTGCCCCGCCCTTTCCTTTTGCGGAGCCACGCCTTGCCCTCGCCAGCGATCAGTTTCGACGACTTCCTGAAGGTGGACATCCGCGTCGGCACCATCATCGAGGCCGAACCCTTTCCCCAGGCGCGCAAGCCGGCCTTCAAGCTGAAGATCGATTTCGGGCCGGAGATCGGCGTGAAGAAGAGTTCGGCCCAGATCACCCGCCACTACGCGCCGCAGGCCCTCGTCGGCCGGCAGGTCGCGGCGGTGGTCAATTTCCCGCCGCGGCAGATCGGCCCGTTCCTGTCCGAGGTGCTCTGCCTCGGCTTTCCCGATGCCACGGGCGAGGTGGTGCTGATCGGGCCGGAGCGCAAGGTGCCCGACGGCGGACGCCTCTACTGAGCCTCAGACCGGCAGCCTGACCCGCGCCCGCAGGCCGCCCTCGGGCGCGTCATGCAAGGTGACGTCGCCGCCATGGGCGCGGGCCACGTCGCGGGCGATGGTGAGGCCGAGCCCGACGCCGGCCGTGTCGGGTCCGCGCGCGGCATCCAGTCTTCGGAAGGGACGGAAGACGTCCTCGCGCAGGTTCTCGGCGATGCCCGGCCCGTCGTCGTCGACGGTGATCTCCACCGCTTCGGCGGTGCGCCGGCCGGCGATCATCACCTTGCTGCCGTAGCGCCCGGCATTCTCCACCAGGTTGGTCAGGCAGCGCTTGAGCGCATCGGGCCGGGCCTCGGCGACCAGTGCGTCGGGTGTGTCGAGCGAGACCGGCTTGCCCCGTCGCGCGGCATCGTTCGCCACTTCGCGCAGGATCTCCGCCACGTCCAGCCGGCGGGCAGGTTCGCTGTCCTGGCCGCGGGCGAAGTCGAGATAGCCGCGGATCATCCGCTCCATCTCCTCGACGTCGCGCCTGAAGTCGATGACCTCCTCATCCGCCTTCATCAGCGCGAGCGCCAGTTTCATCCGGGTGAGCGGCGCCCGCAGGTCGTGGCTGACGCCCGCCAGCATCTCGGTCCGCTGGTCGATCTGGCGGCGGATGCGATCCTTCATCACCAGGAAGGCATGGGCGGCGCGGCGCACCTCGCGCGCGCCCTCCGGGGCGAAGCCTTCGACGTCGCGGCCCTTGCCGAAACTGTCGGCTGCCCGTGCCAGACGATTGATCGGCTGCATCTCGCGGCGCAGGAAGACGATGGCGATGCTCAGCAGCACGATGGAGGCGCCCGCCATCCACAGGATGAAGAAATAGGTGGTGGTGGAATAAAGCCGCTTCTCGATGGTGAGGAAGCTCGCGACCCCGTCATGCAGCTGAACCTGGATCTCGACCCGGTCGTCCTCGCGGTCGGCGTCGAAGCGATAGTCCAGCGCGACGCGCTCCTCCATCATCCGGCGCAGCGCGCGGTCGGTAATGGACAGGAATCGGATCCGCTGTTCGTCGGCGGGCAGCCTGGCGTCGGGCTCGAACTCGACCACCATCTGAAACTGCCGATACGCCATGTCGAAGATCGCCTGCCGATCGGATGGCGTCGGCGATTGCTGCGCCAATTCCAGCACGGCGGCGATCTCGCCGGCGATGCCCCCGGCCAGGCGCCGCGAGATCTGGTCCCAGTGGCGCTGGTAGAAGAACGAAGCCGCGATCAGCTGCAGCAGCAGCGTCGGCGCCACCAGCAGCAGGATGGCGCGCGCCAGGAGCGTCTTCGGCCACAGCCGGATCTTCACGCCGGCGACCTTCATGCGGCGGGCTTCATTCGTCGGGCCACAACACGTAGCCTTCGCCCCACACGGTCTGCAGGTAGCGCGGCGCCCTCGGATCGGCCTCGATCTTGCGCCGCAGCCGCGTGATCTGGACATCGACGGCACGGCCCTCGGCGCCGCCGGTCTCGCGCGTCAGATCGGCGCGCTTGATGGTCACACCCGGCGCGCGGGCGAAGACGCGGAGGAGGGCCGCTTCCCCGGTGGTGAGCGGCACGACTTCGCCGTCGCGCGACAGTTCGGCCTTTCGTGGATCGAATTGGAAGGCGCCGAACCGAACGATCGCGGTGCCCGCCGGGCGATCCGCGGGCAGGGCACGGCGCAGGATCGACTGGATGCGCAGCAGCAGTTCGCGCGGCTCGAAGGGCTTCGCCAGATAGTCGTCGACCCCGGCCTGCAGCCCGGTGATCCGGTCCTCGGATTCGCCCATCGCCGTCAGCATCAGGATCGGCACCGGATCGGAGAGACGAAGCCGGCTCGCGAATTCCGTTCCGGTCTCCCCCGGCATCATCCGGTCCAGCACGATCAGGTCGTAGGCGAGGCCGGCGAGCTTTGCCCGCGCCTCTTCCGCGTCGGCGGCCAGCGTCACCCTGAAGCCGTTCTCCTGCAGGAATTTGCGCAGCAGCGTGCGCAGGCGGCTGTCGTCGTCGACGACGAGAAGGTGTGGATCGTCGTCCGCCATCAGCGCCGTTCGATCGACTTGAGGATGCTGTCGCGTTCGGCCGGGCCGATCAGGCCGTAGAGGACTTTGCGATAGCCCGCGACGGCCTCGGCCCCGGCCTCGCCATAGGCTCGGGCGACGCGATCGCGCTGCGGCGCCGAGACGCGGCGCTCGAGCGCCTCGCCCGACTCGGTCAAATAGAGAAGCCGCTGCCGCCGGTCGACGCTGCCCTGGTCCTGGCGGATGAAGCCCTGCTCGACCAGCGCGCCCAGCACGCGGGCCAGCGACTGCTTGGTGATGCGCAGGATGGCCAGAAGCTGGCTCACCGTCATGCCCGGGTTGCGGTTGACGAAATGCAGCACCCGGTGATGCGCGCGTCCGAACCCGTACTCGGCCAGGATTTCGTCCGGGTCCGAGGTGAAGTCGCGATAGGCATAGAACAGCAATTCTATGCCCTGGCGGATCTCCTCCTCGGTGAGGAAAAGCGGGTTAGCCTGCGATTTTATGTCAGCCATGTTGACTTATTTCCGAAGTTTTGTTATCCATAACACTCCTGACGCGACATAATATTACAAGGAGAGCATATCATGCCCGATATCATCCCCTTCGACGACCGCGACGGCTTCATCTGGTGGAACGGTGCCCTGATCCCGTGGCGCGATGCCCGTCCGCATGTCCTGAGCCACGGACTGCACTATGCCAGCGCCGTCTTCGAGGGCGAACGGGTCTATGGCGGGAAGGTGTTCAGGCTGAGCGCGCATTCGGAACGCCTGATCCAGTCGGGGCGGCTGCTGGGTTTCGAGATTCCCTATACGCCGGCCGAGATCGACGCCGCAACGAAGTTGGTCGTGCAGGCGAACGGCTGCGCCGACGCTTATGTCCGTCCGATCGCCTGGCGCGGCAGCGAAATGATGGGCGTGGCGGCGGCGAAGACGAAGATCAACCTCGCCATCGCCACCTGGGACTGGCCGTCATACTTCACCCCCGAGGCGAAGATGAAGGGCATCCGCATGCAACTCGCCGACTGGCGGCGCCCCTCCCCCGACACGGCGCCGACGAAGTCGAAGGCGACCGGCCTCTACATGATCTGCACCATGTCCAAGCACAAGGCCGAGGACGAGGGCTTCGACGACGCCCTGATGCTGGACTGGCGCGGCCAGGTGGCGGAGGCGACGGGGGCGAACGTCTTCTTCGCCAGGGAGGGGAAGCTCTATACCCCGCCGGCCGACTGCTTCCTCGACGGCATCACGCGGCGCACCGTCATGGGCCTCGCCCGCGAGCGGCAGATCGATGTCGTCGAGCGCGCCATTCTTCCGTCGGAACTGGCGGAATTCGAGGAGTGCTTCCTCACCGGCACCGCGGCCGAGGTGACGCCGGTGTCGGAAATCGCCGACTGGCGCTTCACCCCGGGCCGGATGAGCCTCGCCCTGATGGAAGACTTCGCCCGGGCGACCCGGGCGTGAGCGACGGCGTTACCGGATCCCCTGCGCGCGCAGGGGCGCGATCGCAGCGGATCCGGGAACCGGACTGACTCAGGCGCCGCTGGCCGCGGCGGCGGCGGCCTTGGCGGCGGCCTTCTCGGCCTTGTTGATCAGGCGCTGGGGATCCTGGCGCTCGGCGATGCGGGCCGCCTTGCCGGTCAGGCCGCGCAGGTAATAGAGCTTGGCGCGGCGGACGTCGCCGCGGCGCACCACCTCGATCGCGTCGATGCGCGGCGAGTAGAGCGGGAACACGCGTTCCACGCCTTCACCGTAGGAGATCTTGCGCACGGTGAAGCTGGAGCCGATGCCGCGGTTGGCGCGGGCGATGCAGACGCCTTCGAAGGCCTGGATGCGCTCGCGGGTGCCTTCCACGACCTTCACCTGGACGCGCAGCGTGTCGCCCGGGCGGAATTCCGGCACGGCGCGCGCTTCGACCAGCTTGCCGACTTCTTCCTGCTCGATCTGCTGAATGATGTTCATGGCTCTCTACCTCTCGCTCGATCTTCCGACGCGGCCGGGATCGACCCGGCCGCATAGCGTTCCCACAAATCGGGCCGTCGGGCCCGGGTGATCCTTTCGGCCTCCGCCCGCCGCCAGGCGGCGATGGCCTTGTGATGGCCCGACAGCAGCACCTCAGGCACCGCCCGGCCTTCCCAGTCGCGCGGCCGGGTGTACTGGGGGTATTCCAGCAACCCGGCACTGAAACTTTCTTCGGACAGGCTCTCGGCCTCGCCCAGCACGCCGGGCAACAGCCGCACCGTCGCATCGAGGCAGGCCATCGCCGCGATCTCGCCGCCCGAAAGCACGAAATCGCCGAGGCTCACTTCCTCGAGGCCGCGCGCCTCGATCACCCGCTCGTCGACGCCCTCGAAACGGCCGCAGACGATGACGACGCCTCCCGCCGCGGCCCAGCTCTTTGCCATCTCCTGGTCGAAGCGGCGACCGCGCGGGCTGAGATAGATGCGCGGCAGGGTGCTGCCCGTCGCCGTGGCGTCGAGTGCCGCCGCCAATACGTCGGGCCGCATCACCATGCCGGGACCGCCGCCGGTCGGCGTGTCGTCCACCGAACGGTGCTTGTCGTGGGCATGGGCGCGGATGTCCAGCGCCCGCAGGCTCCAGATCCCCTCCGCCAGGGCCTTGCCGGTGAGGCTGATGCCGAGCGGACCCGGGAACATCTCCGGGAAGAGGGTCAGCACATGCGCCTGAAACAGCGGTGCCTGGGAGGGGGAAGCGCTCATCGCTCGGCCTCCTCTTCCGCGCCGACCTCGATCTCGGCCGGCGGCACCACGACGAGGCGTCCCGCCGCCAGATCGACCTGCGGCACCACTTCGCGGGTGAAGGGCAGGTAGAGCGTCGGCCCGCCGGCGGCCGGCGCGATCTCCAGCACGTCGCCGGCGCCGAAATCCTGCACCGCGCGCACCGTCCCGAAGGTCTCGCCCGCTTGCGTCACGCCGGTCAGGCCGATCAGGTCGGCGAGGTAGAACTCGTCCTCTTCCTCGGGCGCCGGCAGGACGGCACGGTCGACATAGAGGTCGATGCCGCGCAGCGTCTCCGCCGCGTTGCGGTCGGCCACGCCCTCGACGGCGACCACCACCGAGTCCTTCACCTGGTGCATGACCTTCAGCCTGAACACCCGCCCCGCGGCATCGGCGAGCGGGCCGTAGGCGACGATATCGGCCGGGTCGGCGGTGTGGCTGCGCACCTTCACCAGACCCCGCACGCCATGCGGCCCGCCGATGGTGCCGAGTAGGACCTTGGCTCCCTCCCTCGCGTCACGAAGTGGCGTGGGGGAGGGCTGGGGTGGGGGTGGTTGCCGCACGGGAGTCGACGCAATGCCGGCACCGCCCCCACCCAACCCTCCCCCGCCTGAGGGCGAGGGAGGGCTCGGTCGGCGCGATTTCGCGCGCGGAGCGGTGGTGTCGGGCGACATGCTGCGCGGGACCGGACGGCTGCCGTTCCGGCCTTACTCGGCGGCCGGCGCCGCGGCGGCGGCTTCGGCCGCCTTGGCGCGTTCCTGCGCCTTCGCCTTCGGTGCCGACTTCGAGGGCGTCGGATAGACCTTGTACTCGCCGACGCCGGCCGTGCTCAGCAGGCGGGCGACGCGGTCGGTCGGCTGGGCGCCCTTGGCCATCCAGGCCTTGGCCTTCTCGGTATCGACGGTCAGGCGCCGGTCGCTGTCCTTGGGCTGCATCGGGTCGTAGGAGCCGATGCGCTCGATGAAGCGGCCGTCGCGGGGCGAATGCGAATCGGCGATGACGATGCGGTAGTAGGGGCGCTTCTTGGCGCCACCGCGGGAGAGGCGAATCTTCAGCATGGCTCTGGTCCTTCCGTCGAGCTCGTGAAATTCGATTTTGTGTTCAGCGTCCGAAGGGCGGCCTGCCGCCGCCCCCGCCGCCGATCAGGTTGGCAAGTCCGCTCCGCATGAAACCCTTGTCGCCCATGCGGGACATCTTCTTCATCATGTCCGCCATCTGCATGTGCTGCTTGAGCAGGCGGTTCACGTCTTCCACCTTGGTGCCCGAACCGGCCGCGATGCGCTTCTTGCGGTTGGCGTGGATGAGCTTGGGGTTGCGGCGTTCCTTCTTCGTCATCGAGCCGATGATGGCTTCCTGACGCGTCAGCATCTTCTCGTCGATGCCGCCCTGGGCCATCTGCTTCTGCATCTTGCCCACGCCGGGCAGCATGGAGAGCACGCCCTGCATGCCGCCCATCTTCTTCATCTGCCTGAGCTGCGTGGCGAGGTCGTCGAGGTCGAACTCGCCCTTCTTCATCTTGGCGGCGAGCTTCTCGGCCTCGTCCTTCTCCAGCGTCTCGGCGGCCTTCTCGACCAGGCTGACGATGTCGCCCATGCCGAGGATGCGCGACGCGATACGGCCGGGATGGAAGGGCTCCAGCGCGTCCATCTTCTCGCCGACGCCGATCAGCTTGATCGGCGCGCCGGTGACATAGCGCATGGAGAGCGCCGCGCCGCCGCGCCCGTCGCCGTCCATCCGGGTCATCACGATGCCCGTGACGCCGACCTGTTCCTTGAACTGCTTCGCCACATTGACCGCGTCCTGGCCGGTCAGGGCGTCGACCACCAGCAGCGTCTCATGCGGCCCGGTGGCGTCGCGCACGGCGCGCGCCTCGGCCATCAGGCCCTCGTCGACGTGGAGGCGGCCGGCGGTGTCCAGCATCACCACGTCGACGCCCTGTAGCCGCGCGGCTTGCATCGCGCGCTTGGCGATATCGACCGGCATCTGGCCGGCGATGATGGGCAGCGTGGCGACGCCGATCTGCTCGCCCAGAATGCGCAGCTGTTCCTGCGCGGCGGGGCGGCGAACGTCGAGCGAGGCCATCAGGACCTTGCGCTTGTCGCGCTCCTTCAGGCGAAGGGCGATCTTGCCGGTGGTGGTGGTCTTGCCCGAACCCTGCAGGCCGACCATCAGGATCGGCACCGGGGCGGGCGCGTTCAGGTCGATCTCGGTGGCTTCCGCGCCCCCTTCGCCGCCCAGCATCTCGGTCAGGCGGTCGTTGACGATCTTGATGACCATCTGCCCGGGGGTGACCGATTTCAGCACCTCGGCGCCGACGGCGCGCACGCGAACGGAATCGACGAAGGACTTCACCACCGGAAGGGCGACATCGGCCTCCAGCAGGGCCACGCGCACTTCGCGCAGGGCCTCGTTCACGTCGGCCTCGGAGAGGGCGCCGCGCTTCCTGAGGCGATCGAAGACGTCGCCGAGACGGGAAGTCAGACTTTCGAACATTGCGGTCCGCGTTCAGACAACGCCAAACGCACCAGTGCGCGATACTCGCGGGCTGGTGCTTCCGGCAGGGGGCGGGATAAACCACGGGAGGCCGCCAGCGTCAAGCGGCGGTGGGGGCGGGAAGGGGCGGACAATCCTGTCCCCATCGCCGAAACGCAGGGGCCGGCGGCCGAGAATGGCCGCTTTCGCGGACGCGGTCACCCGCGAATGCTGGCGGCTGGCCGCTCTCAGTATCGTCAAACGCGGGCTTGCCCCAGGGTTGTCGCATTCCGGTTCTGCGGCGCTGAAGGTTGAGGCACCCTCACCCTCCCACATTTGTCATGCCCGGGCGAAGTCCCGGGTATCCACGCGCTTCAGCCTGCGCTTGCGCCGACGCCGTGGATGCCCGGATCAAGTCCGGGCAAAACGTAAGTTATTGATTTGTTGGTGATTTAGAGTGCCGCTTTCGAAGCGTGGCGGCCACGCGATTGCCTGACATCCGAGCTGCAAAGAGCCGATCTCGACCAGGGACGCCATGTAGAACTCGACGAGGGCCGGGCTGGTCGAACACGTGTCTGAACTCCTGCGCCGCACCAGCGCGCGGGTGTGCAAGACGGGATGACGGCGCCAGCCTCGGCATTGACATCCGGCCCTCTCGCCAATATCTCGGCCCATGGCGCATATCGATGACGAGCCGAGTCGGACT
>JALHMN010000027.1 GCA_022844005.1 bacterium | reverse complement strand
CGTCGATGTGCCAGAGCGCATAGTCATCATGCGAGACATGAGGCAAAAAAAATGAGGAGGAATGTACTAGTAGAAGTAAGAAGAAGATGATTGAAAAATCTACAATAACACTTGCTATCCTAGTTCCTGTTGCGACGAAGAGTTTTGTATTCATGACGGGGAGCATGCGATCTCCGGTTGACGCGGCCGGATCGCGCTTTGCTACTCGATTTGGATTGCAAAGCGTCCGAAAGCGTCCGATGGAACGAACAGTCCAGATGGCGCAACCATTCAGACTAGTAGTTCCTTAGATAGCATGCAGTTGACCGGTCAATCCACGTCCACGTGCCAAGTTCAACAACCGCAGAGCAACCCCATGACCAAAGGCTGGAACCGTGACCAGATCGCCGCCCGGATCGGAGCGGACATCCCGTCGGGGTGGTACGTCAATCTCGGCATTGGGCTGCCGACGCTGATCGCCGATCACATCCCGGCCGGGCGCGAGGTGGTGCTGCATAGCGAGAACGGCATCCTCGGCATGGGCCCGAAGCCCGCGAAAGCCGATGCCGACCCGGACCTGATCAATGCCGGGAAGCAGCCGGTCACGCTCATGCCGGGCGGCGCGTTCTTTCACCACGCGGATTCCTTCGCGATGATCCGTGGCGGGCACCTGAACCTCGTCGTGCTGGGCGCCTTCGAGGTTTCCGCTGCGGGCGATCTCGCGAACTGGACCGTCGACGATGCGTCCATGCCGCCCGGCGTGGGTGGAGCGATGGACCTCGCCGTGGGAGCGGGCCATGTCTGGGTAATGATGGAGCATGTCACGAGGCAGGGCGCGCCGCGCCTGGTCGAGCGTTGCCGCTATCCGCTGACCGCGGCGCGCTCGGTGCATCGGGTCTATACCGACCTCGCCGTCGTCGATATCGGTCCCTCGGGATTCGTTCTGCGCGACCTGGCGCCGGGTGTTTCCCGAGCGGAAGTGGAGGCCGTCACCGGTGCGCCGCTGCTCTCGCTCGCGGCCTAGCTTGGTCGCCTAGTTCCGTCCCGGCGGGGCGACGACGACGTGGTCGACATAGATGGAAGGCGTCACCACGGCTTCCGGGTCGAGGGCGCCGTTCTCGACGCATTCCCGCACTTCGGCCACCGTAACCCTCGCCGCCATCGCCATCACGGGGCCGAAGTTCCGCGCCGCCTTGCGATAGACGAGGTTGCCCCAGCGGTCGGCCCGTTCCGCCCGCACCAGGGCGAAATCGCCGCGAAGCGGGCGTTCCAGCACGTGCAGATGTCCGTCGATCTCGCGGGTCTCCTTCCCCTCGGCGAGCCGCGTGCCGGCGGAAACCCGGGTATAGAAGCCGCCGATTCCGGCGCCGGCGGCGCGCATGCGCTCGCCGAGCGTGCCCTGAGGCACAAGTTCGAGGGTGACTTTGCCGGCGTTGTAGAGCTTCACGAAGGGGCTGTCCGGCTCGCTCCGGGGAAAGCTGCAGACGATCCTGGCGACGCGGCCGGCATCGAGCAGTGCCGCCACGCCGGTGCCGGCGAAGCCCGCATTGTTGGCGACCACCGTGAGATCGCGGGCACCGGTTTCCAGCACCCCGTCGATCAGGTGAAACGGCACCCCGGCATCGCCGAAGCCGCTGATCAGGAGCGTGTCGCCATCCTTCAGGCCCTCCAGCGCGGCAAGCGCCGTGGGGCGGAGCTTTTCGATCAAGTCGGTTCTCCCCTGGGAGCCCTTTTTACCTCAGCCGGGGCGGGGACCAAAGCGGATGATGCCCGTTCCGATCGGCGATGCGGCTCTGGCGCTTTTGACCATTCGAAGGGGAAGACCGTAGCATGAGGCGCTCTGCGCGGGGATGACATGCTGGCCTTTCTGGTGGTGTTTCTCGGGGCCGGCCTCGGCGGCGCGCTGCGGCACGCGGTCAATCTCCTGGCCTTTCGCCTGACGGGGGCGTCATTTCCAGCCGGTACGCTCTTCGTCAACGTGTCGGGATCGTTCGTCATGGGGCTGCTCGCCGGCTGGTTCGCCCTGCGCGGAGAGGCCCCGCAGGCCCTGCGCCTCTTCCTGGCCACCGGTATCCTGGGTGGCTTCACCACCTTCTCGGCCTTCTCGCTCGATGTGGCGCTGCTCTGGCAGCGCGGCGAGCCGGGAATGGCGGCGCTCTATATCGGCGCATCGGTGGTGTTGTCGCTGGCCGGCGTGTTCGCCGGCCTTGCGCTGATCCGCATGTCGTGATGCTGCGCATTCAGTTGCGAGGACATCCTGCCCGATCAACGGTGCTTGCGGAACGTCAACATCCGACCGGGCTTCGACAGGGAGACTTGAATGCATCTCTTCACCGCCTCGCTCGGCACGGAGACCAACACCTTCTCGCCCATCCCCACCGGCGCCCGGCTCTTCGCCGACACCTATCTCGTGCGTGCCGGCGCCTATGGTGACAATCCCGATCTCTTCGCAGTGCCGATGATGGCCTTTCGGGACAAGGCGCGGGCGCGCAACTGGCGCCTCACCGAAAGCCTCTGCGCCTTCGCCGTTCCGGCCGGCCCGACGGTCGACCGCGTGTACGAAGAGTTCCGCGACGAGGTGCTGGCCGATCTCGCTCGCGCCATGCCGGTCGATGCCGTGCTGCTCAGCCTGCACGGGGCCATGGTCGCCGAGAGCTATCCCTCCTGTGAGACCGATCTGACGGCACGGATCCGCAGCATGGTCGGATCGGCCGTGCCGATCGGCGTTGAACTCGATCTCCACTGCCACCTCACGCCCGGCCTGGTGGACGCCGCGGATGCCATCGTGATCTTCAAGGAATACCCGCATGTGGATGCCGCCGAGCGGGCGAACGAACTGTTCGAGATCATCGCCGGCACGGTGGAGGGACGCCTCCGGCCTGTCATGTCGGTCTTCGATTGCCGGATGATCGGCCTCTACCCCACGACGTTGGAGCCCATGGCGGGCTTCGTCCGCCGCATGCGGGCTCTCGAGAAGCGCGAGGGCGTGCTGTCGATTTCGCTGGCGCACGGATTCCCCTGGGGCGACGTGCCGGACCTCGGCACCCGCGTGCTGGTGGTGACAGATGCGGACGCGGCGCAGGGCGCGGCGCTCGCCGCCGAACTCGGCCATGAGCTGCGCCGGCTGCGACCGATGATCGAACCGCCCTGGATGCCGATGGACGAGGCGATCGACGAAGCGCTCTCGGTGGTGGAAGGCACGGTCGTCATCGGCGATGTGACCGACAATGCCGGAGGGGGAGCGGCCAGCGATTCCACCTTCATGCTGCGCGCGCTTCTCGACCGGAGTGTCCGCGACGCGGCAGTGGGCTGCTTCTGGGACCCGGTCGTGGTGGGCCTCGCCTTCGAGGCGGGCGAGGGAGCGTCGATCCGCATCCGGCTGGGCGGCAAGCTCGGCCGGTTCTCCGGCGATCCGCTCGATGTCGAAGCGCGTGTCCTGACGCTGCGTCCCGACATGCATCAGCCCTATCTCAGCGGCGCACGGGCGCGCATGGGCGATGCCGCGGCGCTGTCGATCGGCGGCATCGACGTCGTGGTCAACGCCATTCGCTGCCAGACATTCAGCATCGAGGCGTTCACCGGTCTGGGGATCGATCCCGCCGGAAAGCGCATCGTCGTGGTGAAGTCGATGAACCATTTCCGCGAGAGCTTCGCGCCGATCGCGGCGCGCATCCTGTATGCCGCCGCGCCGGGGGCGATCGACGTTCAATATCGACGCCTGCCCTATGCCCGCGTGCGCAGGCCGATCTACCCGCTCGATCCGGATGCCTTCGGTGAATGATCCTTCCCCGCCGCCGGCTTGCTAGACTGCCGCTGCTCCACTCCCCCGCGTACCGGAACCCGCATGCCCGCCCGCATCCTGCCGACCGCCATCAAGCTCCTCCTGCTCTGTCTCGTGGTCGGGATGCTGCTGTCCGTCTTCGGTGTGACGCCGGGCGATCTGCTGAACAACTTCTGGGGCACGGTAAGGGAGACCTGGCGTACGATTCTCGATTTCTTCCGTTGGGGCTGGGCGTACGTCGCCCTGGGCGCGATCATCGTCGTGCCGATCTGGATCATCGCCCTCGTCCTCGGCCGGATCAGGCGCTGATTGATCAGGGTCAATGCACCGGCGCCTTGCCCGCGCGAGCCTTGTGTCAGCCGTCCGCCTTCGTAGGCCGGCGCCGGGCAGAAGGAACCCGATCATGAAGGTCAGGGACGTAATGGTGCGTGATGTCGCCACGGTCAGCCCGTCCACTGCCGTGCGCGAGGTGGCCCGGCTGATGGTGGAGCGCAGGATCAGCGGCCTGCCGGTCGTGGATGCGGATGGCCGGCTGCTCGGTATCGTCAGCGAAGGCGATCTCCTGCATCGGGCGGAAGCGGGCACGGAGCGCCGTCGATCCTGGTGGCTCGACATCGTCGCCGGTGCCGAGGAACTGGCCCAGGACTACGTGCGCAGTCACGCCCGGGCCGTCGGCGACGTGATGACGAGGCGCGTGCACTCGGTCACGGAGGACGCCGACCTCGCCGATGCGGCGGACCTGATGGACCGCCGCAAGGTAAAGCGCGTTCCCGTGGTGAAGGACGGCCGGCTGGTCGGTATCCTCAGCCGTGCCGATCTCGTTCGCGCCTTTCTGCTGACGGCCGAGGCGCAACCCGTGGCCAAGGCCGACGACGCCGCGATCCGCCAGCGGCTGGACGAAGTCATCGCCGAGGAGCCTTGGATCGGCACCTCCCTCCTCAACGTCGCCGTCACGGCGGGCGAGGTCGAACTCGGTGGCTTCGTCGCCTCGACCGAACAGCGCCGCGCTCTCCAGATCGCCGCCGAAGCCGTGCCGGGGGTGTCCGCCGTCCGAAACAACGTGGTCGTCCGCCAGGTCACCTACGGTTACTGAGCCGAGGGGATTTGTCCGAACCGGGGCGCAACGGCTAGGCTTGCCTCCTGCCGGCGCGCGCAAGGACCCCGATAAATCGGGCCGCGCCGCCGGCTCCCGGAGGAAAGGGTCGAGCATGCTGTCTGCCGCGGACAACGACACCCTCACGCTAACCGGCGCCCTGACGCCGATGGGCCAGTATTTTCGCCGCTTCTGGCAGCCCGTTGCCCTGTCCTCGGAGCTTCCAGCGGCCGATGGTCCACCCCTCCGCCTCACCGTGCTCGGCGAGGATCTGGTCGCCTTCCGTGACAGCGAGGGCCGGGTCGGCGTGTTCGATCGCCGCTGCCCTCATCGGGGCGCCGACATGTACTACGGCCGCAACGAAGAGTGCGGGCTGCGGTGCGTCTATCACGGATGGAAGTTCGACGTGGCCGGCAAGGCGGTCGACTTGCCGAATGTCCCAGCCGGCGCGCGTCACCACGAGACGATGCGGATCAAGGCCTATCCCACGCGCGAATATGGCGAGATCGTATGGGCATGGATGGGGCCGGCGGAACGGATGCCCGAGGTGCCGCGGCTGGAGTTCGGCCTGCTGCCGGCGGCCAACCGATACGTGATGAAGCAACTGATCGAATGCAACTGGGCCCAGGTGCTGGAGGGCGATCTCGATACCTCGCACTTCTCCTTTCTGCACATGCCGGCGCCCTCCGTTCCGTCGAACGAGAATCCGGACGCTCCGGCGGATGCACGGCGACTGCGGTGGATCCGCCAGGATCCGATGCCGCGATTCCAGATCCTCGACCACGATGTCGGCTTCGTCGTGGGAGGCGCGCGGAAGGCGGATGAGGAAGGGATCTACTGGCGCATGACCCAGTTCATGCTGCCCTCCCATGGTACCGGGCCGTCGACCCTGCCGGGCGAGACCTATTACGGCTTCACCGTGGTGCCGATCACGGACCACAAGTCGTGGATCTACTGCTACGGCTGGAACCCGGATCGGGAGATCGGAACCGAAGAGCGCGCCAAGCTGCGCAAGGGCCACGGCATCATCGCCGAAGTGGGGCCCGGCCATATTCCCCTGCGCAACCGGTCGAACGATTTCCAGATCGACCGCGCCGTGCAGAAGTCCCAGACCTTTACCGGGGTGAAGGGGCTTGCCGAGCAGGATCTGATGATCCAGCAGAGCCAGGGCTTCATTGCCGATCGCACGCGCGAGAACCTGACCGCGACCGATGCCGCCGTGGTGCGCTTCCGCCGCACGGTGCTGTCGGCCGCGAATGCGCTGGCGGCGGGCGAGGAGCCGTCGGCGCCCTGGAACCCGGAGGCCTATTGCACGCGGCCAGGCAGCTGGTTCGCGGCCGAGGGAACCGATTTCGAGGACGTTCTGCTGGAACGGTTTGGGGATAAGCGGGGGCGGGTGATGGCGGCGGAGTGAGGTGTCACGCCAGCGGCAGTTCCAGCGCCACCTCGAAGCCGCCGCCTTTCCGGTTGCGGGCCATCACCCGGCCACCGAAGGCCTCGATATTGCGGCGGACGATCCAAAGGCCGATGCCGAAATGCGGCTCGCTCGCGGGTGAATCGGGCCGATCCGAGTAGTAGCGCTCGAAGATGCGGTCCAGCCGATCGGGCGGCACGCCCGGGCCGCGATCGGCGACGGTGACGATGGCGCGATCGTAATGCGTGGCGAGGGTCACCCGGACCTCGCTGCTGGGAGGAGCGAAGCCGATGGCGTTCTCGATCAGGTTCTCGATCGCCGTCTCCATCATCTCGGCACTGCCGCGCACGATCACATCGCGCTCGATATCGGCCGAGAGACGTGGACCATCCGGTAGCACCGGGCGGGGGAAGCCTTCCACCATGCCGCGGATCAGCGCGTCGAGCGACACGTCCTCGCGTGGGGGATCCAAGGCGTCCGCGGTGGCGTGTTCCAATTCGCGCGCGGCCGAGACGAGGCCGTCCAGCTTCGCCAGCGCGTTCTCGATCGCCTCGGTCGCCTGCATGGCGCGCTCGTCGGTCGGCTCGATGCGCCGACGCAGGGGTTCGAGTGCCTGGCGGATGGTCGCCATCGGGGTCTTGAACGCATGCGCGCTGTCCTCGGCGGCGCGGCGGATGCTGTCGGCGGCGCCCTTCAGCGTATCGACCAGCCGGTCGAAAGCGGCTGCGACCGGAGTGAGTTCGGGGATGGAGTTGCGATCCACGAAGCGTCCATCCGCGGTGCCCGCGCTGACCTGTACCGCTTGGCGGCCGAAGACCACCAACCCGCGCCACAGGTCGAAGAACAGCACGAGCACGAAGGCGGCGAGGGCAAGGTAGATCGCACCGGCGATCAGCACTTCGGGTGATTGCCAATAAGGCCGCCCCAGAACCCTGAGCCCGTTGTCCTCCAGCGTGCTGGCGACCACCAGGGCCCAGCATCCTCCCGAGGTGGTGACGGGCACGATCGAGGTGAGGAGTTCGATGCGTCCGTCGACGCGGTCCATCCGCAGCGCCAGCGGCACTTCCCCATCGCAGCTTTCCGACAGCCGGTCCAGGACACCGGCCTCGCCGAGGCGGGCGCGTTCGTCCTCCAGCGTTTCGGTGGAGACCGGCGGGGCGGCCGCGACATAGAAGAAGCCGCGGGTGCCTGGCGCGTTCGGGCGAAACAGCAGTTTGAGCGCGGCCGTCTGGGTGCGCATTTCCGCCAGCGACTCGTTGAGGCGGAAATAGGGAATGGAGTCGGCCTTGGCGAGCGTGGGTCTCAGCGCCTGCGCAAGGGCCGTACCCTTGTCGCGGATCGTTTCCAGCAACAACTCCCGCTTCGCTCGATCTGCGGCTTCGAACTCCACATAGAGGGCGACCGGCACGGCGAGAAAGATTGCCGCCAGGACAATCAGGCGCACCACCAGCGAGCGGTGCCAGAAAGCGGTCTGTCCGAGAAATCTACGCAGCCGGCCGGAGTCAGGCGCCGGCATCGCGCGCCCAGCGATAACCGAAGCCGGGATAGTTCTCGAGGGCATCGAAGCCATCGTCTACGGCCCTGAACTTCTGCCGGACGCGCTTAACCAGAGCGCGCACATTGGCACGATATCCCTCCGGCCCGCTGCCTGCCAGGAAGCCCTCGCCGCGCACCACGTCGTAGATTTCCCTGTAGGAAACATCGCGGCCGGCACGCTCGGCCAGCAACTGCACCACGCGGAACTCTCCGAGGGTCAGATCGACCTGTTCTGTTCGCCAGAAGGCCCGAGCGCTGTCCGTATCGAGCTTCAGCCCTCCCGGTCCTCCCTCGGTCGTCGACGCGGAAGCGGGCTCAGCCGCAGCCATGGCCGCGGCCTGCTTCTCGCCACCGATGACGATGCGCAAACGATGCAGGATGATGGCGAAGCTCTTCGCCTTGTCGACGAAGTCGACCGCGCCACCGGCAAGCGCCGCCTCCTCATAAATCGGCTGGCTGTGGCCGGTGAGGAAAACCACCGGCACCCGGGAGCCGGTTGCCCGCAACTGGCGCATGACCCCGAGCCCGTCGAGGTCGGGCATGTGCCAGTCCAGCAGCACCGCGGCGGCGGTGCCCCCTTGCGTGAACCAGTCGACCGCGAGCCGGCCGTCGGTGAAGACGCGCGTGCGGAAGCCGGAATCCTGCAGATTTCCGGCCAGAGTGCGCGCCAGCATCGCGTCGTCGTCGACGACCACGACCAGCGCTGCGTTCTCTTCAGGACTGGCGCCGGGCATTCTGAATCCGGCGAACGCAGCTCTCGTCCTGAACGCCGTTCCGCTTCGCGTCGTGGTGGAGGCTGTGGAAGGCGTTTCGGGCCACGTCGAGGTAGAAGTAGACATCGAGTACACACTCATCGACCCGGTACTGCCAGACCTTCGCCGGGGCGCGGGCGAACTCCGCCGTCGGCCGGCCCATGCGCGCTTCCAGCTCCGCGAAGGAGAGCCCGATCAGACTCGCTGCCGGGGGAATGGACAGGGCGGTTGCGCCGGAAGGAGGCGCGGGTGGTCCTTGCGAAAGCATGCTCTCCGTCGGCGAAGGGGATGGTTTGACGAGCGGGATCGACGGTTCCTTCGGGGCAGGGCGCGTCGGTGCGACGACGGGGGCCGATACCGGCGCCGTTGGCGGCGGCGTGGAAGCGGGTTCCTGCTGCTGCGGCGCCTCGCTCGCGCAGGCGCCCAGGAGAACCAAGCCGGCCCACGCGCCGCGGTTGCCGATCAAGGCTCGCATTCATGCTTTCCTGTCTGCTCCAACTCGTCATCTGATAGCAAACTGCCGCAAGTGAGACAAATATCATAATATAAGACACAGTTGATCGGGTCCTGTCGCGTGATAATCGTGTGATATGAATGTGATAATGGCCAGATAATTGTGACGATATTATCCTTGTTGTTGATATTTCAGCATTCTGTCGGAGTATAGATCCGATGATATTGGAAATTTTGACTAAGGGTCCGGCGGATGCATAAGAAGAAGATTGCGTTTTTAGTGGTACATGCCGCTGGTATCGCCAGACGCTCCGGGCTTTCAGTTCCGCGGCTGGGCGCTCTTTCAGGCGCGGCGACGGACACCGTCGCTACGGCTTTCAAGAGGAAGTGAATCCGCGATGTCGCCGCGCCATTCCCCCACCGGCGCGGCGTCAGCCCCGGCCGGGCCGTGATCACCCGCTCCTCCCTGCGGCCCGGCGGGGCACCCTCTTCGATCAGATCGAATCGACTGGAATGCGCAGATATCGCCGTCCGTCCGCGCCCGCCGGTGGAAACGCGCCGGCGCGAATGTTGACCTGCACAGCCGGCAGCATGAGCGCCGGAAGCGCCAGCGATCGGTCACGTTCGGTGCGCAGGGCGATGAATTGCTCTGCTGATATGCCCTCGCGAACATGAATGTTGTGGGCGCGCTGCTCTGCCACGGTGGATTCGTATGCGAGCGGCCTGCCCTGCGGCTGATAATCATGCGCGGTGAACAGTCGGGTATCGAGCGGCAGATCCAGCAGCCGACGGATAGAGCGATGCAGCACGGCAGGCGAGCCGCCCGGGAAATCGCAACGAGCCGTGCCGTAGTCCGGCATGAACAGCGCATCGCCGACGAAGACGGCATTGCCTATGAGATAGCTGACACAGGCCGGCGTATGGCCCGGCGTCGCCCAGGCCCGCGCCTGCAGCCGGCCGATGCCGAAAACATCGCCATCGGCGAAGAGGCGGTCGAACTCTGCCCCGCAGCGGGAGCAATCGGCATCCAAGCCGAATAGCGGCGCGAAATGCTCCTGCACCAAGCTCACGTCGACCCCGATACCGATTTGTCCACCCAGGGCCGCCTTCAGATAGGGCGCCGCCGAGATATGATCGGCATGGACATGCGTCTCCAGCAACCAGTCCACCTGGAGGCTGCGCTGGCGCACCATTTCGATGATCCGGTCCGCCGACGTGGTTGCCGTTCGCCCCGACTTTGCGTCGAAATCGAGCACAGGATCGATGATCGCTGCCCGTCCGCTCTCTGGATCGGCGACCAGATAGCTCAATGTGCTGGTGTGCTGATCGAAGAAGGCAGTCACATCGGGCTGCATTGCGTCCTCCCTGTCGGGAGGCATTAATTTCCACTATTCGCGGTGTAATTTCAATCGGCTCGATCTCCGATCCGGCAAGGCGCTTGCAATCCGACCAGCGGCGAGCCGGGCGGCGGCCTACCCGAACGGGCTTTCAAGGAGCCGGCAACAGCGTGTCCCATCGCCCGCGCCCTCGCGGTTGAACCCAAGGTGATTCTGTTCGACGAACCGACCTCCGCCCTCTATCCGGAACCGGTCGGTCGCGCGCTTGCTGTCGCGGCTCGAGCACCGCAATCTGATGGCGCGCTGAGGAGGTGCCGATGGCCGACCGCATCCTGGTGATCAATCCGAATTCGACCGAAGCCGTCACCACCGGCATCGACGCCGCGATGGAACCTTTGCGGCAGCCGGGCGGCCCTGTCATCGAATGCATGACGCTGCGGGAAGGCCCGCCAGGGGTGGAGACCCAGGCTCATGTCGAGAGTGTGGTGCAACCGCTCGCTCGTCTGGTGGAGACGCGCGACAACGACGTCGGCTGCTTCGTCATTGCCTGCTTCAGCGATCCGGGCCTGCATCTCTGCCGCGAGGTCACCCGGAAGCCGGTTCTGGGGATCAGCGAATGCGGCATCCTGACGGCGCTGACGCTGGGCGAGCGCTTCGGCATCATCGCCATCAAGACGGCCTCGGTGAAACGTCACCTGCGCTACATAGGGGCTATGGGTGTCGCCGGCCGCCTTGCCGGCGACATGGCGATCGACCTGGGCGTGGTCGAGCTTTCCGATGAGGGACGCACCTTCGGGCGCATGGTCGATGTCGGAAGGCGGCTCCGCGACGAGAGGGGCGCCGACGTCCTGGTCATGGGTTGCGCCGGCATGGCCCGCTATCGCGACCGGCTGGAGTCGGAAACCGGCCTTCCCGTGGTCGAGCCGAGCCAAGCCGCCGCCGCCATGGCGATCGGCCGCCTGAAGCTCGGCTGGTCCGGCCGTAGGTAATTCCTGGATCGGGCTGGAGATGCTGCCGGTTTCGAGAGGCATGCCTAGAATCGCAACAGGGAAATCATCCAAGCCCTCACGATCATTTTTTCGTTTGGTAGGGTGCCCAGCGACAGGCGGGGCGAGCCCGAGCTGGACGAGCCACGGAGTTCCGGACGACGATGTCAAACCCAGGCAGCGGAGGCGAGGGCCAGGCACGGCCGTCCATAGCTGTTGTTATTCCCTGCCACAACGCAGAGAAGACCGTTTCGCGGGCGCTTGAGTCCGTCTTCGCCCAGAACTATCCCGATCTTGAGATCGTCGCTGTCGACGACGGCAGCACTGATGCTACCGCCGAGATCCTAAAAACCCATATGCATCGAGGCTTGCGGCTGATCCGGACTGATGGAGTGCGGGGGGCCGCTGGCGCGCGGAATATGGGCGTGCGTGCAACCCGCTCGGACTACATCGCGTTTCTTGATGCGGACGACGAGTGGCTGCCAGGAAAGCTTATTCAACAGGCGGATGTCATCGAGGCTGAACCGCGTATGACATTCGTCGCCTGCCGGTCGCGATTCGTTGATCTCGAGGGACAACTGATCGAAGATCTCTACAATCGCGCTGCGCCGGCGAGCGGAGCGGAGGCGTGGCGAACCCTTCTCGCCTACAACTTCGTGGCGACACCGGCCGTTCTTCTCCGCCGCTCCGCGTTCGTGCGAATCGGTGGGTTCGATGAGACGCTTCCGATAGCGGAGGATCAGGATCTCTGGATTCGCTTGGCGCTCTCGGGGCCGATCGGGTTCGTTGATGCCCCTCTACTGGTTGTCCATGCTTCGGCTGACAGCCTGTCCGCTCGCTACAACGAGCGCCGCGCGGAGTTCGAGTATGCCATCATTCGGCGACACGTGGATCATCTGGGCTCGCGGTTGAGCTTTGCCGAGCGGCAACGCATTCTGGGCTGTCGCGCCAGTCGCATTGGCCGAAGCGCCTACAAGCACGACAAGCGGACGGGCCTTCGTCTCCTGGTTCGTGCGATCATTTCCGGCTATGAGCCCTTTACGAACCTCGCCTATCTGGTCACCGAAACGGTTCTAGGCCATCGCATTCGCCAGTTCTTGCGGCATCGCGGACGAGCGCCCGCCAGCCGGTGAATGGCCAGCGCACCGCGCGCTACGCACGCGTAGCGCGCCGGCTTCGGCCCTACCCTTCGGCACGGTGACGAAGACTTGCGACTATGCCGCCCGCACGCGCTGAACGAAGCGGGTGACCTCGGTGTTCAGCAGATCGGCTTGCCGCGACAAGTCGCCCGCGGCGCCGAGAACCTGATCGGCGGCTTCTCGCGTCTCCGCGGCGGTCTGCGACACGCCGGCGATGTTGCGGGACATTTCCTGTGTGGATCATGTTGACGGTCTCGCCGATCCGCTTTGCCGCCTCGGTCAGGCTCTCTACCTGGACGTTGGTGGTGTTCGCCTGAGCGACGGCTTCGCCCGCGATCCTGGTCGAGTTGTGGAGCCCTTAAGGAGCGACTAACGCCCTCCTTGCATGACCCTGGGCTATCCCGCCGGCCGGGGAGCGTTCGTCAGGTCAGTCCGCCGTCGACCACGAAGTTCTGAGCGGTGCAGGCCGCCGATTGTTCGGAGGCGAGGAACAGCACCATGCGGGCCACGTCGTCGGGTTCGAGCGTGCGCTTCAGGCATTGGCGGTTCAGGAGGTTCGCCTTCGCCTCCGGGGTCACCCACAGCGCCAACTGCCGATCGGTCATGATCCAGCCCGGCACCACGGTGTTGGCACGGATGCCGTGAGGGCCGAGGTCGCGGGCGAGCGAGCGGGTCATGCCGTGCACCGCCGCCTTCGCCGCCGTATAGGCCGGCATGCCGCCCGCCGCCGTCATCCAGGACACCGAGCCGGTGTTGATGATCGAGCCCGCCTTGGCCGCGATCATGTCGGGGGCGACGGCCTGGGCGGCGAAGAACTGGTGCCTCAGGTTCACCGCGATGCGGTCGTCCCAGTATTCCGGGGTGACGGTCTCCAGCGCATGGCGGTCGTCATGGGCGGCGTTGTTGACCAGCACTTCGATCGGGCCGAGCTTCGCCTTCACCGCCGCCACCGCGCGGCGCAACCAGGCGATGTCGGTCAGGTCGCAAGGCTCGAAATGCACCGCCGCCGGCATCAATGCCTCGACCAGGGCCCGCGAGGGGGCTTCCGCGATGTCGAGAAAGGCGGTCCTCGCGCCCTGCTGGGTGAAACGGCGGACGATGGCGGCCCCGATGCCGCTGCCGCCACCGGTCACCAGGACGACCTTGCCGGCGAGATCGGGATAGCTGACCGGGCCGGACATCGCGGGTCAGCCTTTCGCCGAGATGCGGTCGATCTCGGCGACCTCCTCGGCCGTCAGCTTCCAGCCGGCGGCCTTCACGTTCTGCTCCAGCTGCTCGGGCCTGGTGGCACCGGCGATCACGCTCGAGACCTGCGGCTTGCAGGCGAGCCAGCTGAAGGCGAGTTCCAGCATGGTCTTGCCGCGCGCTTGCGCGAAGTCGGTCAGCTTCTCGACGATCTGCCAGTTCTGATCGTTGATGTAGCGGTCGGCGAGGCGCTGGGTGTTGGTGAGACGGGCGCCTTCCGGCATCGGGGTGTTGCGCCGGTACTTGCCGGTGAGGAGCCCGCTCGCCAACGGAAAGAAGGGAAGCAGGCCCATGCCGTAGGCGGAGAGTGCGGGCAGCAGTTCCTTCTCGTGCTCCCGCACCACCAGGCTGAGCTCGTCCTGGGCGGAGACGAAGGGGTTGAGGCCGCGGGACCTGGCCGTCCAGGCCGCCTCCACCACCTGCCAGGCGGGCAGGTTGGAACAGCCGATGTAGCGCACCTTGCCTTGGGCGATCAGGTCGTCGAGAGCGCGGAGCGTCTCCTCGATCGGGGTCAGCGGATCCGGGCGGTGCTGCTGGTAGAGATCGATCCAGTCGGTCTTGAGGCGCTTCAGGCTCGCCTCCACCGCGGTCATGATGTAACGCCGCGAGGCGCCCTTCAGCACCTCGGCGGCATCCATCGGCATGGCGAACTTGGTGGCCAGCACGATGTCCTTCCGTCGCGGGCCGAGCACCTCGCCCATCAGGCTCTCGGATCCGCCCTGGTTGCCGTAGACATCGGCGGTATCGAACAGCGTGATGCCGAGATCGATCGCCTTGTGCACCACCTTGCGCGTGGCCTCGAGGTCGATGCGGCCGCCGAAATTGTTGCAGCCGAGGCCCACGGCCGAGACGCGGAGGCCTGACTTGCCGAGATTGCGGATTTCCATGACGGGGTTCCCCTTTGAGACGTTGAGGGCATTCTAGCGCTTGAAACGGCGGGCGTGATGCGCCCAGTCTTGCCGACCAATGAAGCGGGGGGGGGGGGCGGCCATGCAGCAGCGGATGATCGGCGACGTGAAGGTGACCCGGATCGAGGAGATCCTGGGCCCGGGCTTTCCCGCCCGCGACTTCTTCCCCGAATTCGACGAGGCGACCTTCCGGGCCGAGGAGCACTGGCTCGCCCCCAACTACTACCAGCCCGAGAGCGGCAAGCTGATCGCCAGCATCCATTCCTGGCTGGTCGAGACACCGCAACACACCATCCTGATCGACGCCTGCAGCGGCAATCACAAGCCGCGCCCCGGCATGCCGCGCTTCGACATGCTGGACACGCCCTGGCTGGATCGCCTGCGGGCGGCGGGCGTGGCGCCGGAGAAGGTCGACTTCGTCATGTGCACGCATCTCCACGTCGATCACGTCGGCTGGAACACGAAACTGGAGAACGGGCGCTGGGTGCCGACCTTCCCCAATGCGAAATACGTCATGTCGCGCACCGACCACACGCACTGGGCGGCCGAGGCCAAGGCGCCGGAGACGGCCGCCTACCAGGTCAACACCTACAACGACTCCGTCCTGCCGGTGGTCGAGGCGGGCAAGGCGCTGCTGGTCGAGGCCGGGCACCAGTGCGACGACTGCCTCACCGTCCGCTCCGCCGCCGGACACACGCCGGGGCATATCCGTGTCGACCTCGCCTCGGGCAGCCGGCGCGCCATCTTCTCTGGCGACGCGCTGCACAACCCGGTGCAGGTGCCGCTCTGGCGCTGGAACAGCCGTTTCTGCGCCGACCAGGCCGAGGCGCGGCTGACCCGCCACGACCTGCTGGCCGATTGCGTCGAGACCGGCGCGCTCCTGATGCCGGCGCATTTCGCCTCGCCGCACGCCGCCTATGTCAAGGCGAAGGGCGACCGCTTCGATCTCGCCTGGGACGCCTGATGCGGATACTCGACTGGCAGATCGGCGATGTCCGCGTCACGCTGATCCCGGAGACGATCGCGACCGGGCTGACGGCCCGGACCTTCTTCCCCGACTTCGATGAGGGGGCCTTCGCCGCGGAACTCCCATGGCTGGCGCCCGATCACTACGACCGGGCGAGCGACCGCATCCGCCTCAGCGTGCATTCCTGGCTGGTGCGGACGGGCAAGCAGACCATCCTGATCGATACCTGCTGCGGCAATGCGAAACCGCGTCCGGGCTTCCCCGATTTCGACATGCTGGACACGCCCTGGCTCGATAGGCTCAAGGCCGCGGGCGTGTCGCCGGAACAGATCGACATCGTCATGTGCACGCATCTGCATTCGGATCATGTCGGCTGGAACACGGTGAGCCGCGACGGCCGCTGGGTGCCGACCTTCCCGAACGCCAAATACGTGATGTCGAAACAGGACTATCACCTGTGGTGTGCGCCCGGCGCCTCGGCCTTCCGGCGCATGGTGCACGAGGATTCCGTCCTGCCGGTGATGCAGGCGGGGCAGGCGGTGCTGATCGAGGACGGCTATGACGGCGCCGACCGGCTGACCGTGGTGCCGGCACCAGGGCACACGCCGGGGCATTTCCGCCTCGATCTCGATGCCGGCGAGCGGGGTGCCGTCTTCGCCGCCGATGCGCTGCACAACCCGGTGCAGGTGCCGCTCTGGCGCTGGAGCGCCAGTTCCTGCGACGATCCGGTGCGCTCGCGCCAGACGCGGTTCGAGCTCCTGTCGCATTGCGCGGAGACCGGCACCTTGATGCTGCCGGCGCATTTCGCCGCGCCGCACGCCGCGATCGTCAGGCGGAAGGGCGAGCGCTTCGAACTGGACTGGCGGCCCGCACCGGGGTGACCGCCGGCTGCCGGCGGAGGATGGCCAGCGCCACCGGGACCAACACCGTCAGCGCCAACCAGTGAACCGGGCGGACGGTGATCTCGGGTGCCAGGTTGGCGGCCGCCACCCGCAAGCCGTCGAGGCCGGTGGCGAAAGTATACCAGGCCGCCTCGAAGCCCACGGTCGCCGCCACGGTGGCGACCCCGAGGCCGAGCAGCGGCAAGGGCTTCAGGCCCCAGCTGCGTTTCGCCAAGAGCCGCACGCCGATCAGCCAGAGGAAGAAGCCGACCATCAGGGTGGCTTCGTCCAGGTTTCGCTTCGCCTGAAGCAGGTCGTGCCAGAGGCCGAGCGCGGTCAGCGGATAGACCAGGGTGTGCAGCTGCGGCCAGCGCCTGCCCAGGCGCCGGATCATCCGGTCGGTCGAGGTGATGGCGAGTGCCCCGAGACCGATGAGCGCGACGAAGCCGATGGTGAGGTAGAAGCGCAGCACGATCTCCTTCGCCACCCGAAAGAGATCGAGATTCTGCAGGACGATGTAGAGCGCGAAGTGCAGGGCGAGATAGGCGAAGGCGGTCACGCCCAGCATGCGCCGCACGCTCTGCACCCGTTGCCAGCGGCCGATGCGCCGCAGCGGCGTGACGGCGAGGGTGAGCAGGAGGAAGCGGACCGCCCAACGGCCGACCTCGTGCACCGCGGCATCCACGGGTTCGGCACCGAGCTGCTCGGTGAAGCCGCGCCAGGCGATCCACAGGGCGGGAAGGATGCAGCCGGCGAGCACGATGGCCTTGAGCGCGGAAAAGCGGCCGGTGCGATCACACCATGGAGGAAGCAAAGAGGCACCACCGTAGTTGAGCCAGGTTCTCCCCTTATACGGCCGCCGGGGCGGGGAGTGTTACGGCGGCTGCGCGGACAAATTTGTCCGCCTCCGCTGCGCCGGCCGGCGGCCATTTCTGGCCGCCTTGCCGGTCGTGGCCAAATGTGGCCGCTTCGCCGGGCGGGCGTGCCGGACAATTTTGTCCGCCGGGCGAACCGTTCGTCTCGTGACCGCGATGACCCCGGGGCGGCCTTCCCCTCGATCCCATGCCGGCCGGCAAGACCCGCGGCATCGCCGCGATTTCCGCGCGCAACCGTGAAAATCGCATAACCCGTTGAATAGATGGGAAGTTTCTGTTTCTGACCAATTCTCACCCTGCCAAACTGAGCCAATTCGAGCCAATTCGCGGCATTAGGTAGCAAACGCACCTTGGCCCTAGACGGTACCTAAATACCGCTAGCGCGGCGAGCGCGGTGGTATTATGATACCGCTATAGCCCACGCTGGCGAGCGGCTCAGTTTACAGTCGGACCCTTCGGAGGAGCCGCGCCAGGATCGGTTTGTCTCAGCAACTTTCGGGCAAATTCACTGGCCCTTGCGCGAGTCATCGCAAATACCATCGTGTCCATCTTCTTGGCCGCGAATCTCTCAGCGGATGTTGCGTAGATTATTTGGATAGCGACCCCTTCATCCGGCAGTTGCCCGACATCGACGCTCACCACGAACGGCAACTCGACTTCATCGTCATCTGATTTGGCCATGGCGTGCTCCCCTTACGCGATCACGATACCCTGCCTCTTCACAACCGCCCATACCTTGCGCTCTATGGCCCGCAGTAGCAGCGGGTCGGCCTCATCTCCCCCGCGCTCCCGAATGAGCGTCTCGGCAATCTGGCGCACCGTCAGCGGCTCGGCTGACTGGCGCACGATCGCCAGCACCAACCGCGTGGTCCGCAGCCGCTTGAACTGCGGCGGCACAACGTAGAGGGCGAGCTTGGCGGGCCGCCGCTGAGTCATGACGGCAAGCGACGCCTCTACGGCCGCCAGATCCCGCTCCCATTGCGCCAGCGCCCGCCGGCCGTGCTCTATGACGCGGTCCAGATCGGCCTTGCGGGCCTTGAGGCCGCTGATGACGTGAGGCTCGGCCATCACTGCGCCCGCTGCCAGTAGCCGGCCCACACGCGGCTCTTGGGATGCGCCATCGTGGCGGCAACGATCATGTTGAACTGCGAGCCGTTGGCGCGGCGGCGGTAGTCTTCCCGCCAAGCCATTTCGCCGGCATAGGCGTGCAGGTACTGGCCGCTGATCCGGTGATGCGTGCCGACTTCGGCGCGACGCAGGCGGGAGAAGTAGCTTTCCGCCTGATTGGTGCAGGCGCCGTCATCCGAATAGGCGATGGAGTGGTTGATCCGGTAGGTCTGATACCGGGTGTGCAGCACATCCCAACCGGCCGCTTCGTCCGCATGGATGGTCGAACCGCGGGCGACGCGATCGAGGATGGTCGGCACCGCCTCATCCTCGGCATCGGCCACGAAAGGCAGCGTGCGGCCGTTGCGCTCGCGCATCACCACCACGACGCGGCGCTTGCCGGTCTGGTTGATCTTGAGCCGCCGGTCCTTCCGGTCTTCCTTCTTGTTCTCGGCCTTCACATAGCCGCCGAAGTAGGCGCCATCGACTTCCACGATGCCCGAGAGCGTCATGCCGGCATGCTCGGCTGCCATCGCCTCGCGCAGCTTGTGGGCCAGCACGAACGCTGTCTTGTATTGGCAATCCAGATCGCGGCTGAGCTGCAAGGCCGAATGCCCCTTGGCGCCGTTGGCGAAGATCGCGATAGCGGCCAGCAGGTCGCGGAAGCTCATCTTGCGGCTGGCGAAGATGGTGCCGGACGTGACGGAGAACTGGCCGAAGCAGCCCTTGCACTTGAAGATCCGGCGGGCGCGGTACTCATAGACCGCGACGCAACCGCAATTCGGGCAAGTCGCATCGCCATTCGTCGCAGCCCAGCGGATGGCCTTGAACGTCGCGAACGCTTCGTCATCGGAAAGCCGCATCACCTTGGAGAGGCTGAGCGTCCGGGCTTTCGCGGAGAGGAGGAAGTGTTGGGCCATCTGAAGTTGCCGTATGTGATATCTAACTCTCACATACGATATGATATGAGCCTGTCATTGGCAACAGGAAAATATCATATATGATAACTCTCTGCCGAATCAGAGAGGGCGATATGCCGACCGAGGATGAATGGGCGCAGAAGGCGCAACGGCTGCTGAAGGCGGAATTGAAGCGCCGGGACGTGAGCTATCAGCAGCTATCGGAGAAACTGGCCGCTATGGGCGCTACGGAGACTCCAGCAGCCATCGCGAACAAGATCAGCAGGGGCAAGTTCACGGCTGCTTTTCTTCTGATGGCCCTAAATGCGATCGGAAGCACGACGATATCGCTTGCCGATTAGCTTCCGGAAGCGAGATTCGGCGAGGCCAAGTGACCACGCGTCGGTGCGTAGGCGCTGGTTTCCAAGTTGCTCGGTAAGTTCTTGGAGCGACGGCATCAGGTTCCGATCTGCTGCCAAGAAGTTCGATATGCCATCGTCTAGGACATCGTTTGAGCCCCACGCATCCAATATGGGAATGATTCTGTGCTGCAATTCCTTGTAGTGATCTAAGAAAACGGAAACAGATTTAGCTATTTCTTCGTTGGTGAGCGGCGGCCCATTGGCGGCTTGCTCTATATCTCTCATAACAGAATTGGCGGTTCCGTTTATCCCATAGTGGATCAGATCCATATATTGACGGCCGCCGTCTTTCTGCACGCCGACAACGCGAGAGCCGATTTCCTTTGCTACGTGGTGCAGGCTTTGGGCCGCCGCCTTAAGGCGGATGCTCACGAGGCGCCGGAAATCCAGAAATTCGCGTGTCGGCTCTCTTGCCTCCAACCGCACCGGCCCGGCCGCCGCTCGGCGTTTCCACGCGTAGTAAGCTTCAAACACACCCCAGATCGCCAAGATCAGAAAGGCGCCTGCCCAGAAGCTGTGCGGGAGATATTCAGCGGCCATGGGTGCCGCTCCAGGTATGGCGTCCAGAATGTCCGGAACCAGTTTTTGAAGCCCGCGCCGCTCCATAAATTCCTCGAAGCTGCGGGCGAAGAACACATGGAGCAGGAAGAAAACGAGTCCGCTGAATGCCACCCATAGGAAGTTGCGGATTCTCGTGTGCATGCTCGCACTCTGCCCTCGCTGACGTTCCGCCGTCGAGTCCGCTTGGCAACCACTGGCTATGAATTCGCATAGGGACATCCCTTTCTTGGGGTGCCCGGTCATCAGGTGCGTTTGCTACCTAATGCCGCCAATTCGAGCCAATTCGAGCCAGGCAGTGTCATTCTGAGACCGGCTTTGGCCAGTTCCGCGCCCGTTTACACCAGTTCCGGCCAGTTCACTGGGGCAGGGCGAAGCATATGGCTTGACCGATGGCGGCGGCGGCCGCTACTGGTCGATGATTTATTCACAATGGCAAGAGCATAGGCACTTAGGACTCAATCTGTGTACTGTAACAAATCCAAGATAGCGCACCAAGAGGGAATATTTTTCCCATCTTTCGTTTATTCCCCTCTTGTGATTTTAAGTTGACTGACTTTGATGCCGGTATGTCCGGGGCGAGGTCGACTAGGCGAGCCGAAACCGCGCGAGCGACTCCCCTTTTGCCCTCGCATCCCTTATATTGCACTGCAGCAAGACAAGGGGTCGGATATGCCGCAGTTCAACGTCTACTACAGTGACGATCACGGCAAGTTCGACCATGCCGAGACCATTGAAGCGGTCAACGATGCCCAGGCGGTTGAGCTCGCGTCCATGAGCCGGAAGTTCCACGACACGCTGGAGGTTTGGGACGGTCAGCGCCTGGTCGCCCGCATCACCTCGCCGCGCGACGAACCGGTGACCATTACCCCCGTTCTGGCTGCCGTGGCGGCAGCCGAATAGCAGCCCAGTCCTCCCGTCGCGGAATCTCGACCCCGGTCGTTCTGAATTCTCGCCGCGACTCAGCGTCCTTACGTCACCGAGCCACCATCCTGCGCGGCAGAAACTATGGCGGCGCGACGCCGCCTCGCACGCCGCACCCAGAACAACACAGCACCGACGGGAACGCCCACGCTTAGCATCCACGGGCCGTAGCCAATTTTTTCGTATGTGGCACCCAGGAGGGATACGCTGAGCGGCGCGAACTGCCATTCGCCGCTGTTCCAGTTCAACCGGAGCGTTCCGAAACCAATGGCGATAAAGGGGTACCAAAGCCATTGCCCGATCCCGAAGCGCGCCCGCCAGGCAGCGACCAGGGTGACCACCACGAGGACCGGAATACCGATAAGCAGCAGGAGCATCAGGAAGTGCAGGGGTGATTTTCCCCGAAACTCGAACCGGTTCAGGGTCATCGGATCGACCTGCAGGCGATGCCCGCTTATCCCGATGATTCTGATACCGTCGGCATCCCGCCGGAAGGCGGCGCGGGTGACCACCCAGGTATCGGTGTAGCGATATTCGAAAGTGAAGTTGTAGGTCGCTTGTTTCTCCAGCCGCTGCATCGTCACGTCGAGCAGCTTGGTTGCCTGCGGCTCGGCGAGAGGAAAGGCGGCGGCTGCCAGTTCGAGCTGCTTGCGGGTTTCCGCCGTCTGCAGTTCGGGGGTCAATACCTGCTCGATCGTCTCGAACTCTTGCTGGCGCAGCAGTTCCACGAAGCTGCGGCCGATCTCCAGTTCTTCCTTAGGGGCTATCGTCTCGACGTCCAGCCTGCAGCCCGCGACCACGAGGGCGACGAGGAGCACCAAAGCACGCAAAACCGACACTGTTTCCGCTCCGCCGATTCCCCATTGCTCCGTAAGGTTGTGAGGTATTCGGGACAATATCAATCGGCGCGGCGAGCCCGGTGTCGCTTTACGCCGCCCTGGCCAGCCGGTTGAGCCGCCAGGTGCCGGCCAGCAGCAACAGCGCGATCGCGCTCAACAGGCCGAGCCCGGCGGTGAAGCCGCCGGTGGCGTCGTAGAGCATGCCGAGCACGATCGGCCCGCTGGCGCCGCCGATCTCGGCAGCCGAGAAGAACAGGCCGCTCGCCGTGCCGGCATGCCGGTCGCCGACGCCGGGGGTCTCCACCAGGATGAGGATGGCGAGCGTCATCATCGATAACCGCGCGATGCCCTGCAGGATCAACCCGGTCAGCAGCAGCGGGCCGGGTGCCGCGTGCAGCAGGAGGCTGGCGATCGCCGCCGCCAGCGCGAGAAGGCCGAGGATGACGAAGCGGCGTTGCGGCGTGGCGAGACGAGGGATCATGAGCGATCCGGCAATGCCCACCAGCATCGGGACGGTGGCCCAATAGCCCGCCTCGGCGGCGCTCATGCCGTCGGCGCGGAGCAGTTCGGGCAGCCAGTTGTTCAGGCCGTGGTTGAACATGAAGATGCCGATGCCCATCAGCAGCAGGAGGCGCACGGCGGGAAGGCGAAGAAGGCCCGCCAGCATCGTCCATTGCGAGGGGCGCGGGCCGGCGGCTTCGATCCGTTCGGACTGCCGCATGGCCGGGTGGCGGGCGGCGAGCAGCCAGATGACGCCGCCGACGATGCAGAGCCCGGCCCAGAGCTGCAGCACTGTGCGCCAGTCCTGGCCGAAGGCTGGCATGAGGACGGAATTGGTGGTCGACAACGCCAGCATCGAGCCGATGGAGGGGCCGGTGATGTAAATGCCCATGGCGAAGCCGCGGTCGCGGCCTTGGAACCAGGCACTGACCACCTTCGGTGCGCCGGAAGAGATGATCGGTCCGCCGAGGCCGAAGAGCGCCACGCCGAGGCAGAGGGTCCAGAAATCGGTGGCGATGGCGCGCACAAAGCCCGACAGGGCGATGATGACGGCGCCGATGAACAGCGCCCGATAGGCGCCGAGCCGGTCGAGCAGCGCCCCGCAGGGTACGGCGGCCAGGATATAGGTGAGCTGCCAGACGCCCAGCACGCTGCCCATCTGCGAATGGCTCAAGTCGAGATCGCGGGTGATGGGCGCGACCAGCGGGGCGAGGCCGGCGATGGTGAGGCCGAAGCAGCTGTAGAGCAGCCATACGCCAAACAGCATGCGCCAGCGCAGGGACGCCGGCGGGGACACACTCGGATTGCTCATACGCGGATGCACCACCCCTCGATGCGGGCAGCATAGCCCGGTCATGGGCCGCGGATAGCCTCCGCCCACAGTGGCAATAATTCCCGCTTTGTTCTTGCGCGCCCGATTTTCCTCGTGCAAATTATATATGACATGCAACCAAACAAGACAGAGCATGCACTCGCCCGTATGGCGCCTCGGCGCGATCCTTGTCATTGCCGTGGCATTCGGCGGCATGCTCGCCGTCGCCTTTCCGCCCGCCGCCCCCTCTGAGGAACAACCGTTGGTCTCGCCGGAGAGTTCGTCGCCGGGTAAAGCGGGCGGTCCTTACGAACTGCATGGCTATCGCTCGCAGTTCTTCGAACTGCGGCGGATGGAAATCGGGCATCGCGGCGATCAGGGGCAATCGGTGTTCGTCGCTCCCGCCGGTTGGATCCATGGTCTGACTGACCGCGACAACCTCTGGATCGGCGCGGAGGACGGCAGCTATCGCGTTCAGTGGGTCGGCGGCATGGCGGAACCGCGGGGCGGCATCGCCGCGACGATGAAACGGCAGATCGGCGAATTCCGGGATTTTGCCAGGGCGCGCGGGCTGATCGGGCGGATACGCACCAGCGAAGAGGATGGGGCGACGATCATGGAGTTCATGACCCCGGGCGTCGGCGACTCGGAGGACATGCTGGTGCAGAACATTCTCCTGCTGCGCGGTGAACCCTACGGCGTGATCGTCTTCGCCTATCATGTGCACGTGCGGCGTGATCTGTGGGACAGCCCCGAAGCGAAGGACATCATCCAGCTGTTCCGGGCCCAGGCGCTGCGCGCTGTGATGACGCGCGAGGATCTCCAGGACGACCTGCCGCCGGCGGGGAAGGATTGGCGCTGGAATCTCCGCGACCTGCAGGCAGTGCGTCCCTACGGCTTCATGCACCTTCGTGTGCCGAAAGCTTGGCGCGAGCACCACGACCCGGACATGGTCGGCTATTTCGAGCCACGCCGGCGCTCGGGCGAGGTCTGGGTCGCCTATGACGTGATGGGCACCGCGACGCCAAAGGGGAAGGCGAACGAGGTGAGCAGCCGCAGCGTCAAGACGCTCGATCGCTGGCACGAGGTGGAGGGCAAGCCGCGCCTGCACCTGTACTGGATGGTCATGGACCAGACCGACGACCAGTTGATCCTCGTCACCGTCAACCTGGTGCTGAAAGAGGAGCAGGTGAACGACCCCGAGTTCCAGGACCTGACGAAGATCCTGGACCACGAGATCCGCCGCATGCGGATCGGCCTGGCGCCGAACCTGTCGAGCAGCCCGGAGCGGGCGAAGGAAGCGGCGGAAGAGGCGCGCAAGAAATGACGGCGGATCATCCCTACACCTCGTGCTTCCATCGCCTGAAGGTGATCATGGCCAGCGGAGACAAGCTGGTGGTGCCGGAAGACTGGATCGATGGCGTTACCCCGAAGGGCAACGCCTGGGTGGGCGACGGCCGCCAGCGCTACGAGTTGCAGCTGAGCGCCGAGGCATTGCCGATGGAAGGCGACAGCCAAGCGATGGGCGGGGTGATCGAACGGCGCATCCTGGAGCGCCTTCGGGCCTTTGGCGCAAGCGGTCAGGTCGATGATGCCAAGCTTTCCCGGACGCACGGTTCCGTCCTGATCGAGGTGGTGACCGATGATCCGCGGGCACCGGCAGTGCGGACCTACAACTGGGTCCGGCTGGTGCGGGAGGGCGGAGAGTTGCTCGAGTTCGGCTTTCACCTCCTCGTTCTGCATGAGCTTTGGGAGAGGCCGGAGACGCTTGCCCTGATCGATCTCTTCGGCCAGCAGATTCGCAACGTCGCGTTCCCGCAGGACGAGCCCGAGGGTTTAGGCCTTTCGCGCCTGCGCGCGATTCATCCGTTCGGTTTTCTGACCCTGCGCGTGCCGGCGCGCTGGCGCGACGAGCGTGATGCCGAGAGCGGTGAATGGTTCTGCGGCGAGGATGAGACCGATACCGGTACGCTCTGGATCGACTACGACGTCTTTCAGGGGAATTTCGATGCGCGCGGTCCCGAGCGGCTGGTGCAGAAGCTGGGCGATGCGGTGGCTTGGCGATCCCCTGGAGAAGGCTGGAGGCGGGTTGGCTTTCAGACTTTCACCGAGGAGGCCGCCGTGACGCTGCGCTTCCGTCGCTGGTTCGTCATCGACTGGACCGCCGAGCGCGCCGTGATGGTAACGCTGACGCTGGTCCTGCAGGCGGCCTGGGACGGCGACCGCGAATTCGAAGCCCTGGTCGCGGCGATGGAACGCGAGGCGGCGACGCTCGCGATCGGGCCGCTACCGGGTTAGGTCTTTCGACATGACGGTGATGCGCTGGCCGCGATAGTCGCGGGGTTCCTCCGCCTGCCAGCCGAGGGCGGCGTAGAAGGCCATGCGGTCCGGCGTGAAGAGCCAGAGCCGGCGGGTGCAGAGGCGGGCGGCGGTTGCTTCCAGCGCGCCGACCAGGGCGATGCCGATCCCGCGGCCGCGGGCGTCGGGGCGCACAAAGAGACTGGCGAGCCAGGGCGTGCGCGGATCGCCGTCGATGTCCTGCGCCTCCAGCGACACGGTGCCGAGCGGCCGGCCGGCATCGTCGAGCGCCACGAGGGTGAGCGGGATGGCATCGATGGCGAGGTTGGCCCGCAACCCTTCCGTCCAACTCGCCAGGTCGTCCTCCGGATAGAAATACCCCCATTCCCCGAAGCCCCAGGCGGCGACCGTGGGGAGGAGATCGGGCCGCTCCGCCAGCGGGAGGATGCGCATCGCCTCAGCCGAGGGTCTTCGCCATCACGGTGATGTGTTCGCCGCGATAGTCGAGGCTTTCTTCCCTCTGCCAGCCGAGGGCGGCGTAGAAGGCCATCTTGTCGGGGGTGAAGAGATAGAGGCGCCCGATGCCGGCGCGGGCGGCACTCGCCTCGATCGCCCGCACCGCCGCCACCCCGAAGCCCTCGCCGCGGCGTTCCGGCGCGGCGAAGACGCTGGCGAGCCAGGGGCCGCGCGGGTCGCCGTCGATGTCATGCGCGAGGAGCGCCGCGGTGGCGACCGCCTCGCCTGCGGCATCGAGCACCACGATCGTGCTGGGCACGCGGTCGGGCGTGAGGTGGCGTTTCAGCCGATCGGCGCGCTTCTCCTCAGTGTCGCCTGGGGAAAGATGACCCCATTGCCCGTGGCCCCAGCGGGCGACGATGCCGATGAGGTCGGGCCGTTCGCCGAGCGGCACGATGCGCGTGCCGGGCTTGATCTGAACCACGCCTGCATCCTCCCCGTCTCGATGGGCGCGGAGACTAGCAAAAAGAAAAAGCCCGCGCCGGGGGGGATGGCGCGGGCTCTCTCGTCAGCACAAGACGGCGGGGGGGGATTACGCCGCCTTGGCGTCGATCACCTTGGGCTGGGTGGTCGTGGTCTTCGCGATCTCGATCTTCCGGGGCTTCATCGCCTCGGGGATCACACGCTCGAGTTCGACCGTCAGCAGGCCGTTGTCGAGGCTGGCGCCCACCACCTTCACATAGTCGGCCAGCTGGAAGCGGCGCTCGAAGGCGCGGCGCGCGATCCCGCGGTGCAGGAAGCGGCCTTCCTCGGCCGACTTGGGCTGCTCGCTGCCCTTGCCGGAGACGACCAGCGTGGTGTCGTGCTGGACGATGCTGAGTTCGTCCTGGCCGAAGCCGGCGACCGCGAGGGTCACGGCGTATTTGTCGTCGCCCTGCTTTTCGATGTTGTAGGGCGGATAGCCCTGGCTGCCGTCTTCCAGGCGGCTGGCGGCATCGAACAGCCAGTCGAATCGGTCGAAGCCGATGCTGGAGCGCAGCAGGGGAGAGAGATCGTAGGTCCGCATGATTGTCCATCCTCCGGTTAGAGCGATCAACCTTCGATGGGTCCCGCCGCATGAGGCCGAGACCACCGGTTTCGTCCCCTGCGGACCCGCCTGGCGGCGCCCCGGGGACAGACACTCATTTGGTGAGGCGCCACGCGCGTTCAAGGGGGTGGGAAGCGGTGTCCAGAAATCGGACATGTTTCGGGCGCGCGCGTTAACCCTTTATTCAATTGCGTTGACGGGGCAAAGGGTTGTCTGTTTGGCGCAAGCGTTGCTTGGAATCGGCCGCAGACCCGGAACATGCTGTTCCAGATGGGTTTTCGGTTAACGCAGTCGAGGTCAGGGAGTAAGGCGATGAGCGAGCAGGTGCAGGTTCTGGCCGGTGGGCCCGCGGCCTTCCTCGAGGGGGCCTATCGCGAGGCGCTCGACCTCGTCTGGAAGGCGAAGCTCTATATCGGCGAGGTTGGTCCGCATGACGCCGCCGAACTGCCGGTGGCCGACCGCCTCGCCTTCTCGCTGGAAACGGTGCGTCTCACCGCCCGGCTGACGCACGCCATGTCCTGGCTGTTCTATCAGCGCGCGCTGGACGCCGGCGAAATCTCGCGGGAAACAGCGGCCCAGGACGCGCCGGAACTGGGCGCCGTGTCGGTGTGCCTCGCCGAACCCAGCATCCCGATGGAGCGGCTGCCGAGCATGCTGGTGGGATTGCTGGAAAAGAGCGAGCGGATCTATACGCGTCTCGCCCGCCTCGACGCGCAGGCCCGTAGCCCGCGCGTCACCTTGCCGGTGGCTATTTCTTCGTTGGCAGGCTGATTCCCGCGAAGCGCTTGTTGAACTTCGCGACCTGACCGCCGGCCTCGTTCAGACGGGCGGGGCCGCCGGTCCAGGCCGGGTGCGAGGTCGGGTCGATCTCGAGCACCATGGTTTCGCCCGGCTTGCCCCAGGTGGAACGGGTCGTGTACTTGGTCCCGTCCGTCATCTGGACGGTGATCTCATGATAGTCGGGGTGAGTGTCGGCCTTCATGGCAAGCGCCTTCGCGAAAAATGAGCGGGCTGTATAGCGGCGCGCGGCCCCATAGGCAAGGCGACGCGGTTGGCCGAGGGGCGGGCGGCTGTTATACCCCGGGGCTGACCGGAAAAAGCATGACATGACCGACGAGAGCGATTTCGAGCGCCTGGCCGCGGCCCTGCTGTCCCGCTGGGCCGATGCGATCGAGGAGGCGGAGGGCGATGGCGTCTCGGTCGAGGCGGTGCCGGGCATGCTGACGCTCGAGATCGACGAGGCCGGTACCTGGATCGTCAGCAAGCATGCGCCGACCCGGCAAATCTGGCTGTCCTCGCCGATTTCCGGCGCCAGCCATTTTGCGTTCGAAGGCGGGCGCTGGGTTTCCACGCGCGGCGACGGGGCCGATCTCGCGAACCGGCTGGCGGCCGAACTCAAAGAGGCCGCCGGCCTCGACCTCATCCTGGACTGAACATTCGATGGCAGAAAGCGAACAGCCCGCCCATGGCCGGCGGTCGATGCAGGGCCTGAAGCGCCTGGGCGGTTTCGTGCGGCCCTATCGCCTGGCGGTGGCCGGCGCGCTGGCGGCGCTGGTGGTGGCGGCGGGGGCGGTGCTGGCGGTGGGCCAGGCGGTGCGCCGCGTGGTCGACCACGGTTTCATGCAGGAAGGCGAAGCCTTCATCGACCTCTATTTCCTGGCCCTTTTCGGCGTGGTGACGGTGCTCGCCATCGCCACCTTCGCGCGTTTCTATCTTGTCACCTGGCTCGGCGAACGGGTGGTCGCGGATATCAGGAAGTCGGTCTACGGCCATATCCTGTCGCTCACGCCTTCCTTCTTCGAGACGACGCGGACGGGTGAGGTGCTGTCGCGGCTCACCGCCGATACCACGCTCATCCAGACGGTCGTGGGCTCCTCCGTCTCGGTGGCGCTGCGCAACCTGCTGCTCTTCCTGGGCGGCAGCGTGATGATGGCGGTGACCAGCCCCAAGCTCACCCTGCTGGTCTTCCTGGTGGTGCCGCTGGTGGTGGCGCCGATCGTGATCCTGGGGCGGAAGCTCCGCCGCCTTGCCCGCGCCGCCCAGGACAAGGTGGCGGACCTGTCGGCGAAGGCCGGCGAGACGCTGAACTCGGTTGAAACGGTACAGGCCTTCGCCGCCGAGGCGCGCGAGCGGGCGGCCTTCGCCGCGAGCGCCGACGGCGCCTTCGCGGCCGCCGTCGCCCGGGTCAGGACCCGCGCCTGGATGACGGCCGCCGTGATGCTGCTGGTTTTCGGCGCGGTCGACGGGGTGCTGTGGATCGGCAGCAAGGACGTGCTGGCGGGCGAGATGAGCGCCGGCGAGCTGACCGCTTTCATCTTCTATGCCGTGGTGGTCGCGGGCGGCGTCGGCGCGCTGTCCGAGGTCTGGGGCGAGGTGCAGCAGGCCGCCGGCGCGGCGAGCCGCCTGGTCGAACTGCTGGACACCCGGCCCGAGATCGAGGCGCCGGTCGATCCGCTGCCGTTGCCAGAGCCGGCAACGGGCGCCTTGCGGTTCGAGCATGTCGGCTTCCGCTACCCCACGCGCCCCGAAGCGGCGGCGCTGGCCGACTTCACCCTCGATATCGCCCCCGGCGAGACGGTGGCCCTCGTCGGCCCCTCGGGCGCCGGCAAATCGACGGTGTTCCAGCTGCTGCTGCGCTTCCGCAGCCCGGACGAGGGGCGGGTGCTGGTCGATGGTGTCGACGCCGCCCGCGTCGATCCGGTGCAGCTGCGCCAGCGGATCGGCGTGGTGGCGCAGGAGCCGGTGATTTTCGCCGGCCATGTCCTGGACAACATCCGCTATGGCCGGCCGGAGGCGAGCGAGGCCGAGGTGCGGGCGGCGGCCGACGCGGCCGCGGCGCTCGACTTCATCGAACGCCTGCCGGACGGCTTCCTGACCCAGCTGGGCGAGAAGGGCACGCGGCTGTCGGGCGGGCAGCGCCAGCGCATCGCGATCGCGCGCGCCATCCTGAAGAACCCGCCGGTGCTGCTGCTGGACGAGGCGACCAGCGCGCTCGACGCGGAGAACGAGCGGGCGGTGCAGCTGGCCTTCGAGCGGGTGCTGAAGGGGCGGACCACGCTGGTGATCGCGCATCGTCTCGCCACCGTGCTGCAGGCCGACCGCATCGTCGTCCTGGATGAGGGGCGGATCGTCGCCCAGGGCACCCATGCCGAACTGATGACGCAAGGCGGTCTCTATGCCCGCCTGGCGCAGCTGCAGTTCGACACCAGCCGCGCCGCGGCGGAATAGGAAGGTCTTCGGTTGGCCCGGCTGACAACAGGCCGTCAGACGAAAGGGCCGCCGGCATCACCGGCGGCCCTTTCATTTCCTTGCGATCGGTCGGCAGGGCCGAGGATCGCTCAGTGGCGTCCCTTGGCAAGACCATGCTTTTCAGCTTCGGTGAGTGTCTTGCCTTCCTTGCCTTCAACCGCCTTTTGTGCGGCTGCGGCGGCGTCCTTCACCTGATCCTTGTCCTTGGCGAATGCCTGCGCATCGGCGTTGTACCGGCGTGCCGCGTCGCGATTGCCTTCGCCCTGATTGGGGTCGCCTGAGCCGGGCTTCTGCTGGTCTGCCATGACATTCCTCCTTGGTTGGGATGGGTGGAACCCGCCGCGCCGGCTGTGAGGAGCAGTCTCGCGTTTGGGCCACGCTGGGGGAGAGCGGGCCCGAGACGGGGCGGCGTGGCGAGTTCCGCATCAACAACGGGGTGACGCGGCGCTGGTTCCCGACATTGCACCGGCGATTCTGCGCGCAACCATCGCAGCGCTCCCGCGTTCCCCGGCAGGATCAGCCAGCGGGAGTTCGGATCCATGACGATGCGTGCCCTGATGAACGCCATCGCGCTTTGCGCCCTGTTCGCAGCCATCGGCGGCCCGGTCCTGGCCGAGAACAAGGCAGGTCCCGCGGCCCCGGTCGTGCCCGGAAGCGAAGCGGCGACGCCCGCCTTCCGCCCGGTGCTGGCGGGAAAACTGATCGGGACGACGGTGCGGGATTCGGCTGAAGAGAAACTCGGCACCGTCCACGACCTCGTGATCGGACCAGACCGCCGGGTCGCGCAGTTCGTTCTGAGCGTGGGCGGTCTCCTCGGCGTCGGCGACAAGCTCGTCGTGCTGCCGGTGCCTTCGTTTTCCAACGGGCCGGACGGGCTGATGCTGCGGGGCACGACCAAGGAGGCGCTGAAGCTGTTGCCTGACTTCGACCGGGTTGCCTTCACCGTGGTCGAGGGTGGGCGCGCGGGTGCTCCCTCCATTCTTGCCAGCAGCATCATCGGTACCGATGTGCGCGACGCGAATGGCCGCAATATCGGCGCAGTGGACGATATGGTCATCGGACCCGACCGCGGGGTTGAGCAGATCGTGTTGAGTGTGGGCGGCCTCCTCGGCCTCGGCGGCAAGCTGGTGGCCTTGCCCGCTTCGGACTTCCGTGACGATCGCGCCGGCCTCGCCCTCTCGGCTGCGACGCGGGAATCGCTGGAAGCCGCCCCCGCATTCGACAAGGCGATCTTCGCGGCGGTGGCGCCTGCCTCGCCACGGGTCGGGGTGGCGCCGAAGGACGAAAAGGATCTGCTGCGCGCCGACTACGAGGCGGAAATGGATGAATGGTCCCGCCGGGTTTCGGACTATCGCGACCGGGCGGTCAAGGGCGCGGAAGCGACCGGCACGAAGATCCGCGACGGACTGGATCGGGCCTGGGAGAAAGCCCAGGTGGAATGGGAAGGCTTCAAGAACGCCACCGCGGAAACCTACGAGGCGGCCAAGGCACGGCTCGATCGCGCGATGCAGGAACTCGATCAGAGCTGGCAGGAAACGGCCGGCTGAGCGCGCAAAAGGAAGAGGGCCGATCCGTTGCCGGACGGCCCTCTTCCCGCGACAGGTCGACAGTCATGGCGAGCCCCGAAGGGTCACCCCTCCATCGCGGCGCAGCCCGCTCCGGAGATGCATAGACTTCTCTGAAAAACTTAAGAAAAACTTTAGCGATGCGGTCGCGTCCCTCAGGTCATCGGCGGCATGACGTGTTTGCGGTAGGCGGGCCGGGTGGTCAGCCGGTCGTACCAGGCCCGCAGATGCGGCAGATCGGGCCGATCGATGGCGAGGTTGAACCAGCGATAGGCCATGCAGCCGACCGGGATGTCGCCAACCGTGAGGGCGGGGCCGGCGACGAAATCCCGCCCCTTCAGATGCGCATCGAGGATGGCCCAGGCGCCGGCCACCTGTACCCTGGCGGCCTCGATCGCGGCCGGGTCCCGCTTCTCGGCCGGGGTGCGGATCAGACCCCAGAAGATCGGCGTCATCCCGCCCAGGCTGGTGAGCTGCCAATCCATCCAGCGTTCCGCCTCGGCGCGGAGCTTCGGATCGGCGGGAACGAGAGGAGAGTTCCGGCTGGCGGCGAGGTAGCGGGCGATCGAGTTGGATTCCCAGAGGACGACCCCATCGTCCTCGATGGTGGGCACCAGGCCGTTGGGATTGAGGGCGAGGTAGGCGGGTTCCCTGTTGCCGCCGAAGGGGCCGCCGATATCGACACGGGTGTAGGGAATGCCGATCTCATCGGCCACCCAAAGCACCTTCTGCACGTTTATCGAATTGGCCCGGCCCCAGATCTTCAGCATGGCGTTTTCCTTTCCCTGACTTGCTCCCTCCCTCGCGTCGCGAAGCGGCGTGGGGGAGGGCGGGGGTGGGGGTGGTGACGCAAAGAAACGGCGCGCCAGATCTCACCGCCCCCACCCAACCCTCCCCCGGCAAGCCGAGGGAGGGCTCACGCATCAATGCGCCTCGCCCCAGTTGGCGCCGAAGCCGGTTTCGACGACGAGCGGCACCGAGAGGGCGGCCGAGGCCTCCATCTCGCGCTTCACCACCGCCGCGGTCGCCTCGCGCTCGGCCTCGGGCAGTTCGAAGACGAGTTCGTCATGCACCTGCAGCAGCATCTTCGCGGCGAGGCCCGCCTTCTTCAGCGCGGGCGGCACGCGGATCATGGCGCGCTTGATCACGTCGGCCGCCGTGCCCTGGATCGGCGCATTGATCGAGGCGCGTTCCATGAAGGCGCGGCGCGCCGGGTTCTTGTCGTTGATGGCGGGGAAGTGGCAGCGCCGGCCGCGCACCGTTTCGACGAAGCCCTTCTCGCGCGCCTGCTTCTTGGTGGCATCCATATAGGCGCGGATGCCGGGATAGCGCTCGAAATAGGCGTTGATATAGCTGCCGGCCTCACGCTGGCCGATGCCGAGCTGCCGGGCCAGGCCGAAGGAGGACATGCCGTAGATGATGCCGAAGTTGATCGCCTTGGCGGAACGGCGGACCATCGGGTCCATGCCTTCGATCGGCACGCCGAAGACTTCCGAGGCCGTCTTCGCATGGATGTCGATTCCGTCGCGGAAGGCGTCCTTCAGCTGATCGATGCCCGCGATATGCGCCAGGATGCGAAGCTCGATCTGCGAATAGTCGGCGCTCATCAGCACGTGGCCCGCCTCGGCCACGAAGGCGCGGCGGATGCGCCGGCCTTCCTCCGTCCGGACCGGGATGTTCTGCAGGTTCGGGTCCGATGACGACAGCCGCCCCGTCGAGGTGGCGGCCAGCGCATAGGAGGTATGGACGCGCCCCGTGCGTGGGTTGATCTCGTTCTGCAGCGAATCGGTATAGGTGCTCTTCAGCTTCTGCACCTGCCGCCAGTCCATCACCTTCTGCGGCAGGGCATGGCCTTCGGCGGCCAGGCCCTCCAGCACATCGGCGTCGGTGCCCCAGGCGCCGGTCTTCATCCGCTTGCCGCCGGGCAGGCTCATCTTGTCGAACAGGATCTCGCCCAGCTGCTTCGGCGAGCCGATGTTGAAGACCTCGCCGGCCAACTGATGGATCTCGATCTCGAGCTCGCCCATCTTCCGGGCGAAATCGGCCGACAGGCGGCGAAGCTCGGCCACGTCGACCTTGATGCCGGCGCATTCCATGGCCGTGACCACCGGCACCAGCCGGCGTTCCAGCTGCTCGTAGATGGCGAGCAGGCCGCGCTGGCGCAGCTTCGGCTTCAGCTGCTCGTGCAGGCGAAGCGTGATGTCGGCGTCTTCGGCCGCATAGCGCAGCGCGTCGGTCAGGTTCACCTGGTCGAAGGTGATGCGGGCCTTGCCCTTGCCGGTGACCTCGTCATAGGAAACAGGCTTGTGGCCGAGATGCAGCTCCGACAGCTCGTCCATGCCATGCCCGTGCAGCCCGTTCTCGGCGACGAAGGAGATCAGCATGGTGTCGTCGATCGGCGCCACCTGCACCCCATAGCGCGGCTGGGCCAGCACCAGGGCGTCGAACTTGATGTTCTGGCCGATCTTGAGGACGGATGGATCCTCCAGCATCGGCTTCAGGATCGCGATGGCGCGATCCATCGGGATCTGCTTCGGGCGGCCTTCGCCGGGCCCGGTGCCGCCGAGATCGAGCGTGGTCTGCGCCGCCGGGCCGGTATGGCCGAGCGGAATGTAGCAGGCCTCGCCCGCGGTGACTGAAAGCGACACGCCGACGAGGTCGGCCTGCATGGCATCCAGCGAATTGGTCTCGGTATCGAAGGCCACTTTCCCGGCGGCGGTGGCGCGCGCCACCCAGGCCGTGAGCTGCGCCTCCTCCTGTACCAGGCGATAGTCCTGCGTCGCCGGCGCCGGGGGAACGGCATCCGGAACCTCGGTGGAGGCCGTCAGCGCCGACACGACCCGGGCGCCATCGAACTTCGAGCGGAGCCGCGCCACCAGCCGGCCGAACTCCATCGCCTCCAGGAAGGCGACCAGCCTTTCCAGATCGACCGAGCGGACCAGGAACTCGTCGAGGCCCATCGGCACCGGCACGGCGGGGTCGAGGGTGACCAGCCGGTGCGAGATCAGCGCCAGTTCGCGATTGGCCAGCAGCGCCTCGCGGCGCTTCGGCTGCTTGATCTCGCCGGCGCGGTCGAGCAGCGTCTTGAGGTCGCCGTATTCGCCGAGCAACTGCGCCGCCGTCTTGACGCCGATGCCGGGTACGCCCGGCACATTGTCGGTGCTGTCGCCTGCCAGCGCCTGCACTTCCGCGACCTTGGAGGGGGGAACGCCGAACTTCTCCATCACTTCGGCATCGCCGATCGGCTTCAGCTTGATCGGGTCGAACATGCCGACGCCGGGGCGGACGAGCTGCATCATGTCCTTGTCGGCGGACACGATCTCGACCTCGATCCCGGCTTCCTGACCGAGGCGCGCATAGGTGGCGATGACGTCGTCGGCCTCGTAGCCGGCCAGTTCCACCCGCGGCACACTGAAGGCGTCCACCGCCTCGCGGATCAGCGCGAATTGCGGGATCAGGTCTTCCGGCGGTTCCGGACGGTTCGCCTTGTACTGGGGATAGATCGCGTTCCGGAAGGTCTCGCGGCCCGCATCGAAGACGACCGCCATATGGGTGATGCGATGATCGGCGGCGGCATCCTCGATCAGCTTCTCCAGCATGTTGCAGAAGCCGTAGACGGCGCCCACGGGGGTGCCGTCCTTCCGCGTCAGGGGGGGAAGCGCGTGATAGGCCCGGAAGATGTAGCCCGAGCCGTCGACGAGGGCGATGCGGCCGGGCTTTGCGTCGCTCAAGCCGACCTCAATGCGCGTGATGCGCGGCGCCGGCCTTCAGGCGGAAGCGCCGGCCGCAATAGGGACAATCCACCTCGCTGCGCGTGCCCATATTCAGATAGACTCGGGGATGGCCGCTCGGACCGGGCGGGCCGTCACAGGCAACGACCTTGTCCTCGACCTCGATTGTCTCCGGTGGCTCCCGCATGATGCTCCTCTAAGGCTCCCGCCCACGCTGGCGGCGGATGATAGCCCCGTCCGCCGGCCGGGCAAGCGAAGTCGCGGCGCGGCGTCAGTTCAGGGGCGGTGCGCCGGGTGCGCCGTGGCATTTCTTGTATTTCTTGCCCGAACCGCAGGGGCAGGGGTCGTTGCGGCCGATCTTGGTCACGCGCACGGGCACACGGTTGCGCGGCCCGTCGCGGAAGAAAGCGGCGAAGAGCGGCGGGTAGTCCGACAGCGCCTCCAGGATCGCCTCGCGCTCCTTGGCCGAGAGCTTTTCCGCCTGCGGATCGTAATGCGAGGCCGAAAGAGCGGCGACATCGGCGAAGGCGGCACCGGCCTCCGGATCGTCGATCACCGCTTCCCAGTCATCCGAGCGGAGCGTGGTGCCGAGGCCGAAGCCTTCCGACCAGCGCACGCCCTGTTCGGCCGGGCGGTCGCTCGGCACCAGGACCGGCTCGTGCCCCTGCTCGGCGGCGAGGCGGGCGCGAATGCTGCGCATGTGCCGCTCGAGGAGGGAGTCGAGATAGGCGCGTTGCTCGGGCGAATCGATGCCGGGCTCTTCGCCCTGTTCACCCCAGAGGAGGGGGAGGTATTCGGAGGGCGGGATGGCTTCCGGGCTGGCGGCGATCGCGGCGAAGAAGCCGTCCAGCATCTCGATATCCATGGTCTGCGTCGGCTGGCGGTCGCTTTCCAGGAAACCCGCCAGCCAGTCGATCTCGCGATCGGAGAGCCGTATACCGGCGGCCGCATCCTCCGGATCATCCGCTTCCGCCGGCGGCGGCTCGATCCAGGACAGCGTCGCCGCCGCATCGGTGACGGGGACGATGCGGGCCTGCTCGAAATCGGACGGGTCGGCCGGATTCCCGGCCGCGTCCTTCAGCCGCGACAGCCGCTCGGCCCGTTCCTCCTCGGGCATCGGCATGTCCTCGCCCCGCTCGTCGTCCCAGGCGGCGCGCAGGCGGTC
>JALHMN010000026.1 GCA_022844005.1 bacterium | reverse complement strand
GTCCTTGCGGATATTTTCATTGGTTCCGGACACTGCGAGATCGCCGCGGAATGGGCGGGCCCCGGTGCCGTCGACCAAAAGCGCGCCTCTGATGACGAGATCGTGCATTGATACGCTCCTCCCACTGGATGCTGCGCGTCCTGCGCACAGGTCGCTGACGCTGAACTCGACTCTAGAGCGCTCCGGCCGAGGCGACCTTCACATCCGTGAATTCTGGGGCGGCGAGGGGGCAATCGTGTTGTCGCCGGCTCGTGCAGTCCGTAGCGTCCGAGGAAGCAAATCCGGCTAGTCTACGGTCGTCTCCGGTGGATCGCCATGACCACAGCCGCAACATGCTCAAAACAATGGGAGGATCCTTTTCCATGTTCCGTAAGCTCATTCCATGCCTCGCCGGTGCTGTGCTGCTAGGTGCCATACCGGTGGCGGCCCAAACCACGCTGACCGTGAGCACCTGGGTGCCTCCGCAGCATCAGATCAACGTCACGATGCTGCCGCAGTGGTTCAAGCTGGTGGACGAGGCGACCGAAGGGCGCGTCAAATTCCGCGTGTTGCCGAAGACGGCGGGTGCTACGGCGGGGCAGGTGGACGCGGTCCGCGACGGCCTGGCGGATGTCGGATACACGGCGCATGCCTACAACCCCGGCCGCTTCACGCTGCAGGAGGTGGCGGAACTCCCCTTGCTCGGCGAAACCCCGGTCGAGAGCAGCATCGCCTATTGGCGGATCTACAAGAAGTATCTGGAGAAGTTCAACGAGCATCAGGGCGTCACGGTGCTCAGCGTCATGGTCAGCGAAGGCCGGCTGCACAACATGCGCCGCGAGATCAAATCCCTCGACGACATGAAGGGGCTCAAGATTCGTACTCCCGGGGGTGCGACGATCGAAATCGCCAACCTGCTCGGCATGGTGCCGGTCCAGAAGCCGATCAGCGAAATCTATGAACTTCTGTCGACCGGCGTGGTCGACGGCGCGATGATGCCGATGGAGACCGTCCAGAGCTTCAAGCTGCTCGACAAGCTCACTCACACTTTCGTGCTGCCGGGTGGCCTCTACAACTCGAGCTACTCGCTCTTCATCAACCCGGACAAGCTCGCGAAGCTGAGCGCCAAGGACCAGGCGGCGCTGATGCGTGTCTCGGGCGATACCTTCTCGCGCATCTGGGGCAGTGTCACGACAGAGGGTACCAAGAAGGCCGAAGTCGAGGCCATCAGGGTCGGCAACAAGGTTTTCCATGCCGACAGGGCCATCGAACAATCGGTGCGGGCGGCCCTGGGGCCGCTCGAGCAGAAATGGGCCGATGCCGCCAAGGCGAAGGGCTTGACCAACGCAACCGAAGTGCTCGCAGAGCTTCGTGCGGAAGCCGCCAAGGTGAAGGCTGGCATGTAGCGCCATCAGCGGGGAAGCAAGGTCCGACGATGTCGGAGCTGCCGAACGACACCGAGGCCGAAGCCGCGGCAGGCATGGGCAGGATCGAGCGGGTTCTCTCCCGCGCGGTTCTGCTCGCCGCCGGTCTCGCCCTGGTCCTGATGTCCATCCTCACGGCAGTGGATGTCGCCGGGCGAAGCCTGAACATGCCGCTGGCCGCCGCGACGGAGTTGACCGAGATCCTGATGGTGATCGTGGTCTTCTGCGCCATGCCGGTCGTCACCCGGCGCGACAATCACATCGTCATCGATATCTTGGATTTCATCGTGCCGGCCTTGATTCGCCGGATCGAATCGATCGTCATCAATCTGGTGGGGGCAGTTGCGCTGGGGGCGGTGACCTGGCGGGTCTGGCTGCTGGCAGAGCGCGCAAAGACGTCGGGTGACTTCACGCCCTACCTTCAACTGCCTATGGCGCCGATCATCGCCTTCATCGCCATCCTCAGCGCGTGCGTCTCGGCCGCATTCCTGACGAACTTCATCTACGCCGTCATCCGCCGGAAATAGACAATGACCGAATCGATCATCGGCTTTCTGGCGATGTTCGCGCTGATCTTTGCGCGGATGCCGATCGGTCTGGCGCTCGGGCTGGTGGGCTTCGCCGGATATGCGGTCAGCGTGAACGTCGGCCCCGCCCTCGCGCTGGTCGGCCAGACCATCCGGGACGTGGCCCTCTCCTATACGCTGTCGGTGATTCCCATGTTCGTCCTCATGGGCAACCTCGTTGCGCGCGCCGGACTGGCCCAGGATCTCTATACCGCCGCGAATGCGTTCATCGGCCATCGCAAGGGCGGCCTCGCCATGGCAACCATCGTCGCCTGCGGCGGGTTCGCCTCCGTGTCGGGTTCCTCCGTGGCGACGGCAGCTACGATGTCTAAGGTGTCCTTCCCCGCGATGCGCGCCTTCGGCTATTCCGACAGGCTGGCGGCGGGATCGATCGCGGCCGGTGGGACCTTGGGGATACTCATCCCGCCCAGCGTCATCATGGTCATCTATGGTGTTCTGACCGAGACCCATATCGGCAAGCTGTTCGCTGCCGGGCTGTTGCCGGGTCTCCTCGGCATCCTGGGCTATATGGCGGCGGTGCGCTGGACCGTGTGGCGCGATCCGTCCGCCGGTCCGGCGGGAAAACGCGTGCTCTGGCTCGATCGCATCAGGGCGCTGCGCGGGGTGTGGGGTGTGCTGCTGCTGTTCATGATCGTGATGGGCGGCATCTACGGCGGAATCTTCACCCCGACCGAGGCCGCCGGCATTGGCGCCGTGGGCGCGGGTGTTTTCGCGGGGCTCCGCGGCCGGCTGTCCTTGAGCGTCATGTACGAGGTCCTCTCGGAAACCGCCCGGACAACGGCGATGATGTTCTTCGTCCTGATGGGCGCACTGATCTTCGCCGAGTTCATCAGCTTCTCCGGCATGCCCGAAGGTTTGGTCGAGATCGTCTCCGGCGCCGGACTTCCGCCGCTCGGCGTGCTGGCCCTGATGATGCTGATCTACCTGGTTCTCGGGTGCATCCTCGATTCCCTGGCGATGATCCTGCTCACGGTTCCTGTCTTCTTCCCGATCGTCATCGCGCTCGGATACGACCCCGTGTGGTTTGGAATCCTGGTCGTCGTCGTCGTCGAGATCGGCCTCATCACGCCGCCGATCGGCCTGAATGTCTTCGTCCTAAAGGCCATGCTGCCGGACGTGCCGGCGACCCGGATCTTCCGCGGCGTCGTGCCGTTCATCGCAGCGGATGTTGTCCGTCTCGCGATCCTGCTGATCTTCCCGCCGATCGCGCTCATCCTGCCCAAGCTGTTCTTCGGATAGGCGGCGCGCATGACTGCGATCCCCTGTTCGGCCGACCCGCGGATGCCGCCGGATGACGAGGTCGTCACCCGGTACCTGATCGACGGGTTTGCAGCACGTTCACCGGAAAAGGTGTTCGTCCTGTTCGACGACGGATCGGCCTGGACCTATGCCGAATTGCGTCAGAGGATTCGGCGTGCTGCGGCTGGACTTCGGGCATTGGGCGTAAAACAGGGCGACTTTGTGCTTTCGTGGCTCGGCAACGGCCCGCGGGCGCTGGCGACGTGGTGGGGGCTGAACTACATCGGCGCGATCTACGTGCCGATCAATACCGCCTATCGCGGCAATATCCTCGCCCATGTCGTTCGTGATTCCGGTGCGCGCCTGCTGGTCGGGGATCACCGCCTGATCCCGCGACTGGACGAGATCGACCGCGCCGCTCTGCAGAGCATTGTCTCTTCGGGAGGGGAAGCCTCCGATATGCCGGGACTTGCCGTGCTGCCCGAACAGGTGCTCGAGGGCGCCGGCGAGGACGTACCCGATCCCGACCGTCCCATCCGGCCTTGGGATACACATGCCGTCATCTATACATCCGGCACGACGGGGCCGTCGAAGGGCGTGCTGTCCTCCTACATGCACATCTACAGTACCGGCCGGGCCTATCCGATCGATGGCAACGACCGGACGATGGTCAATATCCCGCTGTTTCATCAGTCCGGCGTCGGGGCGGCCTACCGGATGCTGATGCATGGCGGGTCGATTGCGATGGTGGAATCCTTCAACACCTACACGTTCTGGGAGAAGGTCCGCCAGACCGGTACCACGACGCTGACGCTGCTGGGTGCGATGGCGCCCTTCCTGATGAAGGAACCGCCCAGCGCGGGCGATCGCGATCACCCGCTGAAGATGGCGACGATGGTTCCGCTGGGCGACGATGCGCCGGCCTTCACGGCCCGGTTCGGCGTCGATATCTATACGGCCTTCAACATGACGGAAACCTCCTGCCCCATTTTTTCGGAGGCGAATCCGACCGCGCGTGGAACCTGTGGCCGGCCGAGGCGTGGCGTCGAAGTCCGCATTGTCGACGAGAACGACTGCGAAGTGCCGGTGGGAGAGGTGGGGGAACTCATCATTCGCACCGATACGCCCTGGACGATGAATCATGGCTATCACAACAATCCGGAAGCGACGGCAAAGGCTTGGCGGAATGGATGGTTTCACAGCGGTGACGCCTTTCGTTGCGACAAGGACGGCAACTTCTTCTTCGTCGACCGACTGAAGGATGCGATACGCCGCCGGGGAGAGAATATTTCGTCCTTCGAGGTCGAGGTGGAGACGGCCGCGCATCCCGATGTGCGTGAGGTCGCAGCGATCGCCGCGGTCAGCGAGTTCGGCGAGGACGAAGTGATGATCGTTCTCGCACCGGTGTCCGGACGCACGGTGACCCCGGGGGCCGTGATCGATTTCCTGGCGGCGCGCCTGCCGCACTTCATGATCCCGCGTTATGTCCGCGTGGTGACCGACCTTCCCAAGACGCCGACGCACAAGGTGCAGAAACATCTGCTGCGCCAGGAGGGGGTTACGCCGGACACATGGGACCGCGAGAAGGAAGGCATCATTTTCAAGCGGCAGAGCCTGCGATGACCTACGAGACGATCAAGCTTGTCGTCGACGGCCGGGGTGTCGCCCGCCTGACCCTGGCCCGGCCGGATGTCCACAATGCGATGAACGGCACGATGTGGGCGGAACTTCTCGATGCCGCGCGTCGGCTCGATGCCGACACCTCTGTCCGCGTGGTCGTGCTGAGCGGCGAAGGCGCCTCCTTCTGTGCCGGGGGAGATTTGCGCTATCAGCAAGCGCAGAGCGCAAGCTCTATCGAAGATCGGCGCAGAGAAGCCGAGAAGTTCTCGTTCCTGCTGAAAACCCTGGACAACCTCGGCAAGCCCCTGATCGGACGAATCAATGGCAGTGCCTATGCGGGCGGGTTCTCTCTGATTTCCGTCACCGACCTTGCCATCGGGGCGGAGGGCGCAAAATTCGCGATCACCGAAGCGAGGCTCGGCCTCGTTCCCGCGGTGATGTTGCCTTATGTGGTGCGGCGCGTCGGCGTCACGCAGGCTCGCAGGCTGTTCCTCACCGCTCGTGTCTTTTCGGCCGCCGAGGCTGTCGACTTCGGTCTCCTCGATCGCGCCGTGCCGCCTCCGGATCTCGACGCCGTCGTCGAGGAGGAGGTGGGGCTGGTCCTGAAGTGCGGCCCAGCGGCCCTGCGCACCATCAAAGGGCTGATCGCGGCGGCGGCAGAGAACGGCATCGGTGTGCCGGAAGAACTCACCGTGGGAAATGTCGTTTCGATGTGGGATTCGCCGGAAGGCAAGGAAGGGATCCTGAGCTACCTCGAGAAGCGAAAGCCCTCCTGGGCGACCTGAGCTGATGCCCGGCGAGCCGTATGAGCCGGTCATCGCATCAAGGGTTCTGCCCTTTTGATGTCTGAACCGCATTGGCGGTGACTCTGCTCCTCGGCAGAGAATGGCTGCTGCTACCGGCGCGGTTAGGCCATAGACTGATCTTCGGATGGATCCCGCCTCGCTGCCATACGGTGCTCGTCTGGGCCTGATCGTCGGGACCGCCGGTCATATCGATCACGGCAAGACCAGTTTGGTGCGCGCGTTGACCGGTATCGACACCGACCGCCTGCCCGAGGAGAAGGCCCGAGGGATCACCCTCGATCTCGGCTTTGCCTATCAGCAGCTCGAGAACGGCGGCGTGCTGGGCTTCGTCGATGTCCCTGGGCATGAGCGGCTGGTCCATACCATGATCGCGGGCGCTTCCAGTATCGGAATGGCTCTGCTCGTCGTAGCCGCCGATGACGGCGTCATGCCCCAGACGCGAGAGCATCTGCAGATACTGTCGCTGCTCGGCCTGTCCCGCGGGATCGTGGCCTTGAGCAAAATCGACTTGGTGGACCGCGCGCGTGCTTCGGAAGTGGAGTCGCATGTCCTCGCCTTGCTGGACGGGACCCCGTTGGCGGGAGCCGCGTGCGTTCCGGTTTCCAGCGTCACGGGTGCGGGACTCTCCGAACTGCGCGCCCGCCTGTTGGCCGAAGCGGCGCGCGCGGGAGGCCCGAACGCCGCGATCGAACGCGCCTTTCGCCTTTCGGTGGACCGAAGCTTCAGTCTGGCGGGGGCGGGGACGGTGGTTACCGGTTCGATCGTTGCCGGCAAGGTGCGAAGGGGTGACAGCCAATGGCTCCTGCCGTCCGGCATGCGTGCGAGAGTTCGCGCTGTCCACGTCGCCAACCAAGCCGTGGAGGAAGCAGTCGCGGGCGAACGCTGCGCCCTCAATCTGATCGGCCCGGGCGTGCGCAAAGACGCAATCAGCCGCGGAGATTGGATCGTTGCGCCGGGGCAGGATTCGACCAGCCGTCGCTGTGATGCGGTCGTACATTTCCCGCGCGGGGTGCGATCGGCTCTCAAGTCGGGAACGCCGATCCTGCTTCACCATGGGGCTGCCCAGGTGACGGCGCGCGTCGTACCCCTGGGCCGCTCCAGCTTGCCTCCGGGGGCTGGTGGCTTGGTCCATCTCGTGCTGGACCGCTCGCTGCCGTTGCGCCACGGCGATCGGCTGGTATTTCGTGACAGTGCCGCAAGTCGCACCTTGGGCGGAGGCAAGGTCCTCGACCCCAGGCCGCCGGACCGGCGTCGCCACCACCCGGAACGGCTCGCCGCATTGCAAACAATGACGGCGACGGATCCGCTCGAAGCGTTGCGTGGGTTTTTGTCTCATCCTCCCTACCTAGCTCGCCGTGCCACGATACTGGAAGACTGGGGTCTCTCCGGCTCCGGATTGAATGCTCTTGTGCAGGATGTGCTGCCACTGGGCGATTTCATTGCAACAAGAGACGCAATCAACCGGCTCGGACGCGAAGTGGCCAGCGCTCTGGCTGAATTCCATACGCGCGAGCCGACGGCGCCAGGCATGAAGCCGGAGGCCCTGCGCTTTGCATTGCCGACGCGACTGCCGCCCGATGCCTTTGCCGCGATCCTGTCGCATCTGTGTGCAGCCGGCTCCGTCGCCGTTGATGGCGTGTTGCTCCGCGCACCCGCGCAAGGCGGCGGTTTGGCGGAGGGCGAGGTGCGGCTTTGGGGGCGCTTGCAGCCGGTGCTCGACGCCGAGCCGTTCCGTCCGCCCTTGTTGCGCGATGCCGCTGACCGGGTCGGCATCGACCAAGTCGCGCTGCGCCGGGCGTGCAAGGCATTTGCACGACTGGGACTGGTCGTGGAGTTGGCGCCGGACCGATTCTTTCTCATGTCTGCCGCAGTGCAAATGGCGGAAGCCGCTCATGTCTTGGCAGCCGAAGCTGGCGGTGATGGATTCTCGGCGGCGCAGTTCCGGGATCGGTTGGGAAATGGACGGCAGCTGGCGACCCAGGTGCTGGAATCCTTCGACCGCCGAGGGATCACCGTGCGGCGCGGCGACCGGAGATCGGCGGGCAAGGCAATGGAAGCGGAACCGGGTATTGCGGCATCCGGACACCCGGGAGCGGCTGAAGTTATACCGAAGGATCGCTGTTCCATCTGAACGGCTTCCGGCCGCGCGGCTTGTCTGAAGAGGAGATTGGAAGGTGGCGAAGTGGGGCGTGGTGGTGATCGGCGGCGGAGTGGCGGGGCTGAGCGCCGGCGCGGCCGTGGCGGGTGAGGGTCTGTCCTGCCTGGTCATTGACCGGATGGGCGGGGGAGGTGAATTGATGAACCTCGGCCAGCTCCACGGCGTCGACGATGCTCTGGCAGGCCCCGACTTCGCTGCAGATCTGATCGGAATGGCAATGGCGGCAGGTACGGAACTCGGGGTGGCCGAGGTGACGATGCTCGCTCGCGATGGAACGGGATGGCGAGTGACGACGGATGATGGCGATCACCATGCCGAGGCAGTCATCGTGGCGGTCGGCCTGGCGCCGGGGTCTCTGGGCATCGCCGACGAGCAGGACTTCGAGGGACGGGGCCTGTCGTTCTGCGCCGCATGCGATGGTCCGATCTATGCCGGCCACCCGGTGGTCGTGGCGGGCGCCGACCGTTGGGCCATTGCCGAAGCGCACGAGCTTTCGCCGATCGCCTCCGAAGTCATCCTGATCTCACAAGACGCGCCGGCGCCGATGGTGGAGGGGGTTGGCGTCCTCGAAGGTCGAATAGTGGCGCTCGAAGGTCGTTCCGGTCTCGATACGGTTGTCGTTGAGCCGGCCGGTGGAGGCACGTTGCGGCGCCTTTCCGCGCGTGCGGTATTTGTGCAGTCCGGCCGCCGTCCGCCCCTCGGCTTTGTCCCAGACGAACTCGTCCGTGATGCCACGGGCCGCCTGATCGTCGATGCGGACCTGCGGACCAGCCTCCGTGGTCTGTTCGCCGTCGGCGAGGCGAGGGCCGGATCGGACCGGACAATTCCCGGTGCGGCAGCCGATGGTCGCCGTGCCGCTGCTTCCGTATGCGCGGCGCTGGGCAGGCGCTAAAGCCCTTGGCAAAGCCGCCGTTCGGGTGTGAGATGGAGGCCAATAGGGAGGTGGATACGATATGCGTATCGTCAATCCGAGCTTCGGTATCGCGCCTCGAGACGAAGGGGCGGCAGTGGCCGGCCCAGTCGATTGGTTGAACGATCCGATCGTCCTGTTCTCGAACAACAAGCCGAATGCGCGAGAGCTGCTGGAAGGCATGCGTGATCGACTGGCGTCCATCCGGCGCATCGACAATATCGATTACATTGCCAAATCCAGCGCCAGCCAACCGGCGCCCGCGGAAATGATAGACGATGTGGTCCGCAAGTACCGGATTGCACTGCTCGCCCTGGGCGATTGAGGCTCTTGCTCATCGTGGAGTTTCCACGACAGCATTGAATTGAGAAAGCGCGGCTTGGTCGGGATAGTGATCGCCACCGAGACGTTCAGGCCGTTGGTTCTGGCGCAAGCCAAGGCTCGGAAGCTCGACCCGAATCTGGTCGTGGTGAAGCATCCTGTCGGAGGGCTGAATGCCACGGAACTGGACGAACGGATCGGCGCGGCCTTCGAAGGCCTGAGGCTGGAGATGAAACAATAGTAGCGGCGAGACCTGCCTCAATCCGCTTCGGGAGAAGCGCTCTCCTCACGGACAAGGACCCGAATGGCCGATACCGCTGAAGCCGAGGTGATCGATATTCCGGAGATGGATCCGGATACCTGGGCTGACTATGTCGAGGAGCAGGGGTGGTCCGATGGCTTGCCCGTCGTTCCGCCGGACGAGGCGGCGGTTGCCCGGATGATGGAGGGGGCCCGGGGGGACAACGAGCCGATTCCCGCCATTACGCCTCGCCTCCTGGTCCCGACCATAAGAAGCCTGGCTGCCAACGCGGTGATGGCGGGATGCCGGCCGGCTTACTTCCCCGTCGTGCTCGCGGCGCTCCGGGGCGTGCTGGTCGCCGACTACAACCTGCACGGAACGCTTGCCACGACGCATTCCTGCGCGCCGATGCTGATGATCAACGGGCCGATGCGGCGATCACTCGACGTCAATTGCAGCAGCAACTGCTTTGGCCAGGGGTGGCGGGCCAATGCGGCGATCGGGCGTGCTCTGCAATTGATCCTGAACAACGTCGGCGGCGCCAAGCCGGGGGTGATGGACCGCTCTACGTTCGGTTCCTCGGCGAAATACACCTTCTGCTTCGGCGAGAACGAGGAGGAGAGCCCCTTCGCGCCCTATCATGTCCGGCAGGGCTTTGCCGCCGATGAGAACGTGGCGACAGTGATGTCGGTTGAACCGAACCACAATCTGAACGATCACGGCAGCACCACCGGCAAGGGACTGCTCACGACCTTCGCTGGCGCCATCGCTTCGCCGGCGGCCAATACGATCTACGGCAAGGGACCCTATTTCGTCGTCTTCGGGCCGGAGCATGCGGCGACCCTGGCCCGGGACGGCTGGACGGTGCAGGACATCCAGCAGTTCCTGTACAGCACGGCCCGCGTGCCCGTGTCCCTGATCGCAGCGGAGAACCAGCGCATATATGAGGAAGCCGGGCACGTGCCCGAGCAGGGCTTTTATCGGGTTTCTCCATCTCCGGACGATATCCATGTCGCGGTGGCCGGCGGCCCGGGCAAGCACTCGGCCTGGATCCCGTCTTTCGGCGGCACGGCCGCGATCTCCATCCGTATCAAGCCGCCGGCCGCGGGCTGAACTTGCGAACCGTCACCGTCGGTGACCGCGAAGCGCCGCTTTACAGCGGCGACATGCAGTGGGACGCCGCACAGTCCGAGCTTCTCGAAGCGGAACTCGCCGATGGACTTCCGGTTGTCGTGCCGACCTTGGCGCGCCTGACTGCGATGCTTGGCGGAACCGACCCCGCAGTTTTTCATGGTCCAGTTCCCCCGCTGTTTGGCGAACTCACGGGGGAGGCGGTCGCGTATTGCTGCGTGCTCGCAGGCTGCCTTCCACGTGAATATCCATTGGTGCTGGAGGCCGCGATTGCGACCTTGGCTCCCGAATTCAATCTGCTCGGTATCCAGACGACGACGGGCACACCAACCGCGGCCGTGCTCGTACACGGGCCGGCGGTCACTGCACTGCGGATGAACGCGGGCACCAACTGTCTCGGACCCGGCAATCGGGCAAATGCTTGCATCGGGCGGGCGCTACGGCTGGTCTTGACCAATATCGGTGGCGCGCGACCCATGATCGGCGACATGGCCACGATGGGTCAGCCGGCAAAGTACGGCATGGCCTTCGCCGAAGGTGCGCATTCGCTGACGCTGCCCTTGCACGCGCGTCGAGGCATGGACAAGCGGGAAAGCGCTGTCACCGTCATCGGCCTCTCCGGCACGATGGAAGTACTGCCCGAGGCGGGTGCGTCGACGCCCGAGGCTGTGCTCCGGCCGGTGGTGGCCGCAATGCAGGGAGCGAGCAGGGCGTCCTTCGGCGGGCAACCTAGGCAGGGCGGCGAACAGTTCCTGCTGCTGCCACCGGAGATGGCCGACATTCTGTCCAGAAGCCAATGGACGATCGGGCAAGCCCAGGAGTTCCTGTACCGCGATGCCTCGACCGACTGGCCGATCGCTCGTGGACCGGCGGATATTCACGTCACTATTGCGGGTGGGGCTGGTGTGAAGATGACGACTCTGGTCCCTTGGGGCGGTGGCAGCGCGAGCGTCACGCGCCGCTTGCGCGAGTTCTGACAGCGACTCGCAACACTTCCGCGGCAAGCCGCCCGTCCCGGCCTCACTCCAACAGGTCGACGTCGTTCCTGAGTGCCCGCCCCTCGCGCCAGCGCGCCAGGTTGTCGAGGAATATCTCGAGGATGGCTTCGTTCTGCCCCTGGGAGTGGCTGGCGGTATGCGGCGTCACCAGCACGTTCGGCAGATCCCAAAGGGGTGAGGCAGGGTCGAGCGGCTCGCGCTCGAAGACATCGAGAAAGGCGCCGGCCAACTGGCCGGACTGAAGAGCCGCAATCACGTCCGCCTCTATTGCCACTTCGCCCCGCGAAACGTTCACCAGAAGCCCACCCGCGGGCATGGCGGCGAACATGCCGGCATTGGCAATTCCGCGGGTCAGGGGGGAGGATGGACAAGCCAGGATGAGCACATCGGCTTCCGGTAGGACCTGATGCAGGCTTGCATAGGCGATCGTACGATCACAGGGCTCCACCGGCGCATCGGTTCGCCGGACGCCAATGACCCGCAATCCCACCATCTTCAGGAGTGCTGCCAGGGTTCTACCTATAGGCCCCAGGCCAATGATCACCGCCGTCTGACCCCTGAAGTCACGCGGAGACAGGGGGCCGAGCCGCGGCTCCCAGGCATGCCGCCGCTGCGCATCGGCCAGAAGGGGGAAGCGCCGGTTTATCGCTATGAGGCCGCCGAGAGCGGAGTGCGCGACTGTCACGGCGGTGGCACCGGATGCCGTCGTCACCTTGACGCCCCGTTCGCGCAGTTCCTTGTAGATGGGCAATTCGGCGCCCGCGGGATGGATCTGCAGCCATTCGAGCTTCGGCGCTCGCCTCACGCATGCGAAGAAGTTGCGCAGCTCGGCGGACGGATTGCCCTTTCTCGAGGCTCCCGTCACCTCGCGGGTCATGAAGGCGATATTGGCGTCGCAGGGATGCTCGCCGATGCCGGCTTCTTCCGCGGTGATGAACGAGAGACTGCCGGCAGTTGCGGACGCAAGAATGCGATCCCCCCAGGTCTCCCGTGCGTGGCGCGAAAGCAGCAGCTTCTGACCTGGAGCCGGCGGGGTCATCTGGCTAAGCGGGAATGTCGCCCTCGGTTTTCAACATGCGAACGGCGCGACGAAAGCCGTCGATTGTCCGATCTATCGCCGGATCGTCATGTGCCGCCGAGATCAGGCCGCCGGGAGCTCCCATGATATCGACTCCCGCCACCAGCATGGCCAGGCGAAGCTTATTGGCCGTCGCGGCATCCTTGGCGCCCTTCAGACCGGCAAAGCCGAGGCTACACGCGTCGAAGTCCATCGGATCGAGCGCGATACGCCGCGGGTTGGTGAATATGTGGAACATCGAGGCTTCGCCATAGACCGCCCAGGCCGCGCGCTCTTCCTTGAGCACCTGGTTCATGCCGGTGCGTAGCCGATGGCCGGCGTGGTCGGCCCGGGCATTGGGCTCGCCGGTGGCCACTTCCTCCAGCATCGCAACCGCCGCGGCGGCGGCGAGAGGGTTGGCGTTGAAGGTTCCCTGATGGGCCACCTTCTCTCGCCCCATCGCCTTCATGCGAGCGAAGTCGAGCTGCTCCAGGATCGCCCGCTTGCCGGCTACGGCGCCGCCGGGCAAGCCGCCGGCGACAATCTTTCCCAGCACAGTGAGATCGGGCGCCACGCCATCCCTGGTTTGAGCGCCGCCGGTGGACAGGCGGAAGCCGGTTACGACCTCGTCGAAGATCAGCACTACACCCCGGGCCGCTGTCGCCGCGCGGAGGCCCGTGAGGAAGCCCGCTGGCAACGGGACCTGACCCCATGAGGCGCCGCCTGGCTCGAGAATGACGGCGGCGATATCGTCATTGGCATCAAGCGCCCGCAGCGTCGGCTCCAGCGAATCGGCCGAGAGGAACTGCATGTTGTCGCTGCTGGCGGCCAAGGTGCCGATCGGGGCGGACCCATCGAAGTGTGAATTGGCGCCGGCAGCGACGTGATCGTGCCACCCGTGGAAGTGCCCGATGTAGCGGATCACCTTGGATTTGCCGGTGTGGGCGCGAGCGAGGCGCAAGGCGAGGAGCGAGGCCTCGGTACCCGAGGAAGTGAAGCGGACATTCTCCGCCGCGGGCATCAGCCGGCGAATCAGTTCCGCCCAGCGCACTTCCAGCGCGTGGCAGGAACCATAGTGGGTGCCGGAAGCCACTTGCGCCTGAACCGCCGCCACGATCGCCGGGTGTGAGTGCCCGAGCAGCAAGGCGCCGTGGCCCCCGAAATAGTCGACGTACTCGTTGCCGTCGACGTCCCACTTGTATGGTCCGGCGGCGCGGTCGACATAGATCGGATAGGGCGAAAGCATCCTGGAGTCGTGCGCGATGCCGCTGGGCAATACATCACTCGCCGCGGCATGCAGCCGGGCGGAGCCCGGTGTCTTGTTGCGGAAGTCGTTGATGACGGCGGAATTGGCAAGGAAGGTGTCGGTCATGACATCAGCCTAGGACGACATTCGCGGCAATGCACTCCCGGTTTGCTTCGTCACCGGCGCGGCCGAGCTCACGCAACGTGGCGGGCACTGACGGCGCCGACCGGCGCAAATCCAAGTGCTGGTCCGATGACCTCGGCGACAAGTTCCAGCGATCGCAGGATCAGTGCGTGCGGTGGGTCTATCGAATGCACCTGGACCGTCAGGTCGGTTGCCCGGGACAGCGTGGTATCGGCGACCAGGGACGTGATCACGTCCTCCGGCGTGCCGATATGCACATCCATCGCGCTGATCATCTCTTCCAAGGATTCGCCGCCGCTGGCGCGACCCGTGCCGGTCAGCCGCGTGCGCAGCCGCGCGAGACCCCGCTCGGCAAGGCGCATCGCCTGCTCGCGATTGTCGGCCGCGAATACTGTCCGCGAAGCGAGGATGCGCGGTGCCCGATCCATCGGAAGCGACTGCATATAGGCATCGACTATCGGATTCTGGATGTCTGCAAGTGACAGATCCGGCGCGTCCGACGGTCGCGGCTGTGTCCGTGACAGCATCAGCCCGTCACCGGCCGCGCCGGCGCGCTGCGCGCCCTGGGTTGAAAACGTGGCCTGCCACACGCGATCCACCAGTGATGGATTGGTCGGATATACCCGGTCGCCACCGGGAAGCGGCCGCCCCGACCAGCCGTCTCGCAATACCTCGAGATGCCGGGAAAGCAGCGTATTGCGCTCGGCGCTGTCCAGACCGAAGGCTTCAAAGGCCGAGTGGTTGCCGCCCGGTCCGACGCCAACCTCGAGGCGGCCACCCGACATCAGGTCGAGGACCGCGGTATCCTCGGCGACACGGATCGGCAACTCCAGAGGCAGCGTTATGATTCCGGTTCCCAGACGGATGCGCGAGGTCCGCCCTGCGGCTTGCGCCAGGAACACCAGGGGAGCCGGTAGGCCGCCTTCATCTTCATGGAAATGATGCTGCGCAACCCAGGCTGAGTGGTAGCCGCATCGCTCGGCGTGAATGATCTGCTCCGTCGCCAACCGATAGCGCTCGGCTGCATCCGTTTCATCGAGAAGACGGGTGAAGAAGCCCAGGCGTCGGGGCTGTGCCACTGCGTTCATTCAAGCCGTCTCCCGACGAAACATGGATGTCACGCCGACGGATCGCCGGCGGAATGGGAATCGTCTTGACCGGTGGTTTGCACTGGCAATGCGCTACCGCGGATCCGCGCCATGACGACGTGCTGTCGCTGCATCGCGACGGTCAGCCGCCGAGCGTCGAGGGAGCGGGCAGGAGTTCACCGCGCTCGATCCGCTTCACTATATCGGTCAGGCGTAAGTGCAACGGGGCAGCGATGCCGACTTCGGCTCCCCGCTCGGCAATAAACCCGTTCATGAACTCGATCTCGGTGCGGCGGCCCTTGATCATGTCCTGGGCCATCGACGGGCGCTGGATATTGGCTCGCGGATTGGGGGGCGCGGTGTTCGATCCAGGTGTCATCAGGCGGTCGGCTTCGGCCATGGCCGAAGCGTCGCCGGCGCCGACCCGCGCAAGCAGCGCGGGATCGAGGGGACCAATCTTCTCCAGCCGAAAGCCGAGCGCCTGGCCGATCATCACTGCCTCGGCCCCGAGGCCAATTGCGAAGCGGCGAACCACCTCGTTTCGATCGCAGTCGGTCGCGGTAAGGCCTGTAGCCGCCGACACGCCGTTGCGCATGCCGTTCATGCACAGCTTCGACCATCGTTCGCCCCACAGATTGGACGTCGCCTTGGCGCTGTCGATCAGGCTGAACAGGCTTACCAGTTCCTCCACCCGCGCAGTCAATCGGCCGTGAGGCTCGCCAATGCGGAATACGGTGTGCCGCTCGCCCCCTTTTGAAACGGTGCGCCGGATGCGGCCGGGCTCGAACATATCGACGGAGATGACAGAGGCGATGCAGCCGACGGTGCGGCCCCAACCGACGATGCCGGCGATCTTTTCCTCGTTCAAGCAGTTCTGCAACGACACGACGAAGCCGCCCGCAGCGAGATAGGGACGGATCAGCATCGTCGCCCATTCGGTGTCATAGGATTTCACGGAGATGAAGGCGATATCGACGGGTCTCTCCTTTGCCATCGCCTGCACGTCGGTTATGTGCAGCGCCCGGGCCTTCGTGACGGTGAATTGCTCATCGGCAGTCACTCCGTCGAGTTCCAATCCCCGGGCACGGATGGCCTCCACGTGTTCAGGCCAGGCATCGATGAGGGTGACGTCGTGTCCGGCCTCCGCCAGATAGCCGCCGACATAACCACCGAGCGCACCGGCACCAACCATGGCAATCCGCTTTCCCATGGCAGTCATCTCCCTTCCCGCTGTCCCTCGCCGGTCTTGTCGCGCAGGCGGCGCATGCCCTTGAGCCAACGGTCGTAGTCGCCGGCTTTGCGCTTCATGTAATCCTGCACCTGTGGATGCGTCAGGATGAGGAAGGTTTCAGCATCCATGGCATCGACGACCATCTGCGCCACGGCCTCGGGCTTGAGCACGCCATCGACCGAGGCGGCGGTGGTGCCGGCGGCGCGCAGCATGTCGGTGTCAACCGCTTGCGGGCAGAGAACCGAGACGCAGATGCCTCGATCGCCGTACTGGATCGACAGGTGCTCGGAGAGGGCGACCGCCGCATGCTTGGTCACTCCGTAAGGGGCGGAGCCCATCGAGGCTAGAAGGCCGGCAGCGCTGGCGGTACTGAGAAGATAGCCGGACCCGCGCTCCAGCATGCCGGGAACAAGCGCGCGGGCAGCATAGACATGCGCCATGACGTGGATGTTCCAGCTGTCGGCCCAGTCCTTGTCGCTCGCATCCTCGTGCCCGGCCCGGCCGATCCCCGCATTGGAGAAATAGACGTCCACGACACCGAACTGCTTCTGAGCCTCCGCGATCAGATGCTTGACCCCGGCTTCGGTTCCGATGTCGCAGACGACGGCAAGACCGCCAATGTCGCTGGCGACCTTTTCGAGGCGGGTCTGGTCGCGGTCGGCCACCGCCACGCCCGCGGCACCCTCCTTCGCATAGCGCCGCGCGATCGCCTCCCCGATACCCCCTGCCGCGCCGGTGACGACACAGACCTTGCCCTTGATCTTCATACGCAACCCTTCCTGCTTCCTGTCATGCCGCCAGCAGACCTTCTTCGATCGCCTTGATCTGCAGCGCCAGGACCTTCGAATAGATTCGGCACTGCGCCAGGCTGCCGGCCGTGAACCACAATCCCTTCTGGGCTGTCCGCCGCCACATGTTGCGCAGTTCGCCGCCCTCGTCGAAGCCCCAGACGGGACCGATCCGATCGGCAGTCTCGTCGCCGAGGAACCTCCGCACCACGTCCTGTTGATTCTTGTATCCCGTCGCCAGGACGAGCAGGTCCGCCGGGACGATCCGGCCATCGCGCATCCGCAGACCTTCGGGTACGGCCCGTTCGATATCGGCGTATTGCAGCAGGCCGACCCGGCCGTCGACGATGAGATCGGAGCATCCGACATTGAAGTAGTATCCTCCGCCACGGCGCAGGTACTTCATCTGGAAGCCGGTATCGTCCTCGCCATAGTCCAGACGGAAGCCCCGGGCAGTCAGCCCTTCGAGGAGTGCGGCATCGACCGTTCGCATCTCCGCGGTCGACAGCTGGTAGGACCGCTTCAGAACCGGGTAGGGCATAGAGGTAGCGAGCAGGTCGCAGTCCTCGATCGGCATGCCTTCGGCATAGATGGCGTAAACCTTTTGGGCTTCCTTGAGACTGACGATGTAGGTCGCGTTGCGCTGTATCAGGGAAACCTCGGCCCCGCTGGCCTGGAGGTCCTGGGCCACGTCATGGCCGCTGTTGCCGGTCCCGAGTACCAGTGCCTTCCGTCCCTTCCAGGCAGCACCGGTGGTGTAGGCGCCGGAATGCTGGATCGTGCCCGCGAAGGTGTCGAGGCCGGGCAGGTCCGGCATCTGCGGGATGCTGCTGACGCCGGTGGCGAAGATCAGGTGGCGAGGTCTCAGCGTGCGTTCGCCACCCTCCGCTCGCCGTACCGTCACCTGCCAGCGGCCCGCCTGTTCGTCGTAGCTACCGCCGACGAGTTCGGTTCCCGTCCAATAGTTGAGATCCAGGGCATCGACGTAGGCCTCGAACCAGTTGGCGAGCTTGTCCTTGGGGATGAACACCGGCCATGTCGGTGGGAAGGGCATATAGGGCAGGTGATTGACATGCACCTCGTTGTGCAGGGTGAGCGAGTGATAGCGCTTGCGCCAGTTGTCTCCGATCCGCTCGTGCCGATCGACGATCAGCGTGTCGACCCTGAGTTGGGCCAGGCGGGCCGCGATCGAAAGGCCCGCCTGACCGCCACCGATGACGAGGACGGTGGGTTCGTGGTCTGCAAAGGCATTGGCGCGGGCTCGCTTGTCGAACCAGTTCTCGCCGCCGAAGTCGCGCGAATAGGCATCGCCGGCGAGCGCCAGCGCGCCTTCCGCATGCCCCGCCAACTCGTCGAGGGACGTCAGCAGGATCCAGGCCCTTACGCGTTCCGGCGTCACCTGGTCGGGGATCAGGCGAACCACGCCGCTGGCCGGTCCGGAAACCGTATCGAAGCCGAACAGGACTTCGATGCAATGGACACCTGCCCGTGTCGCTTCGTGAGGGAGCGTACGCGCGGCGGGCAGGTGAAAGTTTCTGGGCCGGGCGGCGGCAATGACTTCCCGCAACCCTGCTTCGATGGCCGAAGAGCCGGTGAGCGTCTTCAATTGCCAGGTGAGCGCCAGCACATCCCGCCAATGGCCATCGGGCAGGAACAATCGCGCCGCGGCGGCGGCATCGTCTCTCTGGACCGCGCTCTCGAAGGCGGCAAGCCAGCGTAACGCAGTCGCCCGCGGCTCCATTCCCAGGCGAGAATCGATTTCCATCCCGGCGTTCCCTCTGCGCCGCGGTTGTCCTCGAAAGTCCCCGCGGCTGTCTTCCGGGCGCGAGTTTAGAACAGCGCAGGCCGGCGCACTATCCGCCCTGCCGCCGATCAGCGGTCTTGTGCTTGAGACGGTCGACGGCCTGGCGCACGGGTGGGTCGAGCCCCGCTCCGCCGGCCTCCAGATGGGCGACGATTCCGGCTCGCATGCGCGGATCCCAGAATTTCTCGAGATGATCCGCGATCGCCGCCACGGCGTCGATCTTGTGCTGGGGTACGAAGAACTGGCCAATCTGATTGGCCATCATCACCAGCTTCTCAGGCTGCATGCTAGCGCTGCCCGCTCATTCCGCCGCGTCCTTGGCGACACGTCGATTATGCCCGGCAAGTTCGCGGTAGTGCTCCTGCCACTCGCTGGGTCCGTTCGATGTGCCTACCTGGACAGCGGTCACCTTGTATTCCGGACAATTCGTCGCCCAGTCTGAAAACTCTGTAGTGACGACGTTGGCCTGAGTCTCCGGGTGATGGAAGGTCGTATAAACGACTCCGGGGGCAACCCGATCGGTCACCCTCGACCGGAGCGTGGTCGCGCCGGCCCGGCTCGCAATCTTTACCCAGTCGCCGTCCCTGACACCTCGCTGCTCGGCGTCATGGGGGTGAATTTCGAGCAGGTCCTCCTCGTGCCAGACCACATTGCCGGTCCGGCGTGTCTGCGCGCCCACGTTGTATTGCGACAGGATACGCCCGGTCGTCAGCAGCAGCGGGAAGCGGGCGGACGACTTCTCCTCCGTGGGCACGTATTGGGTGATCATGAACTTGCCGCGCCCACGCACGAAGCCATCGGTATGCATGATCGGGCTGCCCAGTGGCTTCGCTTCGTTGCAGGGCCACTGCACCGAGCCCAATTCATCCAAACGGTCGTAGGAGACGCCCGCGAAACTCGGGGTGAGTTGCGCGATCTCGTCCATGATCTCTGACGGATGGGCGTAGTTCATGGCGATGCCCATGGCGCGGGCGATCAGCATGGTGATCTCCCAATCGGCATAGCCGTTCTTCGGCGCCATCACCCGGCGGACGCGGTTGATCCGCCTCTCGGCATTGGTGAAGGTTCCGTCCTTCTCGAGGAAGGTCGAGCCTGGCAGGAACACGTGGGCAAGGTTAGCCGTCTCGTTCAGGAACAGGTCCTGGACGACGACGCATTCCATGGCCGCGAGCCCTGCGGCCACGTGCTGGGTGTTGGGGTCGGATTGCAGGATGTCCTCGCCCTGGATGTAGATGCCCTTGAAGCTGCCGTCGACGGCGGCGTCCAGCATGTTGGGAATGCGCAGGCCTGGTTCGTCATCCAGCGGTTTTCCCCAGAGGTCTTCGAACAGCTGCCGCGTCGCATCGTCGGAGATGTGGCGATAGCCGGGCAATTCGTGCGGGAAGGAGCCCATGTCGCAGGCGCCCTGCACGTTGTTCTGGCCCCGCAGCGGGTTCACCCCGACACCCGGGCGGCCGAGGTTCCCCGTTGCCATGGCGAGATTGGCAATGGCCATCACCGTGGTGGAGCCCTGACTGTGCTCGGTGACACCGAGGCCGTAGTAGATCGCGGCATTGCCGCCCGTGGCATAGAGGCGGGCGGCCGCGCGAATCTCTTCCGCCGGCACGCCGGATACACGCGAGACCTGCTCGGGGCTGTTCTGCGGCTCGGCGATGAAGGAGGCCCATTCAGAAAAATCCTCCCAGTCGCAGCGGGCACGTACGAAGGCTTCGTCCACCAGGCCCTCGGCAAGGATCACATGCGCCAGCGCGTTCAGGATCGCTACATTGGTGCCGGGACGGAGGGCCAGGTGATGCGCCGCCTCCACATGCGGCATGCGCACCAGATCGATGCGGCGCGGATCGACCACGATAAGCTTGGCGCCCTGCCTCAACCTCTTCTTGAGCCGCGAGGCGAAGACCGGGTGGCCGTCGGTCGGACTGGCGCCGATCACCAGCACGACATCGGCCTGTTCGACGGAATCGAAGTCCTGGGTTCCGGCCGAGGTGCCGAATGCGGTCTTCAGGCCGTAGCCGGTGGGGGAGTGGCAGACCCTGGCACAGGTATCGACGTTGTTGTTGCCGAAGCCCGCCCGGATCAGCTTCTGCACCAGGAAAGTCTCCTCGTTGGTGCAGCGCGATGAGGTGATGCCGCCGATCGACCGCGTGCCGTACGCCGCCTGGATCCGGTGGAACTCCGAAGCCACTCGCCCAATCGCCTCTTCCCAGCTCACTTCCCGCCAGGGCTGGTCGACCGCCTCGCGGACCATCGGCTTCAGGATGCGCTCGCGGTGGTTGGCATAGCCCCAGGCGAAGCGGCCCTTGACGCAGGAATGGCCGCGATTGGCCTTGCCGTCCTTGAACGGCACCATGCGGACCAACTCCTCGCCGCGCATCTCGGCCTTGAAATTGCAGCCGACTCCGCAATAGGCACAGGTCGTGACCACCGAGTGCTCAGGCTGGCCGATCTCGACGACCGATTTCTCGATCAGAGTTGCCGTGGGACAGGCTTGCACGCAGGCTCCGCAGGAGACGCATTCTGACTCGAGGAAAGCCTCACCGATGCCGGCCGAAATCTTGGAGTCGAAGCCTCGGCCTTGAACGGTGAGCGCGAAGGTTCCCTGCACCTCCTCGCAGGCGCGCACGCAGCGCGAGCATAGAATGCATTTCGCCGGATCGAAGGTGAAATAGGGGTTCGAGGCGTCCTTCTGCTGCGCCAGATGGTTGGCGCCGTCGTAGCCGTAGCGCACGTCGCGGAGCCCGACTGCGCCCGCCATGTCCTGCAGCTCGCAATCGCCGTTCGCCGCACAGGTCAGGCAATCGAGCGGATGGTCGGAGATATAGAGTTCCATCACGCCGCGGCGGAGTTGCTTCAGCCGCGGAGTCTGGGTCGAGACGACCATGTCCTGCTGGACAGGGGTGGTGCAGGACGCGGGTGTGCCGGGGCGGCCCTCGATTTCCACCAGGCACAGCCGGCAGGACCCGAAAGCATCCAGCATGTCGGTGGCGCAGAGCTTCGGCACCTGGATGCCGACATCCATCGCCGCCCGCATGATCGAGGTGCCTTCGGCCACGCTCACCCTGTTGCCGTCGATGCTGAGGCTGACCGTCTTCCCGCTCTTCGCGGACGGCGTGCCGTAGTCGATTTCCTGCACCAGAGGCATGGCCTTTTCCTCAGGCTGCGGCCGCGGCCTTGCGGCCGAAGTCTTCCGGAAAATTATTGATCGCGCTCATCACCGGATAAGGTGTGAAGCCTCCCAGCGCGCAAAGGGAGCCGAATTTCATCGTGTGGCAGAGATCTTCGATCAGCGCGAGGTTGGCGCTGGCATCCTTGCCGGCGATGATACGGTCGATCACCTCGACACCGCGCGTCGATCCCAGCCGGCAGGGTGTGCACTTGCCGCAGGATTCGATGGCGCAGAATTCCAGCGCGAAGCGCGCCTGGCGGGCCATGTCGACCTGATCGTCGAACACGACCAGGCCGCCATGCCCGATCAGCCCGTCGCGCGCGGCAAACGCCTCGTAGTCATAGGGCGTGTCGAACAACGCAGGCGGGAAGTAGGCACCGAGCGGACCGCCGGCCTGCACCGCCCGCACCGGCCGCCCCGTGGCCGTGCCACCGCCGATGTCGTCAATGATCTCGCCCAGCGTCAAGCCGAAGGCCGCCTCGAAGAGCCCGCCATGCTTCACGTTGCCCGCAAGCTGGATCGGCATGCTGCCGCGCGATCGCCCGAAGCCCAGTGCCGCGTAGGTTTCGGCCCCGTCCGCCAGGATTCCCGGCACGGTGGCGAGCGACACGAGGTTGTTGATCACCGTCGGCTGCCCGAACAGGCCCTTGTGCGCGGGCAGCGGCGGCTTCGCCCGAACCTGGCCGCGCTTGCCCTCGAGGCTCTCCAGGAGGGCGGTTTCCTCGCCGCAGACATAGGCGCCCGCGCCCACCCGCAGTTCAAGGTCGAAGCCGAAGGCGGATCCGGCTATCCGCGGTCCCAGGCAATCGTTCTCGTAGGCGGCGCGGGCGGCTTTCGCGAAGGCCGCAATCGCATCGGGATATTCGGAGCGGATGTAGATGAACCCCTTGCTCGCACCGACGGCCAAGCCGGCGATCGTTATGCCTTCGATCACCGCGAAGGGGTCACCTTCCATCAGCATGCGATCGGCAAAGGTGCCGGAATCGCCTTCGTCGGCATTACAGACGATGTACTTCTGCGCGGCGGGTGCCTCGGCTACCGTTCGCCACTTGACACCGGTGGGAAAGCCGGCGCCACCGCGCCCACGCAGACCCGAACGCGCCACTTCCTCGATCGTGCCGGCCGGTCCCAGCGATAGGGCGCGCTGCAGCCCGCGATAGCCGCCATGCGCGCGATAGTCATCCAGCGACAGCGGATCGACGATGCCGCAACGTGCGAATGTGAGCCGCGTCTGTCGGCTCAGGAACGGCAGGTCTTCGGGGCGGCCGACGCGGAGAGGATGCGCTGCGCCGTCCAGAAAGCCTGAGTCCAGCAGACCGGGGACATCGCCGGGCGTCACCGGCCCGTAGCCGATGCGCCCGTCCCGGGTCTCCACCTCGACCATCGGCTCCAGCCAAAACAGCCCACGCGACCCTGTCCTTACGATCTCGATACCGAGCCCGCGAGCATTGGTCTCTGCCTCGATCGCCTTCGTCACTGCCTCGGCGCCGACCGCTATCGCAGCCGCATCGCGAGGGATGTAGAGGCGTGGCGTCACGGTTGCGCCTCCTGCTCGAGTGCGTCGAGGCCGGCGGGATCAAGCCGGCCGGCGACGCGGCCGTCCAGCATCGCCGCCGGGGCCGTGGCGCAGAGGCCCAGGCAATAGGTTGCCTCGATCGTCAGCCTGCCGTCGGGGGTGGTGCCGCCCCACTCTAGGCCCAGGCGGTCAAGAAGCGCCCTGGCCGCAGCTTCGCCTCCCATGGATTGGCAGGCTTCTGCCCGGCAGATCTTCAGCATGTGCCGGCCGGCGGGGACGGCGCGGAAGTCGTGATAGAAGCTCACCACGCCGTGCACCTCGGCACGGGTCAGGTTCAGCATTTCGGCAACCAGACGCATGGCCGCCTCCGGCAGGTGGCCGAACGTTGCCTGCAGGGCATGCAGGATCGGCAGCATGGGGCCTTCGAGGCCCTTGTGCTGGTCCACGATCTGTCTCGCCCTGTCAATATCCCAAGCCTGTTGCATCGACCCGCGTCAGGTTGTTCCGCGGAACCATCGGCGCCCTGGATTGCACAATCAAGATAGCGCTTTAATGGAACGGTAGAAGGAACCTATCGCACCCGTGCTGCCGCGGCCAGACGCTTGGCTTCGGTCACCAAAGTGGCGGTCGGATCGCAGATGCGCGGAGCTTTCGGAAGCAATAGCCTCCGGACCGGATGTCCGGATGACGGAAAGGTAGGATTGTGAGCCAAACGAATGTTGCACTGCGTGCCCGCTACGGCTTCGATGAAGCCGCGCCAGGCGTTCGCATGAACGATACCATCGCGGCTCTTCTGGCCCATCGCTCGGTCCGTGCCTATGCGCCCGACCCGGTGCCGGCTGGCACGCTGGAAGCCCTCGTCGCTGCGGCGCAGTCGGCCCCCACCTCGTCGAACTTGCAGACCTGGAGCGTGCTGACAGTGGACGATAAGGCGACGAGGAAGAGCCTTGCCGCGATTGCCCGTGGCCAGAAGCACATCGAGGAATGCCCCCTGTTCCTGGTGTGGCTGGCCGACCTGTCCCGGCTGGAGGAACTCGGCCGCCGCAAGTCGGCTTCGACCGACGCGCTGCCATACCTCGAGCCTTTCATGTTCGCGATGATCGACGCGGCGCTGGCGGCGCAGAACGCCACAGTGGCGCTCGAATCTCTCGGCCTCGGCTCCGTCTATATCGGTGCGTTGCGCAACAACCCGACCGAAGTGGCGAGGCTGCTGGGCCTGCCGCCCAACGTCATGGCGGTCTTCGGACATTGCATCGGCTATCCGGATCCGGAGCGGCCTGCCGCGGTCAAGCCGCGCCTGCCGCAGAACGTCGTGTTGCACCGCGAACGCTACACGGCGCCCTCGCAGCCGGCCATCGACAGCTATGACGAGCGGCTCGCGGCGTTCCAGCAGAGCGAAGGGATGGCAACGGTCGGCTGGAGCAAGATGGCGCTCGAGCGCGTCGGTGGTATCGCGGCGCTCACCGGCCGCGATCGTATCCGCGAGGAGATCAACACCCTCGGATTCGAGCTGCGCTGAGGGGCGTGGCGTTCAGCTTCGGGCGAGCGCGCTCCCGCGAAGGGCGGCGATTTCTTCCGATGTAAAGCCCGCTTCTGTCAGGATCTCCGTCGCGTGCTCGTCCAGGAGCGGCGCGCCGCGCCGGTGCTCCGGCCGGGTCACGCTGAAGCGTGCCGCACTGCGCGCCTGACGCAGGCGGCCTGCCTGCGGATGATCGCTTTGCGTCACGATGCCTGTCGCGGCGATCTGTGGATGCGCGATCATCTCGCTCCGGCTCAGCACCGGGGCGCAGGGCACGCCTTCGGCCTCGAGCCGACCCATCCATTCGGCGGTCGTGCGTTCGATCAGGGCGGATTGGATCAGGGCCAGGCGATCGTCGATGTTGAGGTCGCGCAATTCCGTGGTGGCGAAGCGCGGATCTTCCAGCCATTCAGGCCGGCCCACCGCGCGCGTCAGGCCGGCCCACTGCTCGTTCGTCATGACGGCAACGCTCATATGCCCGTCCCTCGTCTCGTAGATCAGGTCGATGAAGCTTGCCGCACGCTGGGCGCTGACGGTCTTCCCCACATAGGTTTGCCCGCCCATGTCGGAAGACCAGAGGAAGGCCACGACCGCATCCAGCATCGAGAGGCGAACGTGCTGGCCCTCGCCGGTGCGCGAGCGTGCCAATAGCGCCGCCGTGATAGCCTGGGCCGCCGTGATGGCGGTCAGTTTGTCCGGCAGGATGGTGCGGATCAGGCGCGGGCGCGCCGCATCTGATCCGCCCTGGACGGAAGCCAATCCCGACAGTGCCTGAACGATCGGATCGTAGACCGGCTTGTGGGCGAAGGGCCCCGTCTCGCCGAAGCCGCTGATCGACACGTAGATGATCTTCGGTGCAACGGCGCGGATCGCATCCTCGCCCAGACCGAGTCGTTCAATGACGCCGGGACGAAAGTTCTGCACCAGCACGTCGCAGGTGGCGGCGAGGCGCTTCACGACCGCAACGCCGTCCGGATGCCGGATATCGATGGCAATCGAGCGTTTGTTGCGGTTGTTGTTGAGGAAGCTCGCCGAAAGACCGCCGCTCCGGTTGCCGGCGGCGCGTGTGAAGTCGCCGCGGCCGGGCGGTTCCACCTTGATCACATCGGCACCCTGATCGGCCAGGATCATGGTGCCGTATGGGCCGGAGATCACCGCGCTCAGATCGAGGATGCGGAAGCCATGCAGCGGACCCGGCATCGAAATTCTCCGGTCAGGGACGATAGGTGAAGCTGCTCTGGCCCAACTGATGCGACAGCGAAGGCCAGACGAGCTCGATCCAGTCGCAGAGTTTGGGCCGTGTTTCGCGCGGATCGATCAGGTCGTGCACCGCCAGTGCCTCGGCCCGGGGGAAGGGCGACTGGCGGGCGGCGAAGGCGGCTTCCAGTTCGGCCCGCTTGGCCGCCGGGTCTGCGGCGGCGGCGATCTCGCGTCCGAAGGCGACGGCTACCCCGCCTTCCACGGGCAACGCTCCTGATTCCGCCGAAGGCCAGGCCAGGATGTAGGAACCCGGCGCGTAGTGTGCGGCCGCAGCGAGGCCCATGCTCTTCCGCACCATGATCGCGGCCCAGGGTACCGTCGCCATGGCGACGGCCAGCACGGCGGCGGCGCCGGCGCGAACGGTGCCCTCGCGCTCGGCTTCGGCGCCGATCATGAAGCCCGGCTCGTCGACGAAATTCAGCACCGGCAGGTGGAAGACCTGGGCGAATTCGACGAAGCGCCGGACCTTGCGCGCGCCGGCCGCCGTCATCGATCCGGCCAGATGCCGGCCGTCATTGGCCAGGATCGCGACCGGGCGACCCAACAGGCGTCCCATGGCGGTGATCTGCCCGGAGCCGTGTCTGCGGCCGATTTCGAAGAAGGACCCCTGGTCGATCACGCTCTTGACGACCCGTCGCATATCGAAAACCCGGCGGCGCTCGACGGGTACGATGCCGGCGAGGATATCGTCCTGGCGATGGCGGTCGTCGCCGCAGGGCAGGACGGGCGGCAGCTCCCAGACGTTCTGCGGCAGATAGCTCAGGAAGCGACGGATGGCGGCAAAGGCGGCGGCTTCGTCCTCCACGACATCGTCGATCACGCCGCTTCGCCCGTGCAGTTCGGCCCCGCCGAGATCTTCCTTGCTGACCGTCTCGCCCAGCGCGCGTTCGACCAGGGCCGGGCCGCCGACCAGGATCTGCGCCGTCTTTTCGGTCATGACGGAATAGTGCGACGAGACCAGGCGCACGGCGGGAAGGCCGGCGACGGCGCCGAGGGCCGCGGTCGCCACCGGCACGCTCGCGAGCGCCCGCCCGACCGAGGCGAAGCGGTGCGGGGAGTAGACCGGCTCCGGCAGCGAGGGCGGCGCCCCCTTCCCGCCGGCGCCGGTGACGCTGCCACCGGAACCTTCATGCAGGCGGACGAGGGGAAGCCGGTATTGGCAAGCCAGTTCCTCGGTGTAGATGCTCTTGCGCAACCCCCCGGTATTGGGCGATCCGGCGGCGATGGTGAAATCCTCGCCCCCGACGACGCAGGGCCGCTCGGCGAGCTTGCCGAATCCCAGGATGAAATTGGCCGGCGTGAAACTTCCGGCTTCGCCCGGCACGCTGGTACCGGCGATCGGACCGATCTCACGAAACGATCCCGGATCGAGCAAGGCATCGATCCGCTCGCGGATGCTGAGCCGGCCGCGCGCATGTTGCTTGGCGACCGCCGCTGCGCCACCCTGTTCCCTCGCGGCCTTTCGGCGGGCCACGATTTCCTGCAACTGCTTGTCCCGGCTCATGGCGGCGTCGCTAGCATGGCAGTGGGTCCGTTGAGAAGTCGGCAGGCTACAGGCATCGGCCTGTGCAATCGGCCGCGGCGTATCAGCAGCGCTGGAACCATGTTTCGTTCGACCTCGCCCGCTACACGGCCTTGAGTACGAAATCGTAGCTGGCCAGGCCGTGCTCGAAGTCGGTCACCAGTGAGTCCTTCACCCCGAACACTGCGTCCGAATCGAGATAGGGATCGCCTTTGACGAAGAGATGCGTGGTCACCGGTTCGAAGCCGGGGGCAGATACGATGAAGTGAAGATGCGCCGGCCGATAAGGGTGGCGGCCGAGCGCGAGCAGCATCTTGCCGACAGGCCCATCCGTCGGCACCGGGTAGCTGACCGGTTTCAGGGTGCGGAAGCTGTAGGTTCCGTCGGCGCCGGTGCGAAACCGGCCGCGCAGATTGAATTCCGGCTGGCTCGGATCCTGCACGTCGTAGAATCCATTCGGCGCCGTCTGCCAGACGTCCAGCACGGCGGCCTCGATCGGTTGACCCTCGCCGTCCACGACCCGGCCTGAGACCAGTGTGGGCTCCCCGCCATCGGTCTGCCCGGCGATGGTCGCCCCCATCGGCAGGTCGGGTGCGCCCGTGACATAGAACGGGCCCATGACGGTAGATTCCGTTTCTCCACCCGGCTTCCGGTGGTTGACCGCATCGACCATCATCGAAACACCGAGCGTGTCGGAGAGCAGAATGAACTCCTGGCGCCTTTCATCGCATTTCTGCCCGGTCGCGGTCAGGAACTCGATGGCTTGGAGCCACTCGGCTTCGGTCAGCTTCACCTCTTGAACCAGGGCGTGGAGGTGGCGCACGCATGCCGCCAGAACCAGCCGGAGGCGAGCATTGTCGCAGGCCGCCATCCGGGCAATCACCGCCTCGGTCAGTGCGTCTTCGGAAAAGCGCGTCATGGTGCCTGCTCTCCAGCCTCCCGCACCGGCTTCGACAGCAAACGCGCCTCTGCACGACAAGCGCAGATGCTCCCTGGTCGGACCGGTGCCGATCTTCGCATGCTATCAAACGAGGGCGCCGCCGGAAGCGAGAGCGATCCCGATTTCGTGCCGTCGCTCGCGCGTCGCGGGGTGCGAGTGGCCACGGAAGCGCCCTCCTGCCGACAACGCCTGCGGCGGCGCCGAGAATTCCGCTCCCCTTCGCGCGCGGGCCCGCGATCCGCTATCCTCCTCGCATCAACGATGGAGGAAGCAGCATGTCGGCCGAACCGGTCCAACTGAACGACAAGCGCCCGCAGAAGATGACGCTTGCCCATGCCACTGCCGCGTCGGCGCCCTCGGTGCCTGGGCGCCGCAGCTTCTTCACCTACCGCGACCTCGGCGTTGCCGGTGCGAGCCAGGGCAAGCTGCGGGCGCAGACGATGACCGCAGTCACGGGCATGAACGAGCCCACCGGCTGGCACTATCACACCTGCGATGGACAGTTTGTCTATGCATTGAAGGGATGGGTGGATCTCGAATTCGAGACGGGCGAGACCCTGCGGGTAAAGGCCGGAGAGTCGTTGTTCATCCCCGGCGGCCTCAAGCACAACGAGATCCAGGCTTCCGACGATCTGGAGATCCTGGAACTGTCGGTGCCGGCGGAAATGGGCACCGTGGCCTGCGAGAAGCCCTGATCCGGATCTGACATACCCCGGCGGCACTGCTGTCGCCGGGGCGATCGGCGCTTGCCGAGGTGCCACGTCACGACGTGCCGGGATTGGCACGATCCATGTAGGCTGGGCGTGTCGATGTGGTACGGCTGGAGGGCGAATTCGAGGATGGAGCAGGCAAAACGGCGTTCGGTGGAGCGAGAGTTTCCGCTGCAGGCACGCCCGGGCTTCCTTATTCGACGCCTGCATCAGATCCATACGGCGCTTTTTTTCGAGGAATGCCAGGACTTCGATGTGACCCCGGTGCAGTTCAGCGTGCTTTCGGCCTTGAAGGAGCGGGGCGCCCTCGATCAGGCGTCACTCGCCCGCGAGATCGGAATCGACAGGACCAATGTCGCCGATGTGGTCCGACGCCTCGCCGCCCGCGGTCTCGTCTCGCGTACCCCCGATCGGAAGGATCTCCGGCTGCGCCTGGCCAGGCTGACGGACCGGGGGGTTCAGTTGCTGGCCTCCATGGAGGAGGCCGCGCGCCGCGCGCATGAGCGCACCATAGCGCCGCTCGGCGAAAGCGAACGGGCTCTGTTCGTCAAGGCTCTGGGCCGGCTGGTCGACGCGAACAACGCCATCGGACGCGCTCCGCTCAGGTACATGGAGGCGGGCAAGGGCTAGGCGATGGCTGGCCTGGATGGCCGCGCAGCCCGCCGCAGCAGCCAGAAGGCGATCGACATGTTGAGCAGGTTCCAGCCGATCCCGTTCACCAGCGCGGCTTGGTAGGAGCCGGTAGCGTCGAAGATCGCGCCTGACATCCAGCCGCCCAGCGCCATCCCGGCCAGGGTCGAGGAAAGGACCAGTCCGACACGCGTGCCTGCCTCTTGAGGGGGGAAATGCTGTCGCACGATGATGGCGTAGCTGGGCACGATGCCCCCTTGGAACAGCCCGAACAGGGCCGAGACCACATAAAGCGAGACCAGTCCGTCGAACGGCAGATACAGCGCGAGGCCCAGGGCCTGCAGGCTGGAGCCGAGCAGCAGCGTGGCATGGGCGCCGATGCGGTCGAGGATCAGGCCGAAGGACAGCCGGCTGACCACCCCGAATGCCAACATGATCGACAGCATCTCGGCGCCACGCGCGGCGCCGTAGCCGAGGTCGACGCAATAGGCGACGATATGCACCTGCGGCATCGCCATGGCGACGCAGCAGGACAGGCCGGCGAGGATCAGCAGCATCTGCAGCGCATTGGGCGACAGGCCGAGTGGGCGCGCCATGGCAACCGCCGCGGCGCTGCCGGCCAGGGGCGGCGTGGTGTCGTGCATCGGTGAACGGCGTCGCAAGGCGAGCGTCAGCGGCAGCATGGTTACGATGCAGGCGATGCCGATGCCGATATGCGTCTGCCGCCAGCCGACGGTCTCGATGAAGTGCTGGACGAGCGGTGGCCAGAAGGCGCCGGCGAAATAGTTGCCGCTGGCGCAGAGTGCGACGGCAATGCCGCGCCTGCGATCGAACCAGTGCGAAGTATCGGCGACCAGGGGCCCGAACACGGCCGAACTGCCGAGAAGTCCGATGCTGAGGCCATAGATGATCGCGAAAGAGACGAGACCGGGCGCGAAGGCGGTCGCGATATAGCCCAGGCCCAGCGCGAACGAACCGATGATCGCGGGCACGATCACGCCGAAGCGATCGGCGAGGCGTCCCATGAGAATGCCGCCGAAGACGAAGCCGACCATGGCGAGCGTATAGGGAAGCGAGGCGCCGGCGCGCGCGACGCCGAACTCGGCCTGCACTGCCGGCAATGCCACGACGATCGACCAGATGCCGATGCCGCCAATCGTGCCCAGGCAGACGCAAGCGGCGAGCCGGAACCAAGCGTAAGGAGATTCCACCCCGTCATGTGCAGGGGCGGCCGCGAGTGTACTGGGCACGCGAGAACTCCTTACCGGCGTTTCCTCTTGGGCCCGCGACCAGGCCATTCTTTGGGCAGGCTACGGTGCCGGAATGCCATTGGCAACGCGGACCCACGGCCACGATTTCTCTCTATTGGAGAAAATGATCCAAGTGACCAACCGGAACTTGGCTTCCGGAGACGGGGCCTTATGTTGCATTGCAATATTCAGAGGCTGAAGCCGGAAGGAGCCCCCCGTTGCGTGGGATTATCATGCGCGTCGCGCTGGCTGCGGCGCTGTGCGTGTCGGCGCCGCTCGCCGCGCAACAGCCCCCGGCCCCTCCGCCGGTGCCGGTGGCCAAACCGCTCGTGAAAGAGATCGTCGAGCTGGACGAGTTCACCGGCCGTTTCGATGCCTCCGCCTTCGTCGAGATCCGCTCCCGGGTCGACGGCTACCTCGAGGCGGTGAAATTCTCGGATGGCGCCGTCGTGAAGGAGGGGGATCTTCTCTTCGTCATCGACCGCCGTCCCTACCAGGCCCTGCTGAACCAGATGCAGGCATCGGTCGCCGCCCAGCAGACGCGCGTCGACTTCGCCAAATCCGACTACGAGCGCTACGAGCGTCTGGCCCGCACCGGCGCGGCCCCGGAGCGCACGGTGGACGAAAGGCGGCAGGCCTATTTGCAGGCACAGGCCGATATCGCCGCTGCCCGCGCCACGCTGGAAACGGCGCGCCTCAACCTCGGCTTCACTGAGATCCGGGCACCGATTTCCGGCCGCATCTCGCGCAAGCTGGTGACGGAAGGCAACCTGGTTCGCCAGAACGAGACCTTGCTGACCACCATTGTCCAGGTGGACCCGATCTACTTCTACTTCGACATCGACGAGCGCTCCTACCTCGCCTACCAGCGGATGGCGAAGTCGGGTGGAGGCACCAACGGCAACGGCCTCCCCATCCGGGTCATGCTGACGGACGAGAAGACTTTCACCCATCCGGGCGTGCTCGATTTCACCGAGAACCGGGTCGATGCCGGAACCGGCACGATGCGCATCCGGGCCGTCCTCGGAAACAAGAACTTGTTTCTCACGCCCGGCTTGTTTGGTCGCATCGCCGTCCCCGGCTCGCCCCGGTACAAGGCCGTGATGCTGCCCGACGAGGCGATCCTGACCGACCTCGATCGCCGCTTCGTCTACGTCGTCGGGCCGGATGGGGCAGTGAATCAGCAGCCGGTGAGGCTCGGATCGCGCACCGACGGCTATCGCATTGTCCGCGACGGTCTCACCGGCGAGGAGACCGTCGTGGTCGGTGGACTGCAGCGCGTGCGTCTGGGTGGCGGCAAGGTGACCCCGCAGATGACCGAGCTTCCGCCCGTGCATGCCGCTCCGGGCGCCGCCCCGAGGTAAGCGTCTCGTTCCTCGCCGAACATCGGAGTCTGCCGTGAATTTCGGACGCTTCTTCGTCGATCGCCCCATCTTCGCGACGGTGATCTCGATCATCATCGTGATCGTGGGCGCCATTGCCTATTTCAACCTGCCGGTCACCGAGTATCCGGAGATCGCGCCGCCGACCATCTCGGTCTCCACCAGCTATCCCGGTGCCGACGCTGAAACGGTTGCGCGCACCGTCGCGACCCCGATCGAGCAGGAGATAAACGGCATCGAGAACATGCTGTACATGTCCTCGTATTCGACCGCGAACGGGGTGATGCAGCTCTCCGTCGTCTTCCGCCCCGGCACGGACCTCGATATCGCCCAGGTACAGGTGCAGAACCGCGTCTCGGTGGCCGAGCCGCGTCTGCCGGAGGAAGTGCGCCGCCTCGGTGTCACCACCAACAAGCAGTCCTCCGACATCATGATGGTCGTGCACCTCTTGTCGCCCGACAAGAGGTATGACGAACTCTACATCGCCAACTACATGCAGCTGCGCATCCGCGAGCAGCTGTTGCGCCTCGATGGCGTCGGCAATGTCATCGTCTTCGGCGGCAGCGAATACGCGATCCGCATCTGGCTGGATCCCAACCGCCTCTCGTCCTATGGCCTGACCAGCGGTGATGTCGTCTCCGCCCTGCAGGCGCAGAACGTGCAGGTCTCGGGCGGCACCCTCGGCGCGCAGCCCGCACCGGCCGACAACGCGCTGCAGGCCACCGTGAGGACCCAGGGCCGCTTCGACGACGTGCGCCAGTTCCGCTACATCATCGTCAAGAGCGGCGAGGACGGCCGCCTCGTCAGGCTGCAGGATGTCGCCCGGGTCGAACTCGGCGCCCGCGACTACACCAGCCGCAGCTATCTGAACGGGCAGACGGCCGTGGCACTCGGCATCTTCCAGCGGCCCGGAACCAACGCGCTCGACTCCGCCCAGGCCGTCAAGGCGCGGATGGAGGAGCTGAAGAAGGAGTTCCCGCCGGGCCTGGAATACACCATCGTCTACAACCCGACCGACTTCATCCAGCAGTCGCTGGACGAGGTCTACAAGACGCTGGCCGAGGCGATCCTCCTGGTCGCCCTGGTGGTCTTGATTTTCCTGCAGAGCTGGCGTGCCTCGCTCATCCCGATTCTGGCGATCCCGGTTTCGCTGATCGGCACCTTCGCGGTCATGTCCGCCTTCGGATTCACCTTGAACGTGCTCACGTTGTTCGGTCTGGTTCTCGCGATCGGCATCGTCGTCGACGACGCGATCGTCGTCGTCGAGAACGTGGAACGGAACATCGCACTCGGCATGAGCCCTCGGGATGCCGCGCACAAGACCATGGACGAGGTGGGAACGGCGGTCATCGCCATTGCCGTGGTGCTGTCGGCCGTATTCATCCCGACCGCCTTCATCCCCGGCATCTCCGGGCAGTTCTACCGCCAGTTCGCGCTCACCATCGCGGCGGCGACCATCATCTCGGCCTTCAATTCACTGACGCTATCGCCGGCATTGGCGGCGATTCTGCTCAAGCCGCACGCGGAGCATGCCAAGCGCTCCGTGCTGGCGCGGCCATTCGTGCGCGCCGCCGCGCTCTTCAACCGCGGCTTCGACGGTCTGGCGGGTGGCTACGCTCGGTCGGTCGGCGGCGTGGCCCGGCATCGCGTGGTGATGCTTGGCCTGTATGCGATCCTGATCGGCGCGACCTACTGGATGTTCGGCAAGGTTCCACAGGGCTTCATTCCGGCGATGGACCGCGGCTATGCCCTGATCGTCATCCAATTGCCCGATGGCGCTTCGCTCGATCGCACCGACGCGGTGGTGCAGAAGGCCAGCAAGCTGATCGAGGACGTGCCGGGCATGGGCAATATCGTGGCCATCCCGGGCTTCAGCGGTGCCACCTTCACCAACGCCGCCAATGCGGCGGTGATCTTCACGCCCTTCGCGCCTTTCGAGGAACGCTTGGCCAACGGGCAGACCTCGGACAGCATTATCGGCCAGATGTTCGGCAAGCTGCAGGCGATCGACGAGGCCTTCGTCATCGCCGTTCCGCCGCCCGCCGTGCCCGGTATCGGCACCGGCGGCGGCTTCAAGATGCAACTGCAGAACCGGACCGGCGACGACATCCGTCCGCTGCTCGCCAGCGCCTATCAGATGATGGGAAAGGCGGCGCAGACGCCGGGCGTGGCCGGCGTATTCACCACCTTCTCGGCCTCCTCGCCACAGGTGTTCCTGAATATCGACCGGGTAAAGGCCCAGATGCTGAATGTGCCGCTCGCGAACGTGTTCGAGGCGCTGCAGGTCAATCTCGGCTCGGCCTATGTCAACGACTTCAACGCCTTCGGTCGCGTCTTTCAGGTGCGCGCCCAGGCCGACGCGCATTTCCGCCTGGAACGCGAAGACATCCAGCGTCTGAAGGTCCGCTCGGCCGACGGGAATCTGGTGCCGCTCGGCACGCTGGTGGAAATCCGCGATACCGCCGGCCCGGACCTGATCCAGCGCTACAACATGTATGTGTCCGTGCCCCTGCAGGGCTCGACGCCCCCTGGCGTGTCTTCCAGCATCTCGCTCGACGCGATGGAGAAGCTGGCCGCAGAAACTCTGGTTCCGGGACAAGGCTTCGAATGGACGGAGCTGGCACTGCAGGAGCGCGCCACCGGCAATACGGCGATCTATGTCTTCGCGCTGGCGATCGTCTTCGTCTTCCTGGCGCTATCGGCCCAGTACGAGAGCTGGGCGCTGCCGTTCTCGATCATGCTGATCGTTCCGGTAAGCGTGTTGTTCGCGCTCTCCGGTGTCTGGATCGCCGGAATCGACAACAACATCCTGGTGCAGATCGGCTTCGTCGTGCTGATCGGCCTCGCCGCCAAGAACGCCATCCTGATCGTCGAGTTCGCCCGTCAGATCGAGGGTGACGGCAAGGGCCCGGTCGAGGCGGTGATCGATGCCTGCCGGCTTCGCCTGCGACCCATCCTGATGACGGCTTTCGCCTTCATCCTGGGCGTGCTGCCGCTGGTGACGGCGACCGGGGCGGGGGCCGAGATGCGGCGTGCCCTGGGAACCGCGGTCTTCGCCGGCATGATCGGCGTCACCCTGATCGGCCTGTTCTTCACGCCGGTCTTCTACGTGGTGATGCGCAAGCTGGTCCTGTGGCTTCGGCCGGAGAGGAAGCCGGGGTCGTTGCCTGCCGAGTGAAAACCCGGCTCAGCGCTCGAACTGTCGGCCGATGAAGCGGCCGACCCGGCCGAAGAAGTCACCGACGTCGTTCACGACATCGTCGACGACGTTGCCGTCGCTGTCTCGGCGGGGAGCCTGATCCGCGGATGGCGGCGCCGGATTCTCAGCGGTCGGCGGCAGCGGCGGCTTCTGGTACTGCGCGGCACCTTGCTCGGCCTCGGCCATCGCCTGCTTGAGTTCCTTGTAGGCAGGGCCGAACCCGTCGAGCCCGAAGCGCGAATCCCGCGACTGTCCGAACAGGTCGTTGTAGGTGACGAAGGCCAGTTCGCCCTCGACCATGTCGCCGATCAGGCGCAGGGCTTCATTGCCGCCGAGATAGGCCACCCGGCGCTGCTGCGCCAGGATGGTGAAGCGCTCGCCGGTATCGGCCCGGATGACCACATGCTGCGAGCGGTCGAACTGGATGCCGGCTTCGGCATGCACGACGATGAAGGGCTGGCCTTGGCGCTCTACGACATAGAGCTGCAGCCCGTCTTTCGATGTGGTTCGACCGGCGCAGGTATAGCCGAACGGGCCGGAATCGCGCGCATAGCATTCCACCCACCAGTCGCCATGGCGGTTCCGGTAGTCGGCCATGGCCGGCCAGACGACCATGAGCGAAGCACAGAGAAGGAGAAAACCACGCCGCATGCCGCGCCGCCCCGAAAAGCTTTCGCGGCTAGAAGTAATCCAGTGTCGGGATGGCGGCAACGCGGCTATCGCTTGATCAGGCGGCTGGCATAGAATCCGTCCCATCCCTGTGGATCCGGAGCATCACCGGGAAGCGTCCGCAGGTCGCCTTCCGGCGTCAGTGCCTGGGCGAAGCCGCCGATTTCCGCAGCCGTGATCGGGATGCGGTCGAAAGGCGCACCGCCGGCGAGAAAGGTGCCTATGCATTCCGGACCCTCCTCGGGTTCCAGCGAGCAGGTGGCAAAGACCAGGCGGCCGCCGGGCCGCAGCATCGTCGTCGCCGCGGCCAGCAACCTGTTCTGAATCGTCCGCAGGCCGGTTATGTCGTCCGGCCGTTTAAGATGCGGTACGTCGGGGTGCCGGCGGGCGGTGCCGGTTGCCGAGCAGGGGGCATCCAGCAGGACGGCATCCGCCTCCGACGCCGGTTGCCACTCGACTGCGTCGGCGACGATCACCTCGGCCGGGAGGTTCAGCCGTTGCATGTTCGCCCGCAGGCGCTCGGCGCGCGCGGGCGACTTCTCGACCGCGACGACCACGGCCCCCGCCGCCACCAGGGCGGCCGTCTTGCCGCCGGGTGCGGCGCAGAGGTCGATCACGCGCAGCCCGGCGACATCGCCCAGCAGGCGGGCGGGCAGGGCGGCAGATCGGAAGAGCAC